>DASXCR010000085.1:0-46499 GCA_036491075.1 Solirubrobacteraceae bacterium
ACGAGTAGCGCCGGCCCTGCGTCGGGCCGATCCCGAGGTCGGCGCGCACGCGAGAGTGCAGCCACTCGGCCGAGCCCTCCGCGGACTGCACGCCGAGGCCGTGCGTGAAGAGCTGCTCGGCGAACTCGCCCTCCTGCTCCAAGGCCGTGATGACCTCCGTGACCCGCGGGCCGACCGTCACGGCCTGCAACGCGACGACGTCGAGCTCGCCGCTCTCGCGAGGGCGATAGAAGTCGGCCAGGCAGATGCGGCTGTGCGCCGGCTGGCGCGGGAAGACGAGCCGTTCGAGCACGGTCTCGCGATCGTCGGGATCGAGCACGACGACCTCGTTGCCCTCGCTGTAGCAGGGGAAGTAGCCGAGCCGTGCGCGCGGGCGCAGGTAGTCCTGCTCGCGCCACATGCGCTCCAGCCGCGGCTGGAAGTCGCCGTCGATCAGCTCGCGCCACGCCTCGCCCTTCACGCCGCGCCCGCCCCAGTGCAGCTTGAACAGGACGTGCGTGTCGAGGTGCGGGAAGATCTCGTCCAGCGGCACGTCGATCTCGCGCGCGCCCCAGAACGGGGGCGTCGGGACCGGCACGTCGGTCAGAGCAGCCGAGCGCACGCTGTCGTCGTCGGTGATCAGCGGCGCCGGATCCTTGCCGTGCAGGCGGAAGTGCAGCGCGTCCTCGCGCACCTTCGCGACGAGCTTCGCGCGCGCCTCCGGCTCGACGAGCTGGTCCATCTTGTTAAGCCCCTCGAACGCGTCCTTGCAGTAGAAGACGCCGGGCTCGTAGATGTCGTCCGCGGCCTTGCCCTTCGGATACAGCGCCCGCAGCCCGAAGTCGCGGTTGATCGCCGCGCCGCCGATCAGAACCGGGAAGTCGAGGTTGCGCTCGAAGAGCTCCTCGATGCACAGCGGCATCTGCTTGGAGGTCGACACGAGCAGCGCGCTCAGGCCGATCGCCGTCGCGTTGCGCTCCTGCGCGGCCTCGAGGATCGCCGAGATCGGGACCTGCTTGCCGAGGTCGACGACCGTGTAGCCGTTGTTCGTCAGGATCGTGTTCACGAGCGACTTGCCGATGTCGTGCACGTCGCCGAAGACCGTCGCGAGCACGACGGTCCCCTTCGTGTAGCCCTCGACCTTGTCGAGGTACTTCTCGAGCTGCGCCACCGCGCGTTTCATCACCGTCGCCGACTGCAGGACGAAGGGCAGGATCAGCTCGCCGGCCCCGAACTTGTCGCCGACCTCCTTCATCGCCGGCAGCAGGACCTCGTTCAGGGTCGGGACGGCGCCGATCTTCTCGACGGACCTGTCGATCCAGTCCTCGACGCCCTCCTTCTTGCGCCGCAGGATGTGGAAGTGCAGCGCCTGCTCGGGCTCCATGCCCTCGGTCGGATCCGCCTTCTCGTCCTCGGCGACCTCCTTCTGGGACTCGAAGTGCGCGATGAAGAGCTCGAGCGCGTCCTCGCGGCGGTTGAAGACGAGGTCGTCGGCGAGCGCGCGCTCGGCCTCGCCGATCTCGGAGTAGGGCGTGATGTGGTTCGGATTGACCATCGCGAGATCCAGCCCGGCCTCGACGCAGTGGTGCAGGAAGACCGAGTTGAGCACCGCGCGGGCGCGCATCCCGACGCCGAACGACACGTTCGAGACGCCCAGCGACGTCTTGACGTGCGGGATGTGCTCCTTGATCTGCCGGATGCCCTCGATCGTCTCGACCGCCGACGGGCGCCACTCCTCGTCGCCGGTGGTCAGCGTGAACGTCAGGCAGTCGAAGATCAGCGCCTCGGGGTCGAGGCCATGCTCGTCGCAGCACAGCTCCTTCAGGCGGCGCGCGATCTCGAGCTTGCGCTGCGCGGTCTTCGCCATCCCGACCTCGTCGATCGTCAGCGCGATCAGGCACGCGCCGTGCGCGAGCGCCAGCGGCACGACGCGGTCGAGCTTGTCGCGGCCCGCTTCGAGGTTGATCGAGTTGACGATCGCGCGACCGGGGATCTGCTCGAGCGCGCTCTGGATGACCTCGGGCTCCGTCGAGTCGACCTGGATCGGCGCCGGCTGTGCGAGCGACACGATCTCCGCGACGCGGCGCATCTGCTCGGCCTCGTCGTCGCGCTCGACGAGCGCCACGCAGAGGTCGAGCACGTGCGCGCCCCCCTCGACCTGGTCCTCGGCGATCCGCGCGAGGCCGTCGTAGTCGTTCTCGAGCAGCATCTGCTTCGCCAGCCGCGAGCCCTGCGAGTTCACGCGCTCGCCGACCATCGTCGGCCGCGGCTCCTGGACGAGCGGCGTCGCGGCGATCATCGAGCTGACGTGCGTCGGCCGCCGGGCGGGCCGCGGCTTCGCCTTGCGGCCCTTCAGGCCCTCGGCGACCATCGCGATGTGCGCCGGCGTCGTGCCGCAGCAGCCGCCGACGATGCCGACGTCGTAGCGCGCGACGAAGTCGAGCAGCGTCTTGGAGAACTGCTCCGGTCCCTCCGGGAAGATCGTCTCGCCGTCGGGCCCCTGGATCGGGATCCCGGCGTTCGGGATGCAGGACACCGGCACCGGGCAGAACTCGCCGAGGAAGCGGATCGCGTCGCGCATGTCCTCGGGCCCGGTCGAGCAGTTCAGCCCGATCGCGTCGACGTCCAGCGCCTCGAGCGTCGTCAGGACGGCCGAGATGTCGGTTCCGAGCAGCATCTTGCCGCCGTTTGGCAGCAGCGAGACCTGCGTCTGGATCGGGACGTCGCGGCCGGCGAGCTTCATCGCCGCGCGCGCGCCGAAGATTGCGGCCTTGACCTCGAGGATGTCCTGCGCGGTCTCGATCAGGATCAGGTCGACGCCGCCCTCGATGAGCCCGAGGCACTGCTCGGAGAAGGTGTCGCGCAGCGTGCCGAAGGAGATGTCGCCGAGCGTCGGGTCGTCGGACGCCGGCAGGAAGCCCGTCGGGCCGACCGATCCCGCGACGAAGCGCGTCTCGCCGGCCGCCTTGCGGGCGATCTGCGCGCCGCGGCGGTTGATCTCGACCGTCTCGTCGCCGAGACCCCACTCGTCGAGCTTCAGGCGGCTGGCCTGGAAGGTGTCGGTCTGGACGACGTCGGCGCCGGCCTCGACGAACGACGCGTGGACGCCCTCGATGACGTCGGGCCGGTTGAGGATCAGCGCCTCGTGCGCGCGGCCGGGCAGCTTGTAGTCGTCTTGCAGCGAGAGATCGAACTGCTCGAGGGTGGCACCCATGCCCCCGTCGAACAGCACGACACGTGTCGAGATAGCCGATCGGTAATCGCGCATCGCCGATGATGCTAGGCCACGGCCGCGCGCGGGCCGGGGATCCCAGCGTTTACGTGCTTCGCCACGCGCCCGGCGACGATCGGGCGCTCGTCGCTCGGCGCATCCCGAGCTGCACCTCGAGCGCCTCGACGTGGCGATGCTCGAGCGTGCGCACGCGCTCCAGCCACGGCGCGGAGACCTGGTGTCCGCACCTGGGGTCCCCGTCGCCGGTCGCGGCGGCGAAGGCGCGCCACGCGTCGGCGAGGTCGTCGCAGGCGAGTGCCGCGCGGCCGAGCTGGGCCGACCCGAGCAGGGCCGCGGCGTCGTGCAGGAAGCGGGCCTGCAGCGAGCGATACAGCGCCCCGCCGCAGCCGCCGTCGCGGATCCGGAAGCGCAACGCGGCCAGCGCCTGCCCGAGCCGCGGGCCGGCGAGCTGCGGCAGCCGCGGCCAGGCGGCGACGAGCGCGTCGATCCCGTCGAGGCCGCTGATCGCATGCGGATGCGCGCTGCGATGTGGGTGGCGCATGCTGCGTACGACGCGCCGCAGCGCGGACTCCACCGCCGCTCGCGGCTCGGCGAGGCGACCGGGGCGGCGCAGGCGCAGCATGCCGTGGCGCACGGGGCCCGGCCAGCCGCGCGACGCGCGCGCCGCGGCGAGTGAGGCGAGCGTGCAGCGCTGCGGATCCGCGAAGCGGTGGTCGAGCACCCAGACGGCGCGGGCGGGCACGTCGCGGCCGGTCACGAGGACCGCGTGTCGGGTGTCGTGACGGTGCTCGCGCTGGTAGTCGAGCTCGCCTAGGTCGGCGCGCACGAGCGTCGGCTCGCCCTTCTCGATCTCGTCGCGCAGCCGCTCCCAGGCGGCAGCGGGATCGTCGGTGGCGATCCACTGCGCCTCGAAGCCGAGGTGCCGGCAGACGTCGAGCTCCAGCGACGGTGCGCGGCCGTCGAGGTCGATCGGCGGCACGCCGGTGGCGGCGATCCGCACGCTGAGGTCCAGCGCGCCCGACAGCCCGAAGACCGCTCCCTCCGACAACGGCTCGGGCGCGTACGAGGCGCGGTGGTGCTCGAGCAGGTCGCGCAGCGCCCCGCTCGCGGCGTGATCGGCGACGCGATGATGCGGACCGTCCGGGCTCCAGGCGTTCGCCCGCGTGCTGACCGCTGCCCCGGCGATCGCGTCAGGCATCGACCAGCTCGCGCGCGCCGGTCAGCGTCTGGAGCCCGAGCTCGCCGAGCTCGTGTGCCGAGCCGCAGACGACGAAGCGCGCGGCGCCCGCGGACTGCAGCGCGCGCACGGTGTCGGTCCACAGCACGGGCATGTCGAGGCATTGGGCCAGCTCGTTGCGCGGATCGTCGCCGACGAGCGCGGCGGTGACCGACGAGTAGACGGGGATCGCCGGCTCGTGGAAGGACACGCTCTCGAGCACCCACTCGAACACCTCGGCGGCGGCGCCGAGCGCGCGGGAGTGCAGCGCGGCGGTGGCAGGCAGGTCGGCGACCGCGATCCCCAGTAGCGCCGCGACGGCGCGGGCGTGCTCGAGGTGCTCCTGCGAGCCGGCGAGGACGACCCGCTCGGGCGAGTCGTGGCGGGCGATCGCGACGCCGGTGCGCTCCACGAGGCGGCTCGCGGCGGCTTCGGCATCGCGAGCCGTGACCGCCAGCATGCCGCCGCCGACCCCCGCCGCGGCCTGTTCGACGAGCTGATCGCGGACGATTGCGAGCCGCAGCGCGTCGCGCCGGCGCAGCGCGCCGGCGGCGACGAGCGCGGCGAGGTCGCCGAAGCCATGTCCGGCCACGACGTCCGGTCGGGCCTGCTCGACGAAGCCGCCCGGTCCGCAACCGCGCAACTCGCTGCCATCGAACAGCGCGGCGGTCAGGACGTCGTTCACGAGTGCTTGGCGTGACATCCGGTTGAACACTGTTCAACCGCTGGAGCGGGCGATCAGGTGACGAGCGTTGCGAACAGCCGGTCGAGCGTGGCGCGCGGGTCCGTGGTCATGCCGGTGTGGACCTCGGAGGCCTGCAGGATCGTCGAGGACGGCGCGACCAGCCAGCCGAAGCGCTCGGACGGCTCGAGCGCGGCGAGCGCGCCGCCCGCGTCGTCGCCGCGGACGACGGCGCACAGCGCGTCCAGGCGCGAGCGGATCGGCGCGGGGTCCAGATCGGGCGCGAGCGCTCGCAGGCGGTCGTCGTCGAGCTGCGCTCGCAGGTCGAGGAAGTCGTGGCGCCGGCAGTAGAGCGCGACGCCGACGTTCAGCCGCTCGCCGCGCTCGACGCTGGGCACGACGCGCAGGACGGCGTAGGCGAACGGCTGGGGCGATGCGTCATCCACGGGCACGCTCGATCTCCGCGACGAACGCGCGCGGCGCTTGCAGCCGAGCGGTGAGGAAGGCGGCGAGATCGCCGCGGCGGGCTTCCGGGTCGTCGCCGAGCCAGGGGTCGGGCACGAGCGCCGCCGCGCCGTCGACCGCGGCGAGCGCGCGCTGGGCGAGCCGCTCGTCGGCCTCGGCGATCGGTCCGGCGACCGGCAGCAGCACGTGCTCGGCGAGCATCGGCACGCCGTCGAGCGCGGTCTGCGCGAGCGGTCGCTCGCCGTGCTGGCGAAAGAACGCGGCCCCGTGGTCGATGAGCCAGAGCTTGCCGTGCCACAGCAGCAGGTTGGGATTGCGGTGCGTGCGGTCGACGTTCGTGACGAGCGCGTCGAACCAGACGACGTCCGCGGCGAGCTGCGGGTCGATCGCGGCGTCGACCGGCGCGGCGAACGGCAGCGAGCCGGGGAGGAAGTCCATGCCGAGGTTCGCTCCCGGGCTGGCCGCGAGCAGCTCCTGGATCTCGGGGTCCGGCTCGGCGTGTCCGATCTGCGCCGGAACGTCGATCACGACGAGCTCGGGCACGGCGAGCCCGATCGCTCGCCCGAGCTCGCCAGCGAGCACCTCCGCGACGAGCGCCCCGCGGCCCTGGCCGGCACCGCTGAACTTGACGACGTACATCCCGTCGTCGTCGGCCTCGAGCAGGCCCGGCAGCGAGCCGCCCTCGCGCAGCGCGGTGACGTAGCGCGTGGCGGCGACGCGGCGCAGCGGCTCGGGCATGCGCGCAAGCTTCGCAGGGGTGACTGCTTGGCGGGCGCTCGCGATACCTACCGCGCGTGGTCACCTGGTCGTCGATTCCTGGCCGATCTCGTCGATCCGCGGGCCGAAGTTCTCACGTGATTCCCCAGCGGCTCATGAAGACGGCTCAGCCTGGATTCAGGCTTAGCAGCGCGAGCACCTACAGCTCCGCCGCGACCTCCGATGAGCGTGCGAAGCTAGGAGTCGTGTCCGAAGCCTTGAGCGATCTCCTCCAGACGGTCGAGCAGCGTCGGCAGACGGTGTCTGCCGGGCTGTCCGCCAGGCACCGGTCCGCGTTGGGACAGTTCTTCACGCCGCGCGACCCGGCGGGCTTCCTGGCGGGGCTGCTGGAGCTACCGGAGTCCGGCGTCTTTCGTGTGTTGGATCCGGGCGCGGGGGTCGGATCACTCTCGGCAGCCGTCGTGGCCCGGGTGGTCGCCGAGCGGCCCGATGTCGCAGTCGAGATCACCGCCTTCGAGCTCGACGCAGCGCTCATGCCGCACCTCGTGGCCACTCTTGAAGCGTGCACGGCGACTGCCGAGCAGCACGGGTGCCGGGTCAGCTTCGACGCCCGCCATGCCAATTTCGTGCAATACGCAACGGGCTGGCTCTTCGAGGAGCCCGCCGAGTTCGACGCGGTGATCGCCAACCCTCCGTATAGGAAGGTGAGCACCAGCAGTCCTGAGCGCGTCGCCTCCGAGATCCGGGGTCTGCGCGCCAGCAACCTCTACACGATCTTCACAGGACTGGCCGCTGACCTTCTGGCGGAAGGCGGCCAGATCTCCCTCATCGTGCCGAGGTCGTGGGCGAACGGGCCATACCACGAGCCATTTCGCCGCTACCTGCTCGAACGTGTCTCGCTTGACTTCCTGCACGTCTACGAGCAGCGCGGCAAGGTCTTCGCCGACGCAGATGTGCTACAGGAGAACGTGGTCCTGCACGGCACCCGGGGCCCGCAAGTCGAGGTCGTGACGTTGTCCACGAGCGCCAGCGGCGGCGATGCCCGTCTCGAGCGTGTCGTCCCAGTCGCGGAGATCGTACGTCCGGATGACCCCCACGCATTCGTTCGCATCCCGGTGGACGCACGCGCGACCCGAATCGCTGAGCAGATGGCGGGGTTGCCGACCACTCTCGCCGACCTCGATCTGATGGTCAGTACGGGCCGGGTCGTCGACTTTCGAGCGAAGGACAACCTCCGGCATGACGTATCTCTCGACGCCGTGCCCCTGGTCTACCCAGGCCATCTCCGGGAAGGTCGGGTTGTGTGGCCGCTGGCGGGCAGCAAGAAGCCAAACGCGCTACACCGGTGCGACGACACCGAACCGCTCTTGCTTCCCAACGAGACGTTCGTCCTGGTCAAGCGGTTCAGCGCGAAGGAGGAACGCCGCCGAGTGGTCGCCGCCGTCTGCGGTCCGGAGGATCTCCCAGGCGATGCGGTTGGCTACGAGAACCACCTCAACGTCTACCACCGGCGAAACCGGGGCCTGCCCCTCCTCCTCGCTCTGGGTCTGTCGGCCTTCTTGAACTGCACCCTGGTCGACGATCACGTCCGGTCTTTCAGCGGCCACACGCAGATCAACGCAACCGACCTGCGCCAGCTGCGATATCCGGGCGTCGATGAACTGGTCCGTCTCGGCGGGGCGCTCTCGGCGCGCTCATGGCCCGGACAGTGCGAGCTCGATGCGATGGTCGCGAACTATCTCCCAGCCGTGTCGGAGCCTGTCGTCGATCTTCAGGCAGCGTGAACGCCGCACAGTCACAGAAGGTTGCGGAGGCGCGTACGGTGCTGACCCAGGCTTCCCGCGGACGCAGAGCAATCTGCGGTCTGCACTGGTGCTGCTGTGCTTGCTCGAGCTGGCACCCAGCAAGCCGTGGGCCAAGGCGGCGGGCGACAAGCTGTGGCGTACGCACCAGATCATGCAGTGGTTCCGGGACTACTACGGCAAGGACTACAAGCCCAGCACGCGTGAGACGGTACGCCGCCAGACGCTGCACCAGTTCATCGAGGCGGGACTGGTGCTCTACAACCCCGACGATCCCGGTCGGCCCGTCAACTCCCAGCTCAACTGCTACCAGATCGCTCCGGCGGCGCTGGCGCTCCTGCGAACGCACGACAAGGACAGGTTCGACAAGCGCGTCGCAAGGTACCTGAAGAGCAAACCCGGACTCACGGTCCAACACGCTCGCGCGCGCGGCATGAGGCAGATCCCTGTGACCCTCGCAGACGGCAGCATCGTGACCTTGACGGCCGGTGGGCAGAACGTCCTGATCAAGGCGATGGTCGAGCAGTTCTGCTCGCGCTGGACGCCCGGCGGCCGGATTCTCTACGTCGGCGACGCCGGCAAGGATGATCCCGTGTTCGACAAGCAGGGCTTTGCCGACCTCGGAGTGCGGCTCGACAAGCACGGCAAGCTTCCAGACCTCGTGGTACACATGGCAGACCGCAACTGGCTGGTCCTCATGGAAGCCGCCAGTACTCACGGACCCGTGGATGGCAAGCGTCACGTGGAGCTGGCCAAGCTCTTCGCCGATTGCACCGCTGGGCGGGTGTACGTCTCGTGCTTCCCATCGCGTGCCGTGATGCGGAGGTTCCTCTCGGACATCTCGTGGGAGACGGAAGTCTGGTGTGCCGAGGATCCCACTCACCTGATCCACTTCAACGGCGAACGCTTTCTGGGACCGCACATCTGATCGCCAACGACGGTCTACCACGGAAGCCCTGCGCCCGGCGGGGCTCCCGTGGACTGTCAGGTGTGACGAGTCGCTACTTGATGAACAGCACCTCGGAGTACTTCGGCAACGGCCACAGGTTGTCGGCGACGAGCTTCTCGAGCTTGTCGGCGATGACGCGGACGGCCATCATCGCGGGGTAGACGGTGTCGCGCATGTAGATCGCGAGATCCTGGCCGTGCAGGCCGGGATCGCCGTTGGCCTCCTCCAGCGCGAGGATCGCCGCGTGGAGGTCGGTCACGTGCGGTGAGACCTCGCCCACGAGATCTGACAGCCCGCTCTCGAGCAGCTCGTTGAGGTGTCGCACCGCCGCCGGCAGCAGCATCGTGCGTGCGATCGCCGACGCCGTCTCGGACTCGATGTTCAGCCGCGTGCAGTACTGCTCGACCGCGACCTCCATCCGCGCCTCGAGCTCGCGGCCGTTGAGCACGTTGTACTTCGACATCACGGCGATCGTCTGCTCGTGCGCGAGCCACGGCAGCGCGTCGGGCGTCGTCGGCAGGTTCAGCAGCCCGCGCGAGGCCGCCTCGGCGTGCCACTCCTCGGAGTAGCCGTCGCCGCCGAACACGATCCGGCGGTTGGCGGAGTAGGCGTCCTTGACGACCTCGATCACGGCCGCGTCGAGCCCGGTGCCCTCGCCGAGCTTGGCCTCCAGCGCGTCGGACATCTCGTCGACGGCCTCCGCCACGATCGTGTTCAGCACCGTGTTCGGCAGACCCAGCGACGACGACGAGCCCGCCATGCGGAACTCGAAGCGGTTGCCGGTGAACGCGAACGGCGACGTGCGGTTGCGGTCCCCGCTGTGCAGCGGCAGCGGCGGCAGGACCGGCGTGCCCAGCCCGAGGAAGCCGTTGTCCGACGACGTCGCCGCCTCGCCGCTCGCGATCGCGTTGAAGACCTTCTCGAGCTCGCCGCCGAGGAAGATCGAGATGATCGCCGGCGGCGCCTCGTTCGCGCCGAGCCGGTGGTCCTGGCCGACGTTCGCGACCGACGCGCGCAGCAGCGCCTGATGCTTGTTGACCGCGGCGACGACCGCCGCGCAGAAGAACAGGAACTGGATGTTGTCGTGCGGCGTGTCGCCCGGGTCGAGCAGGTTCGCGCCCGTGTCCGTCCCCATCGACCAGTTGTTGTGCTTGCCCGAGCCGTTGATCCCGGCGAACGGCTTCTCGTGCAGCAGGCACACGAGGCCATAGCGGCGCGCGACGTTCTGCAGCAGCTGCATCGTCAGCTGCTGGTGATCGCAGCCGACGTTCGAGTTCTCGAAGATCGGCGCGATCTCGTACTGGTTCGGCGCGACCTCGTTGTGGCGCGTCTTGACCGGCACGCCGAGCTTCGCGAGCTCGCGCTCGGTCTCCATCATGTACGCGAGGATCCGCTCGGGGATCGAGCCGAAGTAGTGCTCGTCGAGCTCCTGCCCCATCGGCGGCTTGGCGCCGAACAGCGTGCGCCCCGTCGTCACGAGGTCCGGACGCTCGTAGTAGTACTGCTCGTCGACGAGGAAGTACTCCTGCTCCGGCCCCACGGTCGTGAAGACGCGCGTCGCGTCGTCGTCGCCGAGTAGCCGCAGCGCGCGGATCGCCGACTTCGACATCGCGTCCATCGAGCGCAGCAGCGGGATCTTCGTGTCGAGCGCCTCGCCCGTCCACGAGACGAACGCGGTCGGGATGCAGAGCAGTGCGCCGTTGGGGTTCTCGAGGATGAACGCCGGCGACGTCGGGTCCCAGGCGGTGTAGCCGCGCGCCTCGAACGTCGCGCGCAGGCCGCCGCTGGGGAACGACGACGCGTCCGGCTCGCCCTGGATGAGCTCCTTGCCGGAGAAGTCGGCGATCGCCGAGCCGTCGCCCGTCGGTCCGTAGAACGAGTCGTGCTTCTCGGCCGTCATGCCGGTCAGCGGCTGGAACCAGTGCGTGTAGTGCGTCGCGCCGCGCTCGAGCGCCCACTCCTTCATCGCCTGCGCGATCGAGTCGGCCAGCGCCGTCTCGAGCGCCTCGCCGCGCGACAGCGACCTCTGGAGACCCTTGAAGACGTGCTTGGGCAGGCGCTGGCGCTGCACCTCCGTGCTGAAGACGTTCGCGCCGAAGACCTGGTTGGCGGGGAGCGTGAGATCGGGCGAGCCGAGCGCCCCGCCGTTGGTGCTCCATTGCGCGGCCGTCACGTTCTGCTGCCGGATTCTCGTCATGGTGCCGCTCGTTCCTCCTGGGCTTGGATTCCGTGGCGGAGCCTAACCCTCGCGTGAACGGCCGGTCGTTGTCCACCGGGACAAACACGCCCCGCCCTGAGTTTGGACACGGGGACGAAGACGCTGCGCCGCCATCCGTCGACCATGACCCTCGATCAGGACCCACGGAATCGAGGAGGACAGATGAGACGGACGATCGCGCTGAAGGTGCTGCCCGCACTCGCGGCCGGGCTGCTGGTCGTGCTGGCGGCACCGGGGCTCGCCTCCGCGGACGTGCTGAGCGCGTACCAGAAGGGCGTCCTACCGGACTCCGTCGGGTTCAACACCCTGTGGGTGATCGTCGCCGGCATGGTCGTGATGTTCATGCAGTGCGGCTTCATGTTCCTCGAGATCGGGTTCTCGCGGCAGAAGAACGCCGGCACGGTCGTGGCGAAGATCTGCACGAACTTCTCGATCTGCGCGGTCTGCTGGTACTTCGTCGGCTTCGCGTTCGCGTTCGGGTCCTCCCCACATGGGCTCTCGGGAGTCATCGGCGGTACCGGCTTCCTGCTGCACAGCTACGGCGATCCGACGAAGGCCTTCCCGGTGATGGGGCTCTCCAACGCCACGGTGTCGGCCAAGTTCTTCTTCCAGTTCGTGTTCGCCGCGGTCTCGCTGGCGATCGTCTGGGGCTCGACGCTCGAGCGCATCAAGTTCGGCGTCTACATCATCTACGCCGTCATCTTCTCGTGCGTGATCTACCCGATCGGCGCCCACTGGGTGTTCGGCGGCGGCTTCCTGCAGGTCCCGGTCGGCCTCTGGAAGAACCTCGGCTTCACCGGCATGCAGGACTTCGCCGGATCGACGGCCGTCCACCTGATCGGAGCGACCGGCGCCTTCGCGGTCCTGCTGCTGCTCGGCCCGAGGAAGGGCAAGTACGGCAAGGACGGCAACCCGCGTGCGATCCCCGGCCACAACATGCCGCTGTTCGGCCTCGCGGTCATGGTCCTGTGGCTCGGCTGGTTCGGGTTCAACCCCGGCTCGACGCTGAACATCCAGGACGGTCGCTTCGCCGACATCGTGATCGTCACGAACCTCGCCGCCGCGTGCGGCGTGCTGGGCGCGCTGGTCATGGGCCGGCTCATGCAGAAGACGCTGGACATCGGCATGATCGGCAACGGCGCGATCGGCGCGCTCGTCGCGATCACGGCGCCGTCGGGCTACATCGAGCTGTGGGCAGCGATCCCGGTCGGGCTCGTCGCCGGCCTGCTGATCCCGCCGTGCGTGCTGTGGATCGACAAGAAGCTCGACGACCCGGTCGGCGTGCTGACCGCCCATGGCATCTGCGGCATCTGGGGCACGATGTCGTGCGGCCTGTTCACGTCGCCGCGACTCGCGCAGTACAACGGCGTCGGGGATCCGAAGGGCGGCCTCTGGTACTCGCACCACTTCACCCAGCTCGTCGCCCAGTTCTTCGGCTTCCTGATGGCGTTCACGTTCGTCTTCACGGTCAGCTTCGCGACCTTCTGGGTGATCAAGAAGACCTACGGCCTGCGCGTCAGCGAAGAGGAGGAGGACGCAGGCCTGGACATCTCCGAACACGGGATGTACGGCTACCCTGAGGCGTTCATTCCGCCCGCAGAGTTGATCGGCTACGGAGGAGGTCCCGCGGCGACGATCCCGCCGGCGCCGGTCACCGCGATGGCCACGAAGGAGATGCCCGCATGAAGATGGTGATCGCGTACGTCAGGCACGAGGCGTTCGAGCCGATCCGGACCGAGCTGCTCGCGCTCGGGTTCCCGTCGCTCTCGATCAGCGAGGTGAAGGGCTCCGGGCGCCAGAAGGGCATCACGGAGCGCTACCGGGGCGCGGAGCTCACGAACTACCTGCGCCCGAAGGTGAAGATCGAGTGCGTCGTGGCGAGCAAGGACGTGATGACGATCGTCGAGACGATCCTCAAGCACGGGCGCACGGGTGCGGTCGGCGACGGGAAGGTCTTCGTCCTGCCGGTCGAGGAGGCGTTCCGGATCCGGACCGGTGAGTCCGGCGAGGAGACGTTGCAGGCGCATCCGGACGCCGCGGCCACCGCGGCGGCCGGCTAGGGGATGGTGGGGGTGGCCGCCCCGACAGCGGCCACCCTCGTCGAGCGGCTGAGGGGACTGCATCTGCGGATGGTCGACGCCGTCCTGGCCGGCGACGGCCTGGAGCGTGTCGCGGAGCTTGCAGCCGACGCCGTCGGCGGGTCGGTGGCGATCGTCGTTCCGCGCCTCGGCAAGGCGGTCATGGCACCGGCCGGCACGGCCGCGACCGATCGGCTGCCCGAGCTGCGCCGCTACGTCGCAGATCTCGTGCAGGATCGCCCCGCGCATGCGCCGCGCGGCGTGGCGGTCGAGATCCCGATCGCCTCCGGGGACGAGTCGGTCGGCGCCGTGCTGCTGCTCGAGGGCGCGAGCGCGCCGACGGGCGAAGCCTCGGAGTACCTGCACCTCGCCGCCGTCGCCTCGCTGACGGAGGTCGCCGTCGAGGAGGCGCGCGACGAGGTCGAGCAGAACCTGCGCGGCTCGTTCCTCGAGGATCTGCGCAGCGGGTCCGGGCTCGCGCCCGACGAGCTCGTGCGGCGTGGTGCGCGCCTGGGCTGCGACCTCAGCCGCGGTGCGATCGCGCTCTGCGCGGAGCTGCACACCGACCGCCCGCGCCACGTGGTCGCGACGATCGCCGAGGACGTGCCAGGCGCGCTCGCCCAGCACATGGACGCTATACCGGGCAACGGCCAAGGCGGGCGCGTCTACGCGCTGCTGCCCGCGCTCGCCGTGGAGAACCCGGCCGAGGCGACGCTTGCCGCGGCGGCGCGACTCGCGGCACGGCTGCAGCGCCACGGCACCGTCGGGCTGTCCTCGTTCTATGTCGGTGCTGCGGAGCTGGCGCGCGCCGTGCAGGAGGCCGAGCTCGTGCTCGACGTCCTGACGGTCTCGGGCGAGCCGATCGCCGAGGACATCAACCAGGGCACCTATCGGCTGCTGTTTCGCGTCCTCGCCTCGCACCCCGAGGAGGTGCGCTCCTTCTACGAGGACACGGTCGCGCCGGTCGTGCGCTACGACGACCAGTACCGCACCGACCTCGTCGGCACGCTGGAGGCCTACCTCACGGCGAACTGCCACATGAGCGCGACCGCGACGGCGATCCACGCCCATCGCCATACCGTCGCCTACCGCCTCGAGCGCGTCCGCGACCTCACCGGCCTGGATCCGATGCAGTCCGAGGACCGCGAGCGGCTGGGGCTCGGCCTGAAGGCCTACCGGATCATCGCGCCCCGCCTGCCGAGGTGAGGCGCGGCCCCGGCCGCCCCTGAGAGGCGGCCGGACTCAGACGGGCGCCGTGTGCGCGAGCGCCTCGGGCGCGAGCTCCAAGCGCTTGGCCTCGAGGCGGCTGCGCTGATCCTCGGCGCGCTCGAGCAGCTCCTCGAGCTCGACGCGTGCGAGCGTCGCGTCGCTGTCGTCGACGCTGATCAGGGCGCGCCACATGCAGACCTTGCCCTCGACGCCGATCGAGAGGGTCTCGACGGTGATGAACGCGTTCATGGCGTCGTTGGCACCGGTGAACTTCGGCTGCATGACCGCCGAGCCGATCTCCACGAGGGCGGACTTCGTCGCGCTCTTCTCGACGTTGATGCGGTCCATGATCCCCGCGAGCACGTCGTAGTCCACCTTGATGTCGGCCACGAGCTCGGCGAAGAACGCGCCGTGAGCGTCGGACCGGTGCTCGTTAGCGGCGAGCTCGGCGAGCTTGAGCCCGGCGGTCGCGCCGGCGAGATGGTCGTTGAGGTACGTGGCGAGGCCTTCGTGGGCCATGAGTCGCTGCTCCTTCTTCGGGGGTCGTCCTACCCGGGGGAGATCGCGGTCCTGCCGCGACGTCACAGCCCGTGCTGCGAGATCAAATGCGTCCTCGAGTCAATTACCCGATCGGCGCACCGGTACTCCCGCGCGTCGAAGCGCTCCCGGGCGCACATGGCAACGCAACGACTGGCACGAGGCTCCGCGTTGCCATACGCTGCGCCGGCGGCGCCTCCGGTGCGCGCCGTGCCCGGGGAGTCCAGAGGAGCTGACTGATGGTGCGCAACGTCGCCGATCGAGCGTTTCTTCCCGCGAAGAGCCTGCTCGAGGAGGTCGGGGACATGATGATCCTCACCGGCCGGACGATCGTGTCCGCGCTGCGCCCGCCGTACCCCTACGGCGGCGAGTTCGTCAACCAGTTCCTCTTCGCGCTGAAGCTGTGCTGGTTTCCGCTGCTCGTCTCGACGGTCGCCTTCGGCTACGGGGCGCCCGGCCTGCAGGCCGCGAACTTCCTCGTCCTGTTCGGGGCGATCGACCGCCTCGGCGGCTTCTTCGTGCTGGCCTCGATCCGCGAGTTCGCCCCCTTCGTGACGGCGATCGTCCTCGCCGGAGTGGCGGGCACGGCGATCACGGCCGACCTCGGCGCGCGCAAGATCCGCGAGGAGCTCGACGCGCTGCAGGTGCTCGGGATCGACCCGATCAAGAGCCTCGTGGTCCCGCGCTTCCTCGCGCTGATGCTCGTGACGGGGCTCTTCAACGTCTACGCGCTGGTGTTCGGCGTGTTCTCGGGCGTGCTCGCGACGCTCGTCAACGGCGGCACCGTCGGAGCGTTTCGCGCGACGTTCTTCACGAGCGCCTCGCTCACCGACCTCTGGGGCTCGACGCTGAAGACGACGCTGTTCGGCGCGATCATCGCGATCGTCTGCTGCTACAAGGGCATGACGGCGTCGGGCGGCGCCGAGGGCGTCGGGCGCGCGGTCAACCAGGCGGTCGTGATCTCGTTCCTCGGCATCTTCGCCTTCAACTACGTCTTCACGCAGACGCTGCTCGCCACGAACCCCGAGCTCGCCAACCTGCGCTAGTGGCCCGTCCCGCGACAGCCCACCCGCGACGCCGGGCGCCGAGCCACTAGATGGACGGCTGGTTCGCCATCCCGCGCGACTGGATCTCGAGCTTCGGCGAGATCGCGAAGTTCTCGGGGCGGATCGTCGGGCAGGTCTACGGGCTGCGCGTGTTTCGCTTCCTCGGCGAGGGGCTGCGCCAGGCCGGGATCCTGATCGTCTCCTCGACGCTCGTCATCTGGGGCCTCGTGTTCATCATCGGTCTGCAGTGCGGGATCGAGGGCGGCTACTTCAACCGCTCGGTCGGCAACCCCGCGTACTCGGGCGTGTTCGCCGCGTGGTGCGACCTGCGCGAGCTCGTGCCCTATGCCTTCGGGTACATGATGGCCGCGAAGGTCGGCACGGGGATCGTCGCCGAGCTCGGCTCGATGCGCATCTCCGACGAGATCGACGCGCTCGAGGTCATGGGGATCAGCTCGATCACGTTCCTCTGCGCGACCCGCCTGCTGGCGGCGTGGCTCGTGCTGCCGTTCGTCTACATCGCGGCCATCGGTGCCGGCTTCCTGGCGTCGTTCATCGCGGTGGTCGAGCAGTTAGGCGAGGTTTCGCGCGGAGGGTACCTGGACATCTTCTGGATGTTCCAGAACCCGGAGGATCTGCTGTACAGCCTGTCCAAGGGGATGGTCATGGCGACCGTGATCGTGCTCGTGGCCTGCTACTACGGCTACAACGCGCGCGGCGGCCCGGTCGGCGTCGGGACGGCGACGGCCAAGTCGATGGTGTTGAACATCGTGCTCGTGCATCTCATCGGGATGCTCGGCACGCAGCTCTTCTGGGGTGCCAATCCCCGCGCCCCGATCGGAGGATGAGCGCGCACGACGCGCAGGCATGTCGGCGACGGGGATGTGACACAACAGGTTTTCGGTGGCGGGTGGGGCACGGTGGTCGTGGCCTTGGCCGCGTTCGCGACGAGCAAGGGGAGCAGACATGAGTGAGTCCAAGGAGGAGCCCGCGGGCGCGGCTGCGAAGGCAGCGGCGGCATCGAGCGAGGCGTACGGGAAGCTGGTGACCGGCGCGAAGGGCGTCGTGGCCGCGGTGACGTCTGCGGCGGAGGGCGTGCTGCAGGACATCCCCAGCGCGGCGGAGTTCCGCCACGGAGCGATCCGGCTCCTGCATCGCGATGGCGCGGCAGCGCCCGCGCCGGTCGCCGAGCCGGCGGCCGAGCCGGGGGAGGCGCCGGCCGAGCCGGATGCGGTCGCCGAGGCGCCGGCTGAGCCGGACGCCGAGGCGCCCGCGCGCCAGTCCGGCGCCGGGCGACCCTGGCAGCACGGCGGCAGCTCCGCGGCTTCGGCGGCGTCGGACACGGGGACCCCGCGGCGCCCGTGGCAGCAGCCGGCGGCGGCGGCGCCGTCCGAGCCCGAGCCGTCGCCGGAGCCGGTGGCGGAAGGTACGCAGGCGCCCGCGTCACCCGTGCCCGAGCCGGCCGTCACGACACCTGTGCCGGCGACCGGCGGCTCGGTCGGCCACGGCACGATTCGCCTGCGCACCGCGCGCGGGGACGCGCCGGCAACCGCCGCGTCCCCCGAGCCTGAGCCGGAGACGGCGCCGCCGGTCGCCCCCGAGGCCGACGCGGCCGACACCTCCGAGCCGGAGGCGGCCGCGCCGGCGCCCGAGGTCGAGGCACCCGGGCCGGAGGCCGCCGAGGTCGAGACGCCCGAGCCCGAGCCCGAGGCGGCTGCGTCGGCGCCCGAGGTCGAGGCGCCCGAGGTCGAGGCACCCGCGGCCGAGTCGCCGGAGGCCGAGGCGGTTGCGCCCGCGCCCGATGCCCCGGCCGATCCGGCACCGGCTCCGTCGTCGGCGCTCGAGGAGGTCGAGCGTCTCGAGGCGCAGGCCAAGGCCGCGGGCCGCGCCGCCTCGGAGGCATACGGGATGGGCCACGGGCACGCTCCGGCGGAGAACGCTGGCGAGCTGCTGGCCGAGGCGGCGCGGCTGGCGAAGGCCGCCGGCGACGCGAGAGCCGCCCTCGGCTGAGGGCTCCGCTCGTCAGGCGCCCGGCGACGTGCTAGAAATCCATGTAGCAGATCCTCATCGGGAGGCTTGTCACGCAGCTGCTCGGGAGCGCGAATGTGCTTCCGCTCGACAGCTGGGCGCGGGCTCGTCTCGGCGAGGCGGATGTCGAGAGCAAGCAGGTGTCAGGCGGGGGAGACCGGCGGGCACGGCGGGTCGTGGCGCGCGGACCCTCGTTCGAAATCGAGCGGGAGTGAATATGTACGGATACCAGCAACAGCAGCAGCAGCAGCAGTCACAGGAGCCGTCGGAGCTCGAGGCCCTCGACGCCCAGCGCAAGGCTGCTTGGTACGCCTACAGCGGCCTGCAGTGCGCCCCGGGCTGGCAGCAGGCGTCGATCGACGCGGCCGCGGAAGCGGCGCGCGCGCAGTACGCGATGGACATGGCTGAGCGCGGGGGACGCCGCTAGCGGCCCCGGACGCGGGTGACCGGCGGCTGGATCTCCGCCGCCGGGATCGGCGGATCACGCCGAGGCACCGTTAGCATCGAACGCGTGGCGTTCTCGCAGGGTCACCCTCTCGTCCCGCCGGCCTCCGGGTCGGCGGACGACGAGTACCGCTGGCACACGGGCGAGAAGCAGGACAGCGGCGCCCGCGACGCGGTCGAGTTCGTCGACGTCCACAAGGCGTTCGGCCGCAACAAGATCCTCCGGGGACTGAACCTCGGCCTGCCCGAGGGCAAGATCTCGATGATCCTCGGGCCATCGGGCACGGGCAAGTCCGTGTGCATCAAGCACATGGTCGGCCTCCTGTACCCCGACCAGGGCGACGTGCTCGTGCACGGCGAGTCGGTGCCGGAGATGGCGGACGACGAGCTCTTCAAGATGCGCCAGAAGTTCGGCGTCCTGTTTCAGGACGGCGCGCTGTTCGGCTCGATGAACGTCTTCGACAACGTCTGCTTTCCGCTGCGCCAGCACACGGAGCGCAGCGAGGAGGAGATCGGCGAGATCGTCAACCGCCGCCTCGCCGAGGTCGGCCTGCAGAACGCCCACGACAAGATGCCCAACGAGCTGTCGGGCGGGATGCGCAAGCGAGCCGGCTTCGCTCGCGCGCTCGTCCTCGACCCCGACATCGTCCTGTTCGACGAGCCGGACTCGGGCCTGGATCCCGTGCGCACGGCGCTGTTGGGCGAGCTCATCAAGGAGATCCACGCCGACATGATGGGCGAGGCGCAGCGGCGCGGGACGCCGCCGCCGGCATTCACGCTCATCACCCACGACATCATGACCGCGCGTCGCGTGGCCGAGCACATCTCCGTGCTGTGGAAGGGGCGCATCGTAGAGTCCGGCCCCGCCGAGCAGCTGTTCGAGTCCGAGAACCAGTTCGTGCGCCAGTTCCTCGCCGGCGAGTCGGCGGGCCCGCTCGGCATGGAGTGACGCCAAGCTCAGCGGGCGTCCCCGCGGGCGTCTAGCCTGAGCGGCGTGAAGGTCACGAGCCCGCTGCACCGCGGCGCGGCCCTCGCCGCCCGCCGGCCGGCGCTCGTGCTCGCCGTCGTGCTGGCCCTCGCGGTGGCCGGCCTCGCGCTCGCGCTGCGCCTACGCACCGACGCCGGCGTCGACACGCTCGTCGGCACGCACAGCCAGGCCTATGGGCCGACGCAGACCCTGCGCGCCCGCTTCGGCGACGACGCGATCATCGTGCTCGTCCGGGGAGACCTGCGCAAGCTGCTGCTGACGCAGGACCTCGAGCGCGTGCTCGGGCTCGAAGGCTGCATCGCGGGCAACGTGCCGGTGGGCGCGACGCCGAGCGGCGGCACGGCCAGCCCGTGCGGGCGGCTCGCGCGCACGCGGCCCGTGAAGGTCGTGCTCGGCCCCGGCACGTTCGTCAACACGGCCGTGCGCGAACTGCAGTCCGGCTACGAGCAGCAGGCCGCCGACAGCGCGAGCCGCGCGACGGCGGCGGCCGCTGCGGCACGCCGCTCGGCGCGCCGGCGCGGGCTCGGGCGGGCAGCCACCGCGCGTCTCGCGGCGCGCGCGCGAGACAAGGTGCAGGCGAGCTTCACGGACGAGCTGCTGGCGCTCGGCTCGCGCTACGGCATCGCCTCGGTTCCCGAGCTCGACGACACGAACTTCGTCTCGCGGCTGGTCTTCGACGCGTCCAAGAAGCCGGGTACGCCGAAGCGCCGCTGGGCGTACCTGTTTCCCACCAAGGGCGCCGTCCCGGGTCGCGCGGCACTGATCCAGGTGCGCCTGAAGGCCGGGCTCGGCGCGTCTCAGCGCGCGCACGCGATCGCGCTCGTACGCGCGGCCGTGGCGATGCCCGCCTGGAAGCCGCACAACGGCGCGACGTACGTCGTGACCGGCGCGCCCGTCGTGGTCGCCGATCTCACGACGTCGATCTCGGCATCGATGCGGGTGCTGCTGATCGCGGCGCTGCTCGTCATGGCGGCGATGCTCGCGCTGGTCTTCCGCGGCCGTCCGAGGCTGCTGCCGCTGGCGATCGCGCTCGTCGCGGCCGCGCTGACGTTCGGCGCGCTGTCGCTCGCCGGCGCCGCGCTGACGATGGCCTCGATCGCGGTGCTCCCGGTCCTCATCGGGCTGGCCGTGGACTACGCGATCCAGCTGCAGTCGCGGATCGAGGAGGAGCGGGGAGGAGCGCCGGGGGACGCCGGGGGTGCGGTGCGTGCGAACGCGTCGGAGGGTGCGGAGGACGCGGAACCGTCGGAGGTCGCGGGGAGCGGGGAGGTCGCGGGGAGCGGGGAGGACGCGGAAGCGTCGGAGGTCGCGGGGGGTGCGGAGGGCCGTCGTGAGGGGCGATTGGGGGTGGCCGCTGCCGCACGCCGCGCAGCGCTGCTCGGCGCCCCCGCGATCGCGGTCGCGGCGGCGGCGACCGCCGCCGGCTTCGCGGTCCTCGCGTTCTCTCCCGTGCCGATGGTGCGGGGCTTCGGCCTGCTGCTCGTGGCCGGGATCGCGATCGCGTTCGTGCTGGCGCTGCTCGGCGGCACGGCGGCGCTCGTGCTCGCCGAGCGCGTCGCGCCGTCGCGGCTCGTGCGCCGCCGGGCGGCGGCCGGGGCGGGGCCGAGGCCGGCGCCGAGCGTCGGCGTGCGCAGCGGCGCCGCGCTGCTCGTCCGCGACGCCGGCCGGCGCGTGCGCCGCGGCGGCGCCCGCGCGCTCGGGATCGCGACGCGCAGGCCCGGCCGCGTGCTCGCCGTCGCGTTTGCGCTCGCCGCCTGCGGGTGGGCCCTGGACACCCAGACGCGGGTCGAGTCCGACATCCAGCGGCTCGTCCCGCAGGACATGCCCGCGTTGCGCGACCTCGACGCGCTGCAGCGCTCGACCGGGGTCGGCGGCGAGATCGACGTCGTGGTGCAGGGCGACGACCTCACGAGTCCGCGCGCGATCGACTGGATGCTCGGCTTTCAGTCCGCGGTCCTGCGCCAGGAGGGCTTCAACAGCCGGCGAGGCTGCGGACAGGCGCGCCTGTGCCCGGCGTTCTCGCTGCCCGACCTCTTCACGAGCGCGAGCACGCGCCGCAGCGCGGGTGCCATCGACGCGCTGCTCGCATCCGTTCCGCCGTACTTCTCACGCTCGGTGATAACGTCGGATCGGCGGACCGCGACGCTCGCCTTCGGCATCCGGCTCATGGGCCTGGACCAGCAGGAGAGCGTGATCGATGCGATGCGCGCGCGGCTGCGCACCGGGCGCCCGCCCGGCGTGCGTGCCGGTCTCGCGGGCCTGCCGGTCCTCGCCGCCGACGCCAACGCCGAGGTGTCCTCGGGCCCGCGCCGCATGCTGACGCTGCTCGCCGGGCTGGCGGCGGTCGCGCTCGTCCTGCTCGCCGCATTCCGTGACCTGCGCCGTGCGCTCGTGCCGCTCGTGCCGATCGCCCTCGCGACCGGCTGGTCGGCGCTCGTGCTGTTCGCGCTGCGGATACCGCTGAACCCGATGTCCGTGACGCTTGGCGCGCTCGTGATCGCGATCTCGACGGAGTTCAGCGTGCTGCTGTCCGAGCGCTACCGCGAGGAGCGCCGTCGCGGGCACGCCCCGCGCACGGCGCTCGAGCGGACCTACCGCTCGACCGGCACCGCCGTGCTCGCCTCCGGCGCGACCGCGATCGCGGGCTTCGCCGTGCTCGTCGTCTCCGACATCAGGATGCTGCGCGACTTCGGCTTCGTGACGGTCGTCGACCTCACGGTCTCGCTGCTCGGCGTGCTGGTCGTGCTGCCCGCCGTCCTGCTGCTGGCCGAGCGCGTCGCGCCGGAGCACCTGCCGCTCCGGCGCAGCGCGACCTGAGCCCGGGTCAGACCATCGCGGCCAGCGCGCGGCGCTGGCGATCGGTCATCGATCCGACGGTCTTGGTCTCCGTCATCCCGATGCTCGCGAGGAACTTGGCGCAGCGCGTGGACCCCCAGCGGCGCTGGCTGAGCAGCAGCTCGGAGATCGGCATGCTCGCCGCCTCCCACGGACACGCGAGGATGACCGCGCCGACGGTCGCCCTCCCCTCGGCGACGCTGCGCTTGAGCTCGGCGCGCGCGAGCCTGACCTCGTTGGCGCGCTGGAGTGCCTGCATATGCTGCGGCGCAGGGGCGATCGTCGCTGTCGCGTCGTGCATGTGTCCTCCCTGGCTGCCCCGTCCGTTGGAGAGGCAGCGATGAATGGTTTGTTGGCCTGCCAAACGACGAGCGCGCAGCGTCCCCGCGAGCATCCGTCCGTCGGCGTCAGATCACCCCTGCGGGGACCTGGCGGGTCCGGTTGCCCTCTCCGTATGCCTTTCGCTGAGCGCCCCGCGAAGCTACGTCAGCGGTGGTGTCGCCGTCAACGCCGCACCCTGCGATCCCACCGCTCCGAGCGATGTTTTTCTTCCGTGACGAGCTTGTGAAAATGTGGACAAATTCGGCCTTGAGGTTCAGTCCGCTCTCAGCCCGGCAGCGGGCCGTGCTGTGCCTCGAAATCCGCCTTGACCGTCGCGAACGCGGCGAGCGCGCGGTCCAGCGTCGCTCGGTCATGCGTCGCCATCACGCTCGTGCGCAGCAACGCGCCACCCGGTGCGACCGCCGGGTGGATCGCCACGTTGACGAACACGCCGGCATCGTAGAGCGCGCGCCACAGCAGCACGGCCTTCCAGTCGTCGCCGACGCTGACGGGCACGATCGGCGTCATCTCGCCGCCGTCGTGCTCGACGACCCTGAAGCCGCGCTCGCGCAGCCCGGCGTGCAGGTACGCAGCGTTGTCGAGAACGCGGGCCAGCAGCGGCGGCCCCTCGTCGGAGCGCACGATCCGCAGGGCGGCGAGCGCCGCGCCGACGGCCGCGGGCACGCCGGCGGCCGTGAACAGGAAGGCGCGGCTCTGCACGCGCAGGAAGTCGATGACCTCGGTCGTGCCGGCCAGGAATCCGCCGCAGCTGGCGAGGCTCTTGGAGAACGTGCCCATCCGCAGGTCGACGCGATCCTCGACGCCGTGCAGCTCGCAGGCGCCCGCGCCGCGGGCTCCGAGCACGCCCGCGCCGTGCGCCTCGTCGACCATCAGGCGCGTGCCGAAGCGCTCGCAGAGGTCGGCGATCTGCGGCAGCGGCGCGACGTCGCCCTCCATCGAGAAGACGCCGTCGACGACGACGAGGATCCCGCCCTCGTCGCGCGTCGCCTTCTCGAGCGTGCGCTCGAGCTTGTCGAGCTTGTTGTGGCGAAACGCGCGCAGCTTCGCGCGGCCGAGGATGCAGCCGTCCATGATCGACGCGTGGTCGCCCGAGTCGACGACGACGGTGTCGCCCGGTCCGAGCAGGGTCCCGAGTGCCGTGAGGTTGGCCTGCGCGCCGGTCGAGCACACGAGCGCGTCCTCGGTTCCCATCCACGCGGCGATCTCCCGCTCGAGCTCGAGGTGCAGCGCGATCGTGCCGTTCAGCAGCCGCGAGCCGGTGAGACCGGTTCCGTACTTGTGCAGCGCATCGGCAGCGCCCTGGATGACGCGCTCGTCGGCGGTCAGCCCGAGGTAGTTGTTGGAGCCGAGCATGATGCGCGCGGCGCCCTCCATCTCCACGACCGGCCCCGCCGGTCCCTCGAGCGTGCGGAAGTAGGGCAGCAGGTCGGCCTCGCGGGCAGCTCGAAGCTGCTCGGCGCGCTCGTGGCCGTGCGCCTTGGCGAAGACGTCTCGTGTCGTGGAAGCCATGTAGCGTGGACCCCGTGAACGTCGAGGTGAGGGCCGTGAAGTCACGGCGGGACTGGCGGGAGTTCATCGAGCTCCCGTTCCGCCTGCATGCTACCTCCGAGCAGTGGGTCCCCCCGATCCGCCTGGAGCGCAAGCTCTTCCACAGCAGGAGGATGAACGCCTACTTCAAGCACGCGCAGGCGCAGGAGTTCGTCGCGCGCCGCGGCAAGGAGGTCGTCGGGCGCATCAGCGCCCAGTTCGACTCGGCCTACGACGACGAGCACGGGGTGGGCGGGGTCTGTGATACCGGCATGTTCGGCTTCCTCGAGCTCGAGGACGACGTCGAGGTGGCGCGCGCGCTGCTCGACGCGGCACGCGGCTGGCTCGCCGGCCACGGGCGCTCGCACATGATCGGCCCGATGGACTACACGATGAACGACGAGTGCGGCGTGCTGATCGAGGGCTTCGACCGCGAGCCGATGATCAAGCAGCCGTGGCACCCGCCCTACTACCGGCAGCGCATGGAGGAGGCGGGGATGGAGAAGGCCATCGACCTCTACATGTGGGCGCTGGACATCTCCGATCGCGAGAAGATCCTGCCGGTCATCTTCGAGCTCGCCGAGGCCGCGAAGTCCAAGCACGGCATCGAGCTGCGCCACCTGCGCCGCCGCGACCTGTCGAAGAACATCAAGGGCGTCTTCGGCGACACGTACAACGCGGCCTGGAAGCGCAACTGGGGCTTCGTGCCGTACTCCGACAACGACCTCAAGCACTACGCCGAGGAGCTGCAGCTCGTCTATGACCGCAACTGGTTCATGGCCGCCGAGAAGGACGGCGAGACGATCGGCATCGCGATCACGGTGCCCGACGTCAACCAGCTGCTGAAGGTCATGAACGGCAAGGTCTTCCCATTGAAGTGGTGGACGTTCCTGTTCTCGCGCAAGAAGTACATCGATCGCGTGCGCGTCGGCTTTCTCGGCGTCAAGCCCGAGTATCAGCACACCGGCACCGCCGCGCTCTTCTACGTCGAGCACTTCGACATGGCGACCGTCACGAACCAGAAGTGGGGCGAGATGGGCTGGATCCTCGAGACCAACCGCGCGATGAACCGCGGCATGGAGGCGATGGGCGGCACGATCGTCAAGCGCTTCCGCGTGTACGAATCGAGGTTCTGATGCGCGCGGCGACCGTTCTTCTGACCGCCGCAGCGGGCATGCTGGTAGCCGTGCGTCACGCGTCTACGAGGGGTATCGCTTGAGCGAGACGGAGCCGGAGCTCATCGACGGCGTGCCGGTGCTCGTCGAGCCGCGCGTGGTCGAGCCGCCGCGCGGCCGCGGCCCGCTGAGCCCGCTCGTCGTGCAATCGGCCGCGGTCGCCGCTACCAGCATGGTCGCGGGCGCGACGGCAGTCGCGCTCGTGCGTCGCAGCAAGGGGCGCCGGCGGGCGCGTCGCAACGGGCGCGTGCTCGCCCCCGTGCTGGCGAGCCGCTCGTTCTTGATCGACGTGCACGTGCTCGGCGATCGCAAGTAGCAGGCGATCACCGCTCGCAACTGCGGGTGCGACGGCGATGACCGTCCTCGCGGCGGCGTAGGGTCGGCGACGTCATGGTCGCCCTGTCCGTCGAACGTCGCGTCGAGGTCGTGCCGCGCTGGCAGTTTCGCCTGCCGGCGCGTGGGGGCGCCGACGGCGTGCTGCGCGCCCGCAGTCGCGTGCTCGAGCGCCTGCTGCATGTCGACGGGCGCCCGGCGATCGTGCGCGTGGCGCAGACGGGCGCGCGCAGCGTGCTGTTCGGGGCCTGGGCGGGCGATCGCGACGACGCCGACGCCGCCATCGCGCGGATGCGCTTCGCGCTGTCCGTCGACGACGACCTCGGCGAGTTCTACGCGCGCTTTCGCGACGACCCGCTGATCGGCGCCTCCGTGCGCCGCAGCCCGGAGCTGCGGATCTCGCGGCGTCCGGTCGCCTTCGAGGCGCTCGCGTGGGCGGTCTGCGAGCAGCTCATCGAATCGGTCCGCGCGGCGGCGATCGAGCGCCGCATCGTCCGCGCGCTCGGGCCGCGCTGCGACGTGACCGGCCTGCGCGACGTGCCGCGCGCGGCGGCGGTCGCGGCATGCCCCAGCGCCCGCCTGGAGTCCTTCGATCTCGCGGGCCGTCGTGCGGTCGCGCTCGTGCGCGTCGCGCGTGAGGTGGCCGCGGGCCGCATCGACCTCGAGGGGCCCGACCACGAGCAGGCATGGCTGCGGCTGCTCGCGATCCCGACGATCGGGCGCTGGACCGTCGAGCTGCTCGCGGCCCACGGACAGGGCCGCTACGACGTCCTGCCGGCCGGCGACCTGAACTACCTCAAGCTCCTCGGCAGCTGGCGCTCCGGCGGCTGTCCGTCGGCGCGCGCGGAGGAGGCCGACGTGCGTGCGCTGTTCGAGCGCTTCGGGGCGTGGCGCGGCCTCGCCGGTGCGCACGCGCTGCGCTCGGCGGCGCCGTCGAGCGCCACGCTGGCCGAAGCGGCCTGACGCGCGGGGGCCGCGATCGGCCCCCGCGCGTCGCCGCGCTCAGGCGGCAGCCAGCGCGCGCTCGCGCTCGAGTGCGCGGCGGCGCGTCTTGCGCCGTGACAGCAGCCGCGCGCCGAGCAGTGCGATCAGGACCGCGAGCACCTCGCCGGTGCCCCACGCCAACGTCGAGCTCACCACCGGTGGCGGTGGCGGCTTGCCGAGGTCGGCCGGCGCCGCCGTCACGTCCAGCGCAAACGACGCCGGCGGGCGACCCGCCGCCGCGACGCGCGCCTGCCAGACGCCCGCGATCGACGTGTACATCCCCGTCACGCGGTATCGATCGCCGCCGAGCGAGGTCGCCGGCACGTCGGTCTCCGGGACCCGGAGCTTCGGGGAGGAGAACGCGACCGTCACGCGTCCGCTCGCGCCCGGGACCCACGCGTCGTAGTCGGTCAGCCCGGGCTGTGCGCCGGACGGCCGCAGCCGCACCGCCTGCCCGCCCGCGTGCGTGGTCTGCGTCAGGTCGGCCGCCTTCGCCACGAACTCCTGCTTGCGCGCCGAGCCCGACAGGAACGGGACGACGAGCAGGATCGCCACCCCGACGACCACCTCGGCCGCGGCGATGCGGCGAAAGCGCCGCAGCACGATCGCTGCCGCCGAGCCACTCTCGCCGCCCTCCCGCGCAGCGCTGACGCGCGGCAGCACCCACAGCTGGTTGAACGCGCCGAGCCCGACGAGGATCAGCACGAGGACGAGCTTCACGAGCAGCGTCTCGCCGTAGAGCGTGTGGAACAGCAGCCGCGGCGGGCCGACGTGGATCCAGGCGGTCCACAGGCCCGTCAGGATCATCGTGCCGACGCAGACCGTCGCGACGATCGAGAAGCGGCTCAGCGAGACGGGCCAGAAGCGCCCGCGCCGCTCGGCCGGCACGCGCAGCCGCGCGCCCAGCACGCCGAGGCCCGCGAGCCCGCCGATCCAGATCGAGACGGAGAACATGTGGCCGAAGTCCAGGGCGTCCGTGAAGATCTCCCGCGGCCACGCCGGCGGCGGCTTCGTCGGGATCACGCGCGCGACGAGCTCGGCCGTCGCGAGCGCGAGGCCGAAGCCCATCACGCGTCCGGTGCGCCGCGCGTCGTGCTCGGCGCCGCGCCGGCGTAGCGCGCCGATCGCGGTTGGGACCACGACGACGGCGGCGACCGCGGTCAGGCCGAGCCGCACGAGCCACAGGTGCCCGTCGGGCGTGCCCGTGAGGAAGTCCCAGATCGCGCCGGGCTCGATCGATTGCCAGAAGCCCAGGCCGGCGTCGGGGTCGGCCGCCTCGTCGACGAGCTGCGCGAGCGTCGCCGGGACGAAGCAGACGATCGCGACGCCCGCCAGGGCGAGCAGCAGGCGGTCGCTCGCGGCGAGCATCGCCGACCTGCCGTCCTCCGCCAGCCGCTTGACGGCGGGCGCCGTGACGAGCAGCCGCAGCGCGAGCGCTCCGATGAAGACCATGATCGTCGCGAACGCCAGCCAGCGCGGGACCGCCCGCGAGAGGGTGTTGAGCTCGTCGTCGGGCTTGGCCTGCTCGACGAGCGCGGGGGACGCGTCGCCCGCGACGCTGAACGCGAACGCGCCCCGTCGGGCGGGCGCGCTGCCAATGCTCCAGATGACCGTGTAGACGCCCCTGGCGAGCTCTGGCAGCTTCGTCTCGAGCGTGCGCGCCGCGCCCCGGGGCGCGTGGACCCGCGTGCTGGAGACGGTCTTGCCGGCCGCGTCGAGGATCTTGACCTGACCGCCGTGCCCGGCTGCGCCGGCGGTCTGCAGGAGGATGTGCGACGGCGTCTTGTCGAGCGTCGCGTTCGCCGCCGGATACGTCGTCTGCACGGCGGTGGCGGCGTGCGCGACGGTGGCGCCGGTGGTCGCGCTCAGGGCCATGCCCAGGGCGAGGGTGGTGATGCAGCGGCGCGACGTGCGCGCGAACGTTGCTGGTGAGGTCATCGTCGAGGACTCACACGGCGGGCCGGGCCGCGGCCCGGCCCGCCGTGACGAGGGTTCGATCGGCTCAGCTGCACGCGTTCGCGCCGAAGACGCAGTTGTGTGCGGCGATGGCGTTGAGGAAGCCGCCGTTGGCAGCGCCGTCGGTGTTGGACGGGCCGGCGTAGACGCCGCCGCCGCCGTTTCCGACGGCGAAGTCGCGGCTCAGCGCGTTCCCGGTGCCGGTGACCCGGAACCCGTCGCCGAGGTTGCGATCGGCTTCGGTCAGCGTGATCGCGTTGCCGTTGCTCGGCGCGAGCAGTCCGGCACCCGCGTTGCGCGACAGCTCGCCGCCGGCGACCGTGTTGCCGCCGTCCTCGAGGTCGACGCCGTCGAGGCCGTTGGACTTGACCTTGTCGAGCGTGATCTGGTTGCCGGTGGCGACCGCGGTCTGGTTGCGCGTCGCCTCGGAGGCCTTGCCGACGAGGATGCCGTTGCCGCCGTTCGTGGCGATCGTGTTGTCGGTGATGAGGTTGTTCGAGGCCGCGAACGCCGAGCACTCGTTGCTGATCGCCGGGCCGAGGAAGATGCCGTGCGAGGCGTTGCTCGCGATCGTGTTGGACGAGATCGTGTTGTCGTGCGACTGTCCATCGAGCAGCCCGTAGCGCCCGTTGGAGCTCAGGGTGTTGGCGGTGACGGTGTTGTCCGAGCCGCAGTCGAGCACGAGTCCGTCGCCGACGGGCGCGGTGCCGACCCGGACGGTGTTGTTCTTCGCGAGGGTGCCATCGGCCTCGTGCAGGCGGATGCCGGCCGTGCAGTGCGCACCGGTCACCGTGTTGTTGGCGATCTGGTTGTCCTGCGTGCCCGGCTCGGCGACGTCGATGCCGCGGCGGCTCGCCCCGGTCGTCCCGCAGTCGAGCACGGAGATCGTGGAGACCTGGTTGTTCGCCGCGGGAACGCCGGGCGTCGGCGACGGGTTCTCGATCGCGCGGACGAGCACGCCCGTGGTCCAGCCGTTGAGCTTGCCGTTGACGACGCGGACGCGGTTGTGGCCGAGGACGAGCACGCCGACGCCGTTCTGCGTGCTGCGCGGCACGGTGTTGAAGGTCGGCGGAGCGGTCAGCGTGTGGCCACCGAGGTCGATCGTGATGCCGTCGGCACCGGCCGTGATGCCCACGAGGGCGCCGGGGCTGGCAGGCAGCGGGCAGGTCAGGTTGGTCGCGAGCTTGGCGTCCGTGGTCACCGTCTGGTTGCACGAGGTGATCGCGACCGGGGCGGCGGCGGCCGCGGCTGCCCCGGCTCCGGAGATGCCTGCCGCGATGCCGATCGCGGCGACGATGCGCCGTAGGCGAGCTGTGTTCATGGTCATGTGGATCCTCCGCTGTGCGCGTGCTTGAAAGGGCAGGGGGCGACCGACCGCTGCCCTACGCACATAGCGAGGACCCGGCCCAGCGCCATGCGGCGTGACGACGACGCCCGGGGCTCGAGGCCGTGCCATCGCCCCCGTCCCTCGCGCTCCCCCGAGCCACACCGTCTTAGGGCACCCAAACTACGAATCGGAGGACGATTAGTCAAGTCGACCTTGCATGCAATCAGCGGCTGCTCTGTGAGATGTACGAAGGGTGCTTGGATCCCCACGCGCAGTGACCCGATCTGAAAGCGTGGCTGCGCGCTATGGGGTAGGTCGAGGACATGCGCGCGTCCGCCCTCAGGAGATTGGACGCCTTCGAGATCGCCGCGCTCGGCCTGCTCGTGCTCGGCTCGAGCTTCGTCGCGACCGGCCTGCTGCCGGCGCACGACGCGCACGCGACGTGGCAACGCCTGGCGCCGCTGCTCGCGTTCCTGGCGACCGTCGTGATCCTCGCCAGGCTGGTCGCGGAGGCGGAGGTGTTCGAGGTCGTCGCCGTGCGGCTCACGCGACTTGCCGGCGGCGACGTGCTGGCGCTGCTCGTGCTGTGCGCCGCCTTCGCGGCGCTCACGACGATGTTCCTCAACCTCGACACGACCGCCGTCCTGCTGACGCCGGTGATGCTCGCGACCGCGGCCCGGGTCGGGGTCGCGGCCGTTGCGTTCGCGATGACGACGGTCTGGCTGGCGAACACGGCGAGCCTGCTGCTGCCCGTGTCGAACCTCACGAACCTGCTCGCGGCCGATCGCGTCGGCCTCTCGCCCGCGGCGTTCGCGGCGCGGATGGCGCCCGCGCAGCTCGCCGCCGTCGCCGTGACGATGCTGTGCCTGTGGGCGCTGTACTGGCGTCGCGCGCTGCGCGACGGCCATCGCGACGAGCCGGTCGCTGCGCACGAGCCCGGCGACCGGCTTCTGCTCCGGCTGGCCGGCGGGGCGTGCGCGGTGTTCGTCGCCGGCCTCGTCGCGGGGGTCGCGCCGGCGCTCGCGTCGTCGGCGTGCGCCGGGCTGCTCGCGCTGGCATTCGCCGTCCGCCGTCCCGCGGTGCTGCGCGCGCGCCTGATCCCGTGGCAGCTGCTCGTGTTCGTCGTCGGGCTGTTTCTCGTCGTCCAGACGATCACCGAGCACGGCCTCGGCGCGATCATGCACGCGCTGGCCGGCGACGGCGGCGGCACGATCGGCGTGCTGCGGGGTGCCGGCGCGGGAGCGCTCGCGTCGAACGTCGTGAACAACCTGCCGGCGTACGTCGCGGGCGAGGCGGTGGTGCCCGCCGCCAACCACGACCAGCTGCTCGGGCTGCTGGTCGGGACCGACGTCGGGCCGATCGTCGCGCCGTGGGGCTCGCTCGCGACGCTGCTGTGGTACCAGCAGTGCCGCGCCGCCGGCGTGCGCGTGCCGTGGCGCACGTTCGCCGCGACCGGCGCCGTGGCCGTGACGGCCACGCTCGCCGCGACGCTGGCCGCCCTCGTGCTGCTCGGCTGAAGGCGCGGTCGGGCGTGCTCAGCCGTCGCCGGCGTGGGCGACGCCGCCGCCCACGCCACGCCAGGCCGCCAGCCGCTCGAGCGCGCGGGTCACCGCGCGATCCAGCGCCGGTGTCCGGCGCACGGCGGGCTCGCGGTGCAGCGCGCGCACGCGCAGCAGGCCGGCGCCGGCGTCGAGCGCGGCGTCGGCGCGCGCGACGATCCGCTCGCGATGCAGGATCGGCAGCACGTAGTAGCCCCAGCGCCGTTGCGCCGGTGGCACGTAGATCTCGAGGCGATGCTCGAAGCCGAACAGCTCGGCCGTGCGGGCGCGGTCGCAGAGCAGGTTGTCAAACGGCGACAGCACGGTCGTGCGCGCGGCGGGAGCGAGCTCGGGCAGGCGATCGAGATCCTCCGGCGCCGCGTACCACGTGCCGCCGAGCCCGGAGACCGTCACCTGTTCGAGGACGCCCGCGGCGACGTGGCCGTCGAGCGTCTGCGCGAGGCGCGCGTAGCGTCGTCGCAGGAAGTGCGCGCGCACGTGCCCGGCGCGCGCGACGCCGAGCATCCGCACGGCACGCAGCACGGCCGCGCGCTCGGCGTCGTCGTCGCCGAGGTCAGCCATGGCACCCGCGTCCGCCGGCAGGCAGCGCTCGAAGACGTCCCACAGCCGCTCGCCCCCGATCCGCCGTCCGACGCCGATGCGCCCGCGCAGCCACAGCATGTGCAGCAGCCGCGCGATCGTCTGGCGGCCCGAGACCTCGTCGGTCCACCAGCCGTGGCGCCATGGCTCAGCCGAGCGGTCCTCGAGCTCGCGCGCGCGCAAGGGCCCGCGCTCGCGCAGTTGCGCGACGAGCTCGTCGCAGAACGCCGCGTTGGCGTCGAGGAACGCGCGGGCGCGCACGGCGCGGGCACCGGGACCGTCGTGCACGGTGCGCATCGCCCAGCGGTGCAGCGGCAGGTCGGCGGCGCAGACGAGCGACGCCTCGTGCGCCCAGGCGTCGAACAGCGTGCGCTGCTCGTAGGCCGCCCGCTCGAGCGCGACCTCGCGCAGCGGACCGAGCCGCGCGAACAGCACGAGCAGCGGGCTGCGGGCGACGGTGCTGACGGGGTCCAGCTGCAGGAGCCGATCCGCCGCACGACCCGCGCGATCGCCTGCGGCCCGCGTCCGCCCGCCGGCGGCGCGGCCGCGAGACCCTGCGCGTGCAGGGCCAGCCGGCGCGCGTCGCGCGGCGAGACGATGCGCGGCCGGGCGCTCAGATCCCCTCGCCGGGCAGGAACTCGTTCGTGAACGCGCCGTTGGCGGCGGGCGTGTTCGACAAGAGGCCGTTGTCGACCATCCACTTCGTGTAGGCCCGCCACGCCGCCGGGCTCTGATAGCCGAACGGCTGGCTCGTGCTCGCCGGGAAGAACACCGGCAGCGTGGCCTTGACCTGGGCGGTCTCGAGCTTGCGGTCGAGCTCGGGGTTGGCGTGCACGAGCGCGGCGACGCCGGCGGCGGGGTCCTTGCGCAGGGCGGCGTGGCCGAGGGCGAGCGCTCGCATGAACCGCCGCAGCAGCGCGCCGCGCCGGCGCACGTCCTGCTGGCGCGCCACGACGACGAGCTCGTCGTAGGTCGGCACGCCGACCTGGTCCATGCGCAGGATCACCGGGTCCTTCTTGCGCCGCTGCAGGTCGACGCCCTCGACGTTCCAGAACGCGCCGAGCGTCGCGTCGACCTTCTTCGTCAGCAGCGACGGGACGAGGTTGAAGCCGACGTCGATCGACTTCACCCGCGCGGGATCGATCCCGGCCTTCGTCACGATCGTCTTGAGGTAGGCGTCCTGGTAGGGGATCCCGGCCGTGCCGACCTTCTTGTCCTCGAGCTGGCTCGGCTTGCGGATCGCGCCGGGACCGATCGAGATGATCGAGGTCAGCGGCTTCTGCACGAGCGCGCCGATCGAGATGAGCTTCGCGCCCTTGTCGCGCGCGAGCAGGACCTCCGGCTCGTAGGAGATCGCGAGGTCGGTCTTGCCGGCCTCGAGCAGCTTCAGCGGCGTCGCCGGATCGGTGGGGGTGTGCAGGTGCACGTCGAGGCCGGCCTGCTTGAAGGCGCCGTCGGCGAACGCCTCGTAGATGCCGGCGTGATCGGCGTTGGGCAGGTAGTCGAGCTCGAGGTCGACGCGCTCGCTGCCCGGGGGCCCGGTCGGCTCCGTGCGCTCGCCGCAGGCGGCGAGGCCGCCCGCGAGCAGCAGTGCGAGCATGACTGGCAGGGCGCGGCGGATCGTCACGGCGTCGGTTCCTCTCGGTGGATGATCGATGCGGCGCTCATCGGGCGGACCGCGTCCAGGGCAGCAGGCGACGCTCGGCGAGTGACAGCGCGCCGAACATCGCGACGGAGAACGCGGCGAGCACGACCACCGCCGCGCAGGCGCGCGCGGTCTCGAACTCCGGCAGCGCCTGCAGCACGAGGTGGCCGAGCCCGTTCTCCGAGCCCGACCACTCGGCGAGGACGGCGGCGATCCCGCCGAACGCGAGGCTGAGCTTCGCCCCCGTCACGAGGCCGGGCAGCGCTGCCGGCGCCTCGACGAGCCGGAACGTCTGCCAGCGCGAGGCGCCGAACGAGCGCATGAGCTTGCGCAGGTCGGCGTCGCTGCGATCGAGCGCGTCGATCGTCGAGACGACGATCGGAAAGAAGCAGACGAGCGCGACGAGGACGATCTTCGGCCGCAGGTCGTAGTCGAACCAGACGACGAGCAGCGGGGCGATCATCGGGGTCGGGATCGCCTGCGTCGTCACGAGCAGGGGGTACAGCGCGCGGCGCGCCGAGGTCGAGAGGTGCACCGCGACCGCGCAGACGAGGCCGACGACGAGCGCGGCGGCGATCCCGAGGACGATCTCGCGCGCGGTCACGGTGAAGTTGCTCCACAAGAGCGCCCGGTCGTCGACGAGCGACGTCGCGATCGCGCTCGGCGCGGGCAGCACCAGCGCATCGATGCCGCCGAGGTCGACGTAGGCCTCCCAGCCGCCGAGGATCACGAGCAGCACGAGCGCGGCCGTCATGCGCCGAGCTCCTCGAGCGCCCGAGCGCGCAGCGCGACGAGCTCCGGATCGGTGCGCCGGCGCGGTCGCGGGATGTCGACATCGAGCGTCGCGACGACGCGACCAGGGCGCGGCGAGAGCACGGCGACGCGGTCGGCGAGCACGATCGCCTCCTCGACGTCGTGCGTGACGAGCACGACCGTGCGCGGGTCGGCACGCAGCGTGCCGGCGAGCCAGTCCTGCATCTGCTGGCGCGTGATCGCGTCGAGCGCGGCGAACGGCTCGTCGAGGCACAGCAGCGGCCGGCCGGCGAGCAGGGTGCGGGCGAACGCGACGCGCTGGCGCATGCCGCCGGACAGCTCGTGCGGACGCGCGCGCTCGAAGCCCGCCAGGCCGAAGTCGCGCAGCAGGTCCGCGGCGCGCTCGCGTGCCCGCGCGCGATCGCAGCCGCCGACGCGCAGCGCGAGCGCCGCGTTGTCGGCGGCGCTCGCCCACGGCAGCAGCAGGTCGCGCTGGGCCATGAGCGCCGCCGGCTGCGCGCGCACCATGCCCTCGTCGGGCTCGATCAGGCCGCAGACGAGCTCGAGCAGCGTCGTCTTGCCGCAGCCGTTGGGGCCGACGATCGCGAGGATCTCGCCCTCGCGCACGTCCAGCGACACGCGTTCGAGGGCGACCACCGCGCCGGCTCCGCGCCGTGCCGGGGCGTAGGACTTCGAGACGCCGTGCAGGCGCACGGCATCGACGTCGATTCCCGTCGCCGGCGCCTCGGGCGGCGCTGTTGTCCGCGTCTGCATCGCTCCCTCCGCGGGCATTACCCCACAGGTTCGAAGGGTCGGCGCCGCACGTCGGACGCCCTCTCAGCCAGCCTGCCGCCAGCCCCCCTGGTCTTCGGTCTGCCTAGAGCGTAACGCGTGGGGGGCGGCCGTCGCCGACCCGGCACCTGCGCGCGGGGCGCTCGCGCGTATTCAGGCGGCCGGAGGCGAAGCCGCTACTGTGAGCCGTGCAGCGTCGCCAGCTCGAGGGTCTCCTTCGCCTCCTCTCGCTCACGAGTGGCGCCACACCTCGAGGGAGGGCGAGAGCGGAACGGCTCGATGCCCGAAGCCCCGCAGATCCCTGCGCCCGTCCACGACGGCGCGCTCACCGCCGCGATCTCAGGAACGCCGTCGTGGCGCTGCTGCGCGGGTACACGGGTCGCGGGCCGACCCGGGCGAGGACCTCGATCAGCGGGGACACGGTCGTCGTCACGCTGCGTGACAGCCTCACGAAGGCCGAGCGCACGCTGGCCGGCCGCGGTCAGGCCGTCGAGGTGCTCGCGATGCGGCGCGCTTTCCAGGACACGATGCGCGAGGACCTGATCGCGGCCGTCGAGCGGTTGACGTGCCGCAGCGTGGAGGCGTTCCTGAGCGACAACATCCACGAGCCCGACGTCGCGGTCGAGATTTCCTGCTCGTTCCCGAGGAGTAGCCGCACGGGCTCAGGCCGCGTGGACGGGGCGCGTCAGCGCCTTGACGAAGTCCTCGAGCTGGCTCGTCGTCCAGCACTCGAACGCCTGGCAGTGGCGCTCGTAGGTCGCGATCACCGAGTCGCCGTAGTTCCAGTACAGGCGCGGCTCGGGGTTCAGCCAGAACGTGCGCCCGGCGCGCGCGGCGACCGCGGCGAAGATGTCGGCGCGCGGGTCGCGGCCGTTCGTACGCGCGTCGCCGAGCACGATGACCGTCGCGCGCGGGTGCAGGTCGTCCTCGACGAGCGCGAGGAACTCGGTCCAGACGCGCCCGTAGTCCGTGTAGCCGCTGACGTCCGCGACACCGGCGTCGCGCCCGATCGCCTCGGACACCGCACGGAAGTCGCGCTCGCGGTCGAAGACGTCGGTGACCTCGCTGATGCGCTCGATGAACACGAACGAGCGCATCTTGCGAAACGAGTCGTGCAGCGCGTGCAGAACGCTGAGGAAGAAGACCGATGCGCTCGTGACGCTCGTCGACACGTCGCAGAGGACGTAGATCTCCGGCCGCCGCGGGCGCAGCGGCTTGTAGCGCAGCTCGACCGGCACCCCGCCGGTCTGCAGCGACGCCCGCATCGTGCGCCGCACGTCGACATGCGCGTGCCGCCGGTGCCCGCGGCTCTCCTGGCCCTGCGTCTTCAGGCGCCGCTTGAGCTGCGCGACGACGCGGTGCACCGCGGCGAGGTCCTGCAGCGGGCCGGAGGGCAGCGCGCGGTCGAGCTCGTTGAGCGCGCGTGTAGGCGGCAGCGTCTCGGTGCGCTCGATCTGCCCGCGCTCGAGCTCGCGGCGCAGGAGCGCCTCGAAGCGGCGCAGCGCCTCGCGCGGGACGCCGTCGCGGCGCGGGTCGTCGGGGGGGAGCTCGTGCTGGGGCTCGGAGCGCAGGCCGAGTGCGCGGCGGATGCGCTGCACGTCGACGCCGATGACGCCCGAGCCCTGGCCCGCGTGTCCGAATGCCGCGATCGCCAGGCGCGCGAGGTCGCGCATCGTGCTCTCCGCGCCGTCCTGCAGCGCGGCGGCGATCTGGCGGCGCAGCTCCTCGAGATCGACCTCGCCGCCACCGCCGGCGGCCGTCGCACCGGACGCGCCCTCCTTGATGCCCTCCGCGATCGCGGCGGCCTCGGTCGCGCGGAAGAAGAAGCGCTCGAACACGAGCTCGAAGACGCGCCGATCCTCCTGGGACTTGGCGAGCGTGGCGGCTAGCGCCTCGCGGAAGTCGGTCGGGTCGGTCCACGCGATCTGGTCGAGCACCGCGACCGCGTCGAGCAGCTCGGCGGTCCCGCTGCCGACGCCCTCGCCGCGCAACTCGGCGGCGAACTCGACGAGCCGCGCGGCGATGCCGGGGGGCGGACGAGTTGGCAGGGCGGGTGTCGCGCGGGCGCGGGGCGCGGGCATCGCGATCAGCATAGGCAGGCGTGCGTGACTCGCGAGCGCAAACGCCGTAGACGAACTGCTACGTTCGATCGCATGACGACGATCCCGCAGCGCGAGCTGCGCAACAACGTCTCCGACGTCCTGCGCCGTGCCGAGCGGGGCGAGCGCTTCACGATCACCGTCGCCGGGCGGCCGGTCGCCGAGCTCGGCCCGCCGCCGGGCGCGCGCCGTGGCGCGAGCGCGGCCGAGTTCTGGCGCCTCCTCCAGGAGAATCCGGTCGATTCGAAGTGGGCCGAGGATCTCAAGCGCATGCGCGAGGAGGATCTCGCGAACTCGGTCGACATATGGGCGGACTGACAAGGCTGTTCGACACGAGCGTGCTGGTCGCAGCGACCGGCGGCCCGGACCCTGAGCTCACAGGCGACTGCGCGGTCAGCGTCGTGGCCGTGGGTGAGCTGTACGCCGGCGTGCTCCTCGGAGACGACACCGACCGGCCGGGGAGGCTGCGGCGGCTTGCCCTCGTCCTGTCGGAGGCGACCGTGCTCGAGATCGACCGCTCCGTGACCACCGCTTACGGCGACCTTCGCGCGGTCGCGGGCCGCGTCCCATCGAACGATCTCTGGATCGCCGCCACCGCACTGGCCCACGATCTCACGCTGCTCACGTGCGACAAGCGCCAGGCGGCGCTTGCGCTCGTGAAGACGCAGCTGGTCTGATCTACGACGCGGCGGAGCGCTGCACGAGCTTGACGCCGACGCGCTCGGCGACGACGTCGAGGTCCGCGCGGTGCTTGACGATCACCGACAGGGTCTCCTCGAAGACCTCGCGGTCGATGTCCTGCGCGCCGAGCAAGAGCAGCGCGCGCGCCCAGTCGATCGACTCGGCGATCGACGGCGGCTTCTTGAGGTCGAGGTCGCGCACCATCCCGACGATCTCGACGAGCCGCCGCGCGATCGTCTCGTCGAGCTCGGGGGCGTGCAGTCGCACGATCGCCAGCTCGTGCTCGAGGCACGGATAGTCGAGCCACAGGTACAGGCAGCGGCGCTTCAGCGCCTCGGTGAGCTCGCGCGAGTTGTTGGACGTCAGCAGCACGACCGGGTGCGAGCGCGCCTCGATGCGCCCGAGCTCGGGGATCGAGATCTGGAAGTCCGACAGCAGCTCGAGCAGCATCGCCTCGAACTCCTGGTCGGTCTTGTCGATCTCGTCGATCAGCAGGACGATCGGCTGCTCGGAGGTGATCGCGTCCATCAGCGGGCGCGAGAGCAGGAACTCCTCGCCGAAGATGTCGTCCTGGACCTCGCTCCAGCCGGTGGACCCGCCGGGGACGGATTCGGCCTGGATGCGCAGCAGCTGCTTGCGGTAGTTCCACTCGTACAGGGCCTTCGCCTCGTCGAGGCCCTCGTAGCACTGCAACCGCACGAGCCGGCGGTCGAGCACCTTCGCGAGCGCCTTCGCGAGCTCGGTCTTGCCGACGCCGGCCGGGCCCTCGACGAGGATCGGCTTGCCGAGCCTGCAGGCGAGGAACGACACGAGCGCGGTCGACGCACCGGGCAGGTATCCGACCTCGCTGAGCCCGTCGGAGATCGCGGCGACGGATTCGGGGAGCGCGGCGGGCACGGGCGACGGATGATAGGAACTCACGTGTGCCCACACCTCCCCTCGGCGCAGCGCCGCTGTCCTCGGGAATCGTCGCGGCGGCGATCGTCCTCGGCGTCGTCGTCGCGATCGTCGGGCACCTCGCCGGCTCGCGCCGCACGGCGGCGACCGGCATCGCGATCCTGTTCGCCGCGAGCCTGCTGATGATCGCGGGCGCCTACCTCGCCTACCACGCCGATCCGAGCGACCCGCGCCCGTGCGCGACGCCGGGGACCTGCTGAGCCAGCGGCGCGTCGAGACCGGCGCGCGCTCGCTCGCCCGCAGTAGCGCCGGCGGCGGTCAGCGGATCGCGCGCAGCTGCGCCGCGACGTCGCCGGTCAGCGGGCCGAAGTGCCCGGGCCAGCAGGTCCGCGGACCGAGCGCGGCGAGCTTCTCGATCGACGCAGGGACGCGCTCGGTCGACCAGTTGAACGTCGGATGCGGAATCCGCGGCCTGCCCGGTCGGGGGAACGCCGGGTCGAACAGCGCGAAGCAGTCGTTGCTGAGCGCGAGGCGATCGGATGCGCGCCACAGGCCGATGCAGCCGGGACCGTGGCCGGGGAGGTGGACGACCTCGAAGTCCTCGCCGACGCGATCGCCCTCGGCGAGCGTCTGGGCGACGTGCAGCGGACCGCCGTCCCAGGATCGCATGATCCTCCTGGTCAGCGGCCGGGCGTAGAACGGCAGCTTCTCGTAGTCGAAGTAGTGCGCGCCCCCGTCGCCCTCGACGTCGGCGCGCTCGTCGGCGTGGCAGTGCACGGGCGCGCCGATCGCGGGAGCCCCCCCGCGGTGGTCGGGGTGGGCGTTGCCGACGATGACGCGGGTCGCGCCGCCGAGCGCCTCGGCGGCCTCGCGGATCGCGGGCCCGAGCTGGCGGCTGGCGCTGTCGAAGACCGCGACGCCGTCGCCCTCGCGGATCAGGAAGACGTTGATCTTCAGCGGGCGGCCCAGCGTCACGCGCCAGATGCCGTCGGCCACGGGTGTGGGCGTCGTGCTCATGGGGAGTGCTTATCAGGTCGCGAGGGGCGGATGGGGACGATCGCGGCCGCGGGTTGCGGCGCGGCGCCAACCGCCGCCCGGCGTCCTCGCGATCCTGCATCCTGTCGGCCCATGCGCGGCCGCGTCACCACGATCGTCGCGGCGCTCGCCGTCGCGGCAGCGCTCGCCGTTCCCGCCCCGGCGCAGGCTCTCGTCATCGGCATCGCCGACCAGCAGGCGAAGACGTTCGTGGACGCCCGGCTGACCGCGCTGCCCGTCCGCAACGCGCGCCTGTCGGTCGCCTGGGACGCGCTGAAGTACGGCTGGCAGCGCGCCCAGATCGACGCCTGGATGAGCGCCGCGAAGGCCGCCGGGATGACCGTTCTCGTGACGTTCGGCCGCAGCCGCACGCGGCCGTACAGCCTGCCGCCGACGCGCGTCTACCGGCGCGAGACGCTCGCGTTCATGCACCGCTATCCGAGTGTCCGCGAGTACAGCCCGTGGAACGAGCCCAACCTCGCGGTCAAGCCCGCCAACAACAATCCGCGGAGGATCTCGACGTACTACCGCACGCTGCGCGGGCTGTGCCCGCGGTGCACGGTTCTCGGGGCCGAGGTCGTCGACAACTCGCGCCTGGCGACGTGGATGCGGGCGTACCTGAAGGTGTTCCCGCGCGGCCATGCGCCACGGCTGTGGGGACTGCACAACTACGTCGACGTCAACTCGACCTCGCGCTGGGGCACGCGGACGATGCTGCGCCTCGCGCCGGGCACGATCTGGTTCACCGAGACCGGGGCGATCTTCCACCGGCGAGCACCGTCGGCCGCGCGCGCCCATGAGTGGCGGATCTCGATCCGGACCGGCGCGAAGTGGTCGGCGCTCGCCACGCGTCGCGCCTTCTCGCTCGCCCGATCGAGCTCCCGGATCGCGCGCATCTACGTCTACCACTGGCGGGCGGACCCGCACGACGACTGGGACTCGGCGCTGATCGCCGCCGGCGGCACGCCGCGTCCGGCGTTCGCCGTCTTCGCGCACCAAGCGCGACTCGCCGCGTAGGCGAACGCGAGGACCGCCGCGGCGGGGAGCTGAGCGCGCCCGCTGCGGGCGGCTGTTTGCCCGCGCCCGCTGCGCGCGGCGGCTGCGGGCCTGCGATGCGAGAGCGGATCACGAGCGCGGACGGCGGGCTCTGCTCGACCCGCGACTGCAGCTCTTCAGTCGGTGCGGGTCCGGCGGCCGCGCGGCGGGGGCCGCAGCGGGGGCTCGGGCGGCTCGGGAGCCTCGAAGGTGATCTGCTCGGCGTCCTCGCGCCGCACGGCGCGATCGCGCGGCCAGCCGGATTGCGGCGCTCCGGCCTCGGTGCGCCGCTCGGACGCGGGGATGACCTCGGTGCGTCCCTCCGACGCGGCGACCACGTCCGCGTCGCGCTGCGCCGCCGGCATGACCGCGCCGCGGTCCGCGGACGAGGACCCGGCCCCCGCCCGCTGCCGTGTCGCCGGAGCGCCGTCCGCGTGGCGCTGCGACGACGGGAACACGTGGGTGTCGTCGCGGTCGGCGAACGGATCGTCGTCGTCGAGCGGCGGCGGCTGCCTGCGGCCCGGGCGCGGCTTGCGCACCGGCGTCGCCGGCCGGCTCGCGGCCCGCATGCGCTGGCCGGCGAACGCGAGTGCGCCCGCGGCGACGAACGCGACGAAGAAGCCCCACTGGATCCCGACCGTCCCGCCGACGCCACTGACGTTCGGCCGGTCGAAGACGCGATAGAAGATCAGCGCCGTCGCCCACAGGCCGGCCGCGAAGATGACCGTGCCGTCGCCGCCGGGCAGGTGGTACCTGCCGCCCTCAGCGCGCGTCAGCACCAGTGCCAGCACGCCCGCGGAGACGAGGAAGATCGCGGCCTCGACGAACGACACCGCGCCGAACGCGCTGATCGAGTCGTGCGCGAAGTTCGGCGTGCCGGGGATCACGACGGACTTCTCGTACCACGGCAGGAACATCGTGACCAGCAGCGAGGCGGCCGCGATCGCGGCGAAGCGCTGGTCGCCGTCGAGCGCGCCGACCGCGGCGCGCAGGCGGGCTGCGCGGGGCTTCACGCCGCGACGCCGGAGGCTGCGTGCATGCGCTCCATGAGCAGCGCGGCGTCGGCATCGGAGAAGGTGCGCAGCTGGCCCTGGAACGCGAGCTTCCAATGCTCCGCCGGCCACTTGCGGATGTGCTCGAGGTCGTCCTTGAGCGTCTCGGCCGCCAGCCACTGCGGCTCGTCGAGCACAAGCTCCGGCTCGGTCGCGAAGCGCCACGGGTACGCGTCGGCCCTGCCCGGCTTGCCCGGCCAGATCTTCGCGCGGTCCTCGTACATCTCACCGGTGATGCGGATCGCCGCCGCGAAGCGCATCACCTTCGTCAGGTAGAGGACGATGCGGTCGCCGGGCTCCATGATCAGCGCCCGGTTGCGGTTTCGCTCCTTCACCCCGATGACCGCGAAGCCGTGCTCCGCGGTCGCGACGTGGTTGTCGGGCGAGCTCGTCAGGACCCACGTACGAGGGGCTTGCGCGGCCATCGGCCGATTGTACGCACGCACCCGGAGGACGCGGACGGGTCGTCCCGCGCGCGCCTACCGACGGGCGCGGAGGACGTCGAGCGAGCCGCGCGCCGAACCGACGTTGCCCGCGAGGTCGGTCGCGCGGAGCATGACCTCGTACTTCGCCGCGGCGCGCGGTCGCCGCCACTCGAGCGTGCGATGGCCGCTGGAGAACTGCCCGCCGAGCACGGTGACGGTCCGTTTTCCGCGCAGCACGGCGAGCTTGACGTAGGCGGGCTTGGACACGCTGAGCCGGATCGCCGCGGGCTTGCCGGCGCGGGCGCGCTCGCTCACGAGCCTGACGACCGGAGGCTGGCGCAGGTAGCTCGTGAAGCGCTTGGCCTCGTCGCAGTAGATCGCCGGATCGGCGAGCGATGCTGGCGTCGACTGGGCCGGCGGTGGCGCGCCCGGGACCGGGACCGCACCGCCCGTGCCGGCGACCCCGGGAGCCGTGGCCGGCGCGGCGCGGCGGGCGGCGTCGTCGGTGAGCTTCGTGCAGAGGCTCTGCAGGAAGTCGCGCGCGACCTCGTGGTAGTTGAGGTTCGCCTCGCGCTGCAGCGAGTACATCGACCAGGCGCCCGTGTCGTAGGACGGCAGCGCCGCACGCAGCTCCGTCTCCCCGCTGGCGAACAGCATCCGGCCCTCGGCGTCGTTGGCGAGCAGCGCGAAGTCGTGCAGGCCGTTGAGGGCCTGCGTGAACGCGTTGAGGACGCGCAGGTGCGGCGCGAACGAGTAGATGAGGTAGTGCACGCCGTGCGCGGTCGGGACGCGCACGCCGCTGGGCGGCGCCTCGCGGAAGATCCCGAGCGCGGAGCGGGCGGCGTCGAAGTACCGCGGCTCGTTGAGCCGCACCGCCGCGCGCGACAGCGCCTGGATGCCGGTGCCCTGGGCGAGGCCACTGACCCACGGCGGGTGCCCGCCGTCCCAGTCAAAGAGGTACTCGAACGCGATCCCTCCGGCGCGCTGGGCGGCAAGCGAGAGCGAGGCGTCGAGCAGCTGGCGCAGCTGCGTGTCGTGGTCCTGCGAGGTCCACAGCGCGTTTGCCTTGCCGAAGGTCCCCAGCCACTGGATCTGCAGCCCCTCGCCGGCGTAGTACTGCCACACGAGCTGGCTGCCCTGGAAGCTCACGCGCTGGCCGTCGCTCAGCAGCGGCCCGCTCGCCCACCACTGGCGGTTGCGCGCGACGGTCTCGAACAGCTCCGGCAGCCGCGACGCGGTGAGATCGCCGCGCGCGGCGATCGCGTCGAGGTTGCCGAGCACGGCACCGAGCGCGGCGCGGCGGGCGCCGCCGAGCTTGCGCACCAGCTTGCGCGCGTCGGCATAGGTGGCGAGGCGTGCGTCGTAGGTGGGCTTGTCGATCGCGCCGGCGGCAAGCATCCGCGCAAGCTCGTCCCTGACGGTGCGCTTCGCGGCCGCGACGTCCGCGGCCCCGGCCGTCGCGTGCCTGGCGTCGCCTCGTCCTGCGCCGCCACCCCCGGCCCCGACCGAGCCGCGCGCCGGCGCTCGCGACGGCGCGACGCCCGCGGCCGGCTCGCCGAGCGACGCCGCGGACGGCAGGTACGGATCCTCGCGCGCGTACGCGCTGCCGTCGTGGCGCAGCGTCAGCAGCGGCGAAGCGGAGGCGATCGCTGGCAGCGCCAGCGTCAGCAGCGCCAGCGCGAGCCCCGCAGCAGAGGTCCGGCGCACGCTCTCGATGCTAGGCGGCGACCGTGGCCGTGGCTGCACGTGCCGTTGCACGTCCTCCGCGCGGCGTGACGGGGGAGCCCGTCGGGTCGATCGCGCGACGTTGTCGCCGGCGGGCTCCGGCGCCCCGTACCCTGTGGCGATGCGCGCGCCCTCGCACACCGCGATCGGAACCTGGAGCGGGGGGCGCTACCTGCACTTCGGCGAGCCGATCGACGAGCAGCGCCTCGAGGCGCTGCTGCGACCGGGCGACGGGCTCGACACGCTGCTGACCGCCGACGCCTACGGCGCGGGGGAGGCCGACACGCTGCTCGGCCGTGCGCTCACCGGCGTCGCGCGCGAGGACTACTGCGTCGTCGGCGCCATCGGCCACGACTTCTACACGGCGAAGCGCGACGGCGCGAAGGGCTTCCCGCGCTTCACGAGCCCCGACCTGCGCGGCGCGGACGCGTACGGCGACTACGTGCGGATGGCGACCGAGCGCAGCCTCGAGCGCCTCGGCATCGACGCGTTCGACGTCCTGCTGCTGCACAACCCCGACCGCACGGGCTACACGAGCGGCGCGGTCTGGGACGCGCTGCGCAGGGTCCGCGACGAGGGTCTCGCGCACAGCCTCGGGGTCGCGCCCGGGCCGGCGAACGGCTTCACGCTCGACGTCATCGACTGCCTCGAGCGCTTCGGCGAGATCATCGACTGGGCGATGGTGATCCTCAACCCGCTCGAGCCGTGGCCCGGCGAGCTCTGCCTGGCCGCCGCGGCTCAGCACGACGTCGAGGTCATCACGCGCGTCGTCGACTACGGCGGCATGTTCTGGGACGACGTGCGCCCCGGCCACGACTTCGCACCCCGCGACCATCGCCTCTACCGGCCGAAGGGCTGGGTCGAGGCCGGAATCGAGCGCCTCGAGCGCCTGCGCCCCTTCGCCGAGCGCCACGACCTCACGACGATGCAGCTCGCCTCGCAGTGGTGCCTCGCGCACGAGCCGGTCGCCTGCGTCGTGCCCACGCTGATCCAGGAGCCGGGCGGCCGGCCGATCGAGGACAAGCGCGCCGAGCTGCTCGCGACGCCGTCCGAGCAACGGCTCGGGGCCGACGAGGTCGCGCAGATCCGCGCGATCGGCGACAACACCGGCAGCATGCTGCTGAAGGGCGCCGGGCCCGACCACGAGGGCGAGCCGCGCCCCGATCGCTGGGGTCTGGATCCGGAGCTCGAAGAGGTCGCGCGCCGCTGGGGCATCGAGCCCGAGCGGGACCTGCGCCAGCTCAGCCCCGCTCGTGGCTGACGCCGACGGCGACGACGCACCCGCCATGCCGTCCGCGGTCGCCGGCCTGCGCGGCTTCCTGCTGTCGGGCGCGGGCTGGCCGTACCTGCTCGTCCCGTTCATCCCGATCGCGGTCGCGCTCGACCTCGCGCACGCCGACGCCGTCCTGATCTTCGTCGCGGCCGCCGCCGGCGTGATCCCGACCGCCGCGCTCATGGGCCGCTCGACCGAGGAGCTCTCGCGCCGCGCCGGGCCGGGGATCGGCGGCTTCCTGAACGTCACGTTCGGCAACGCGCCCGAGATCATCATCGCGCTGTTCGCGCTGCACAAGGGCCTGCAGGAGGTCGTCAAGGCGTCGTTGATCGGGTCGATCCTCGGCAACATCCTGCTCGTCATGGGCGCGGCGATGCTTGTCGGCGGGATGAAGCGCGAGCGCCAGAAGTTCAACGCGACCGCCGCCTCGGTGCAGTCGTCGATGCTCCTGCTGGCGGCCGTGGCGCTCGTGATGCCGACGATCTTCCAGCTCGTGCACGGCGGCGGGCTGCCGCGCGTCGGCGTGGAGCGCGTGAACTTCGGCCCCGACCTCGAGCAGATGTCGGCGATCGTCTCCGTCATCCTGCTGCTGTCCTACGCGGGCGGCCTCGTCTTCTCGCTGCGCTCGCATCGCGCGCTGTTCAACCCGACCGCGGACTCCGAGGAGCACATGGACGAGGCGTGGAGTGTGAGGCGCTCCTGCCTCACGCTGGCGGGCGCGGGCGTCGCCGTCGGCGTGATGTCGGAGATCCTCGTCGGGTCGATCGCCGAGGCCTCGCACACGATCGGCCTGAGCGAGTTCTTCGTCGGCCTGATCGTCGTGGCGATCGTCGGCAACGCGGCCGAGCACTGGGTCGCGATCTACTTCGCGATGCGCGAC
>DASXCR010000086.1:0-5153 GCA_036491075.1 Solirubrobacteraceae bacterium
TGCGGCGTGCCCATCTTCCAGCCGCCGTCGCTGCGGGTGCCGGTGTTCGTCGTGATCGTGTCATCGGTCTTCGACAGGATGACCTGCTTGCGGACGGCGCGATCGCCGTCGCGCGTGCGCATGACCGCGAGCAGGTCGCCGTCGGAGAGCTCGGCGACGTCCCACTCGTTGGCGGGCGCGACGGCGCTGGCGGAGGTCGGGACCTCTAGCGCGTTGTGCCACGTCTGCCCCTCGTCGGTGGACTCCATCAGCAGCCACTGGCCCTTCGCACCCGAGTGCGACGTCAGGCGCTTGCCCGCGGGGACCTCCCAGAAGCCGCCGAGCGCGATCAGCGTCATGCCGTCGCGCAGGCGGTGGATGCGGCTGATGTTGTACGTGAAGCGCGCCGGGTCGAGCAGGATCTGGCGCCCCGTCCAGCCGCTGGCGCCGGGCGCGCGGCGCTGCAGGAACGCCGTCCCGGGAACGCCGGAGAACTCGGGGAACTGGCTGATGTCCTCGCCGTTGACGCGCCGCAGGAGCGTGCCGTCGGGCTGGCCGGGTGCGGCCTTCAGCGCGATCACGGGCTGGCCCGTGTAGGCGTACGGCTGCGCGTCGACGACCGTCTCGTCGGGGAACGGCGCCATCCACGTGCGGCCCTGGTCCTTGGACTGCCGCACGTCGAACTGCTCGGACGCCCCGCGGAAGCCGCGGTCGTCGCAGCGCGCGGGGACGTTCGGGCGCGTGCAGGGCGGCGCCGCCGGCCCGCTGACGTGCGCCCACGCCGTCGCGACCGCGCCGTCTCGCATGAGGAACGCGCCCGTGAACGCGTTGTAGGCGCCGCTGGAGAGCACCTCGTCGCGGATCACGAGGTCGCCGGTCACCGACGCGGGCGCGGTCGGCCCGGAGGACCCGCCGGAGTCATCTCCGCCGCCGAACGCGAGGAACGCGAGGCCCGCGATCGCCAGCACCCCGAACAGCGCCGCGAGAACCGCCTCGCGGCCGGGCCGGCGGAGGCGATTCATCGCCCAAACTGGAGTTCCATTGGGACGGCAGGGTACTCTTTCGCCAGCGCTCCCGAATCGGGTCGGGGCCTGTCTGGGGTCGGGGAGATGGAGGCCTGCCGGCAGGAGCTACCAAGCTATGGCAACTCAGGAATTTGGACGGATTCGAGAGCTGGACCGCGCGGTCGTCGTGGCGGGAGCCCCGACCCCGGGGAGCGCGCGAACCCGCTGGCCGGGTTGGGGACTGCGCCGCCTGCTCGCCCTCGGCGACGCGATCGCGGTGTCGATCGCGATCATCGTCGCGCTGAAGGTCTTCGGCTCGCAGCGCGGCGCCACGAGCTGGGTCGCGCTCGCGACCGTGCCGCTGTGGATCCCCCTGTTCAAGGTCTACGGCCTCTATGACCGCGACGGCAAGCGCGTCAGCCACTCGACGCTCGACGACGTGCCGCACGTCTTCCACGCGCTCGTCATGGGCACGCTCGGCCTCTGGTCCTTCTACAAGATCGGCGTTCCGGGAGAGCGGCTGATCCTGCGCCAGTCGCTGGCCTGCTTCGGCACGGGCTTCGCGGCGGTGCTGCTCGTGCGCGGCGCCGTCCGCGGCCTCGCCGCGCGCCTGACGCCGCCGGAGCGGATCGTCATCGTCGGCGACGAGGACATGTCGCGGCTGCTGATGCGCAAGATCCGCGCGCACCCCGAGTACGGCCTGGATCCGATCGGCTACGTCGCGATCGGCGACTCCGACGAGCACGAGCGCGACGGCTTCGCCGATGCCGAGAAGCTCGTCGCGGAGGTCGAGCGCGTCTGCTCCAAGCGCGACGTCGAGCGCGTCCTCGCCGTCGCCCCGGCGGTCAACCACGCCGAGCTCGCCGAGCTGATCCGGCGGATGCGGACGCTGAAGATCCGCGTCAGCGTCGTGCCGGACTTCGTCGACGCGCTCGGGCCGTCGGTCGAGATCGACGACATCGAGGGCATCACCGTGCTCGGCATCAACCCGCCGGCGCTGACGCGCTCCTCGCGCGCGATCAAGCGGGCGATGGACATCGCGATCGCCCTGCCCGTGGCAGCGATCTCGCTGCCCGTGCTCGCCGTCGTCGCGATCGCGATCAAGCTCGGCTCGCCCGGCCCGGTCTTCTACTCGCAGCTGCGCGTGGGCCGCGACGGCTCGCGCTTTCGCCTCTACAAGTTCCGCACGATGGTGCCCGACGCCGACGCTCGCGCCGAGGAGCTCAAGGCGCTCAGCGCGCATCCGGCCTGGCTGCTGCTCGAGAAGGACCCGCGCATCACCCGCGTGGGCGGCTTCCTGCGGCGCGCGAGCCTCGACGAGCTGCCGCAGCTGTGGAACGTGCTGAAGGGCGACATGAGCCTCGTCGGGCCGCGACCGATGTCGCCCAGCGTCCACGACCACATCTCCGGCTGGGGCCTGCGTCGGCTCGACCTGACGCCCGGCCTGACCGGGCTGTGGCAGGTCCTCGGGCGCACCTCGATCCCGTTCGAGGAGATGGTCAAGCTCGACTACGTCTACACGACGAACTGGTCGCTCTGGTACGACGTGCGCCTGCTGATCCGCACGCTGCCGGCCGTGGTTCGCCAGCGTGGCGCGAACTAGCGCTCTGACAGAGCCGGTCCCGGGTCGCCGCGCTCGTCCGCCGGCGCCGGCGCCGCGCGCCGCGACCGCCGCCCCACCCGTGCCCGAGCGCAACGTCGGCGCGTTCGTCGCGCAGGTCGGCTCGGCGCTCGTGCTGAGCGCCGTCGGCGGCGTGATCATCTCCAACACCGACAAGTGGCAGCTCGCGGCGGGGATGATCGCCGCCGGCGCGTTCGTCGCGATGGGCCTGCTGCGACCGGCGCTGTTCGTCACGGCGCTGCTCGCGGTGCGGCCGTTGATGGACGGCGTCGCGCACAACCCGACGCAGCTCACCGGCGTCGTGCTGATCGGCATCTGCGCGCTGGTCTTCGCCAGCCGCCCGCAGCTCGTGCGCCCGCGCGCGACGATGGCGTTCAGCGCGCTGCTGCTCGTCAGCGCGCTCGCGAGCCTGCCCGCGTGGATGCAGTTCGGCTCCGCGATGGGCCTCAAGCCGGTGACCGAGATGGTGCGCCTGTTGGCGCTGTTCGCGATGTACCTGCTGTCGGCGCAGGTCGTGACGACGCCGCTCGCGCTGCGCCGCGTGTTCCTCGTCGTCGGGCTGAGCGGCGTGATCCCCGCGCTGGCCGCGCTGTCGGAGCTGCTGCGCGACCCGAAGAAGATCGCCGACCTCGACCTCGTGCGCGTGTCGGGGACGTTCGTCAATCCGGTCGCGCTGAGCTCCTACCTCGCGCTCTGCATCCTGATCCTCGTGATGCTGCCGCGCGAGGACCTCGCGCGCAGGTACCGCTGGCCGGCGCAGGTCGCGATGATCGCGGCGCTCGTCGCGAGCTACGGCCGCGAGGGCTGGGTCATGCTGCTGCTCGCGCTGCTCCTGCTGAACTGGCGCGAGCGCAAGCGCGTCATCGCCGGGATCGCGGTCACGTGCGGGGCGCTCGTGTTCCTGGTGCCGGGCGTCCACGACCGCGTGCTGCCGACGAAGGACCCGACGCAGGTCGCGGACGGCGGCACGTTCGCCTCCTACAGCTGGCGCCTGGCGAACTGGCGCGGCCTGCTGCAGGAGTACGAGCAGCGGCCGCTGACCGGGTGGGGCCTGGAGTCGGTCGTGTTCGTCAACCCGCGCCATCCCGTCGGATCGGCGCGCGTCGTCGGCGGCGGCTTTCAGGCGCACAACGCCGCGGTGCGCGCGCTCGTCGAGGGCGGGCCGCTGCTGTTCGCGGCGGTGCTCGGGTTCTTCGGCACGATGATCGCGGTGATGTGGCGAATAGCGCGCGTCCGCGACTCGCCGATCGCGCTCTACGCGCGGGTGACTGCCGCGGCTTGGGTCGGGGTGTTCGTCGTGGCGATGTCGACCGACGACCTGCTCGACGCGACCGCGCTCGTCTACGCGCTGCTCGGCCTCACGGGCGCGATCGAGGGGGCACACCGCCATCTGACCGCGGGCGGTAGCGCGACAGCGCGTACACGTTGAACGTGCACGCCTCGCGCGCCCCGGGCAGCCGGGCGAGCGTCTTCAGCAGCCGGCCGGAGCGGGCCGTCGTCTGGTTGGTCGCGAAGAAGACGCGCTCGAGCTCCGGGTCCTCGAGCACCCGCTCGAAGCGCCCGAGCGTCATCTTGTTCAGGCCTCCGGCGATCTCGGCGTAGGTCGTCGCCCCGCCCGGGAAGCCGATCCGCCGCCACTCGCGCATGACGACGCGCTCCGGGAAGATCAGGTGCGCCCACGGCAGGCGCGACATCTGCAGCTGGTGCGCGCCGTACGGCGAGCGCCACAGCGGCCCGAAGCCGATCGCGATCTCGCCGCCCGGGCCGACGTAGCGCTTGAGCGCGGCGAGGTAGTGCTCGGGGTCGGCGATGTGCTCGAAGCTGTCCTTGGAGATCGCGAGGTCGAACGTCTCGCCGAGGTCGGCGCCCTGCGCGTCGACGTGGCGGAACTCGAGGCGGTCCGCCAGCCGCGGCTCGCGCGCGAGCCGGTCCTGGGCGAAGGCGACGAACTTCGCGTCGATGTCGATTCCGAGCACCCGCTTCGCGCCCTGGCGCGCGAACTCGAAGCACGACGACCCGTAGCCGCAGCCGACGTCGAGGACTGACCGGCCGGCCACGCTCAGGTGGCCGTCGAAGCGCTGCTGGTAGCGCTGCGTGTCGGCGAACCCGTCCTGGAAGTAGGTCTCGTCGTGGTCGGCGGCGAGCTCGAAGCGGTCGATGCTGACCCGCCGCAGGAGCGATCCGAGCACGCGCTCAGCGGCTGATGGCACGACCGGGATGCTATCCGCGGCCCGCGCCGGTCACGCGCGAGCGGGTCCTCGCTCAGGCCTGCCACCGCGGCGGATACGTGGGCACGAACCGGCGGGCTCAGCGTGCCGGCAGCCGCTCGTAGGCGGCGAGCAGCGCCCGCTCGGAGTGCTCCCAGGTGAGCGCGCGGGCACGTTCGAGCGCCGCGGTGCCAAGCGCGGCGCGCTCGGTGGCGTCGCCGGCCAGCCGTGCCACGGCCGCCGCGAACGCCGCCGTGTCGGCGGCCGCGACGAGCACGCCGGCGCCGCCGAGCGTGCGACGCGTCTCGACGAGGTCGTAGGCGACCACCGGCCGGCCGGCCG
>DASXCR010000087.1:0-14146 GCA_036491075.1 Solirubrobacteraceae bacterium
ATAGACGTCGTCGATCGTGCACAGTGCGACGTACGGCGCACCCGCTGCGGCCTCGATCCGCGCTCCGCCGCCCATCAGCCGGTCGAGCACGCCGACTACGCCGCAGATCTCATGGCCCGCCTCCTGCAGCGCCTCGATCGCGCGGATCGTCGAGCCGCCCGTGCTGACGACGTCCTCGACGACGAGGCAGCGGTCCTCGGCGCTCAGCAGCGGGCCCTCGATGCGGCGCGACAGCCCATGCGCCTTGGCCTCCTTGCGCACGAAGAAGACCTTCACGTCGGCGCCGCGGGCGAGCGCCGCGCAGCCGACCGGGTCGGCGCCCATCGTCATCCCGCCGACGGCGGTCGCCCCCCACGCGCGCGCCCGCGCCGCGACGAGCTCGCCGAGCGCCGCGAACCCGGTCGGCAGCAGGATCGCGCGCTTGGCGTCCACGTAGTACTGCGCCACCGCGCCGCTGGTCAGCGTCACCTCGCCGAGGATCAGCGCGTGCTCGCGCAGCTGCTCGGCCAAACGTCCAGCGGCATCCATCGTGCTGGGAACCTTAGAGGCGTGCTCGAACGCCTACTCAGATTCGCTGCGATCGCCTGCAGCCTCATCATCGCGATCAGCTTCGCCATGTTCGCCGTCGACGAGTCCAAGAGCGGCTCGCGCCATCAGGTCAACGAGCTCTCGAGCTACACGCAGCCGGCCCCGAGCGCGGCCGGCGAGCAGGCTCGCGAGCAGCGCGACAGCGCCGTGCGCGAGCACATCGACGACGCGGACGACGTCCTGCTCAAGCCGTTCGCCGGACTCGTGACGTCGGGCGGCGCGATCCTGGAGCGCGGGGTGCCGACCGTGCTCGGCCTGCTCGTCTACGGCTTCGGGCTCGGCTACCTCGCGCGCTTCATGCGCGGCCGCGGCAGCGCCCCGGCACTCGGCTACAAGCCGCGCCGCACCTGACGCCTACGGCTTGGGGCCGTAGTACACGTCGACCGGCGTGCCGATCTTGATCCAGTCGAAGATGCTGGGCGCATCCGGCACCGGCGAGCGCAGGCAGCCGTGGCTCGCGGGGTAGATCGGCACCGTCGCGTAGCCGTGCGTCGCGTAGCCGCCGTAGAAGTACGCCGAGTCGACCATGCCCTTCTGGTTGATGCCGGGCGTCTTGCTGTACACCCTGAACGACCCGAGGATCGTCGGCGTGCTCGGCTTGCCGGACGAGATCGGGTAGACCCGCAGCGCCCGCCCGCCGGAGATCAGCGCCATCACCTGTCGCGTCAGGTCGGCCTCGACGTGGCGCCCGTGCTCGGGATGGCGGACCTTGAACGCGCCGCCGCCGCGGGCGATCCGGCGCATGACGTCGACCGAGGCGTCGGACGTGCGCGCCATGCCGGTCACCTTGCGGAAGGCGAGCACCGCTCGTGCCGTGCGGTCGTCGAAGCTGCCGCGCTTGCCGACGACGTAGCCGAGCGCGGAGAGGCGGCGTTGCAGCGCGCGCACCGCGCGCGACTGGCTGTGCGGCCCGACGCTGCGCGGGATCACATCGACGGACTTCGCGGTCGCCGCCAGCGTGCCGAGCGCGGCGGTCGCGAGGTGCGAGGCGCGCACGACGAGCCGTCCCGAGCGCTGCGTGCGGTAGGAGAGGGCGAACTGCCCGGTCCCGTTCGGGCCCGGCAGGATCGCCTGCTGGCGGACCTTCCACTTCGTGCCCGAGTAGTAGAAGCGCACCGTCACCTGCTCGCCGTCGACGAACGTCCCGACGCTGCCGCGAACGCGAACGGTCGTCCCGACGAGCACCGTCGCGAGCTTGCCCCCGACGTGGTCGAGGGCGACCTGCATCTGCGACTGCACGGGCGCCGGCGGCGGGGCGATGGCCGGCTGCTGGGCGAGCGCCGCCGACGGCGTCGCGACGATCGCTGCGAGGGTTGCGATCAGGGCCGTGCGACGCATCGGCCGGACTATGCCATGCGGGCGCACCGCAGACGTGCGATCGGTCACAGCTCAGGCGCGGCGGCACTCGCGGCCGCCGCCGCGCACGCGCCGCGGGCGCCGTCCGCGAACCCGTCGAGGCGACCTTCAGCGTGCCGGCTGAGCGAGCGGCGGCACGCCGGACGCCGCGCGCTGGGCGAGCACGCGCGCGAGCAGCCGGGCGATCCCGAGCGCGGCGAGCACCGACCCGATCAGCACGACCACGACCTGCCACAGCAGCCACTTCTGCGACAGCCCCAGCGCGACCGAGTTGTTCAGCGCGTGCAGGGCGATCGTCGCGTACAGCGATCCGGTGCGCTGGTACAGCAGGCACAGTCCGAAGCCGAAGAACGCGAGCGGCACAGTGAAGCCGATCGGCGACGAGCCGATGTGGACGGCGCCGAACACGAGGCCGGTGATGATCGCCGCGGGCCAGAACCCGCGCCAGTTGCGCAGGGCGGCGAAGAAGTAGCCGCGGAAGAGGATCTCCTCGCCGAGCGGGGCGATGACGGTGACGAGGAACACCGCCAGCACGAGGTTGATCGCCGCGCCGTTGATGCCGAGCTCGTCGGGCAGCTGCTGGCGCTGGTGCAGCGACAGCAGCGCCACCCAGATCCCGCTGAACACGTAGAAGCTCAGCCAGACGCCGAGCAGCAGCCCGATCGCGCGCTTCAGCGCGGTGCGCCGGGCGGGCCCGTCGTCGGCGGCGAGATCGGCCCCCGGCAAGCGCAGGCCGAAGTCCGCCGGCGTCGGTCGCCCGGCGAACTGCGCGAACAGCAGCGACGCGCCGATCAGGGCGAGGTCCTGGAAGAACGTCCCGCCGAGGGTCACGCCGGACGGCGGGTTGGACAGCGAGTCGCCGGTCGCCGCGTTGACGACGATCGCGATGATCGAGCCGCCGAAGATCGCGATCCCGAAGCCGGTCACGAGGGTCACCCACGCCGTCCACGGCCGCCACGCGTCGCGTCCCGTGCGCGGTGGCGTGGGCGACGACGGCGATCGCACGTGGGCTGCCGCACCGTCGGCGGCGGGCGGGATGCTCGTCACGGTCCGCGAGAGGTTACGCCGCCAGCGCCGCGAGCTCCGCCAGCGATCCGATCGTGTCGACGCCCGCGGGCACGCCGCCGCCGGGCCCGCTGCGGGCCACGAGCACCGGCCGCAGCCCCGCCGCCCGAGCGCCCGCGACGTCGTGCTCGATCGAGTCGCCGGCGTGCAGGCCCCCGTCGGCGCGGCCCGCGACGAGCTCCAGCGCCCGCGCGAAGATGCGCGGGTCGGGCTTGGCCACGCCTGCCTCCGCCGAGCTGACGGCACCGTCGACGAGCACGTCGAGGCCGGTGGCGCGCAGCATCTCGTGCAGCGAGACGTCCCAGTTGGATACGACGACGAGACGGTGGCCGGCGCGGCGCAGCACGCGCAGCGCGTCCGGCACCTCGGGGTAGGGGCGAAATCGCAGCGACGCCAGCAGCGCCGGACGCAGATCGTCCGCGGGCAGCCCGCCGAGCTCCGCGCCCGCACGCGTGAGCGCGTCGCGCAGCACCGCCGCGCAGCGCGTGCGCAGCAGCGCGAGCGAGCTCGCGTCCGGCGCCGTGTGCAGATGCGCGCGGTAGTACGCGATCTCGGCCGCGAGCCCGGCCGCCGCCTCGCACTCGGACACCGCGACCCCGCGAACGCGCAGCTCCGCGACGAGCAGCGGCGCCGGCGGCAGCAGCTCGACGAGCGTTCCGAGCGCGTCGAGCGCGACTACTCGCGCCACGGCCCATCTCCCGCGACCGCAGCCCGGCGCCCTGCTCGAGGCAACGGCGCGCTTGGATGGCCCGAGAGGGCTGGTGCGGCGTTGGGCTGCACTACGCGACGAAGTGCCACGTCGCGAAGATCCCGGTGTAGGCGGCGAGCCCGACCGCGAACGCGGCGATCACGAGCCGCTCGCGCCACACGCGGCCGGTCATCCACAGCGCGAGCCAGATCGCGAGCGGGAACAGCACCGCGACGAAGCGCGGCAGCGACATCAGCGGCTGCGGCGCGACCGGATAGGACAGCGGCAGCGCGAGCGCCGCGAGCAGGTAGGCGCCGTAGGCGGCCGGCAGCCGCCGCAGCGCGCCGAACGTCGCGACGACGCTCAGCACGAGCCAACCCAGCAGCTCGACGTTGTGGTGCGCCGCGACGAACGGGTCGCCCCCGGCCGCCCGGAAGAAGACCGGCGAACGGGCGCCCGACAGCAGCTGGCGGATGCCGTCGACGCCGGCCACCGCGCCGTCCCCGACGCCGGCGAAGGGGCCGGCGAACGAACGAAACCACAGCTGCTGGGCATGAAACGGCGCCAGCGCGTCGTCGCCGATCAGGCCGAGGTAGGCGCAGTACGCAACGAGCCCGAGCGGCACGAGCGCGAGCCACAGCACGTCGGGCCGCAGCGGCCTGCGCGGCGATCCGCGCAGCCGCCCACCGTCCCAGAGATAGAGGATCGCGAGCGGCACGAGGAGCACGACGCCGGCGCTGCGCGTCGCCGCGGCGAGCGCGCCGAGCACGCCCGCCCACAGCCAGCGCTCGCGCCGCGCCGCGTACACGGTGCCCACCGAGACGGCGAGAAACAGCGACTCGCTGTAGACCGCCGAGAAGAAGAACGACATCGGAAACAGCGCCGTCACGAGCACCGCGTTGCGCGCGACGGCCCGCTCGAAGTCCAGCGCGACGAGCCGGTGCAGCGCCACCAGCGCGACCGCAAGCAGCGCCGTCGACGCGAGCGCCCCGCCCACGAGGGCCGAGCCCAGCGGCGCCCCGGCGACCTTCGCGACGATCGGATACAGCGGGAAGAACGCCTCGCGCGCCCCGCCGCCGTAGCCGCCGCTCGAGATCGCCAGGTACCAGACGGAGTCCCAGCGCGCGAACGGCGCGGCGAGCACGTCGCCGACCGCCCCGAACGGCCTCGTCACCCCGGCCGGGTCGAAGTCGTGCTGGCGCCCGGACAGCCCGAACGCCAGCACGGCGACCACGCCGGCGGCCCACACGAGCAGCCGCGAGATCCACAGCGCCTGCCACATGTCGGCGATCGCCGCGCGCGTCGCGTCCCCGGCGGCGGCGCCGTCGGAGCGCCGGAGCTCGCGCGTCGCCGCACGCGAGGACGCCCCGCCGCCACCGTCCGGATGCGACGTGGACCCGGGCAGGACGCGAGACCGCATCCGCAGATCTTGGCAAGCGCGTTGCAGCCGGCCGGCGCGGCAGGTCCCGGCCTACCGGCTGGCGAAGGACGCGCTGTCCGTAGAATCTCCGCAAGCCCGCGCGCCGGCCGCCCGCGCCGTCGCCGGAGCACACTCGATGTCCGCTCGCCTCGAACGCCAGCGTCGACGTCGCCGCAGAGGCGGCGCCGCCCGCGTCATCATCCTCAGCCTCGCGGTCCTCGCCGCGGGCAGCGTCATCGCGATCCTCAGCGCCGTCGGCTACGTCGTCGGGATCGCGAACTCCGCGCCCGACCTCAGCTCGCTGAAGCCCGAGGAGCCCGGCCGCACGTCGACCGTGTTCGCCGCCGACGGCCAGTCGCTGGGCAACATCCAGAACAACATCGTGCGCTTCACGGTGTCCTCCGCGGACATCCCGCAGTCGATGAAGGACGCGACCGTCGCGATCGAGGACCAGCGCTTCTACTCGCACAAGGGCGTCGACTTCGAGGGCATCATCCGCGCCGCGTTCAAGAACGCGGCCTCCGGCAAGACGCTGCAGGGCGGCTCGACGCTGACGATGCAGCTGATCCGCGCGCTGTATCCCGGCAACACCCAGAAGACGCTGAAGCGCAAGGTCCGCGAGGCGAAGCTCGCCGAGCAGCTCGAGAACGTCCACCCGGGCCGCAAGGGCAAGGAGTGGATCCTCACGAAGTACCTCAACTCGGTCTCCTACGGCACGAACAACGGCCAGACGGCGATCGGCGTCCAGGCCGCGTCCGAGCAGTACTTCGACAAGCCCGCGTCGGAGCTGACGCTCGCGCAGTCGGCGCTGCTCGCGGGCCTGCCGCAGGCCCCGAGCCAGTACAACCCGCTGAAGTACCCGACGCCGGCGCTCGTCCGCCGCAACGAGGTGCTCAAGAAGATGGCCCAGGTCGGCTTCATCACGCAGCAGGCGTCGCAGACCGCGCTCGCCTCGCCGCTCGGGCTGCACCGCAACAACAAGGTGCGCGAGAAGCGCGAGGGCTACTTCTTCGACTACGTCACCGACGAGCTGATCAAGCGCTACGGCGTGGAGAAGGTCAAGAACGGCGGCCTCACGATCAAGACCACGATCGACCTCGACCTGCAGAACAAGGCGCGCGCGTCGATCAAGCACTACCTCGACTTCCCGGGCGCGCCGTCCTCGGCGATCGTGACGATCGACCCGGCGACCGGCCACATCCTCACGATGGCCTCCTCGGCGAAGTACGCCGACTCGGAGTACAACCTCGCCGTCGACGCGAAGCGACAACCGGGCTCGACGTTCAAGGTCATCACGCTCGTCGCCGCGGTGCGCGCGGGCATCAACCCCGAGACCGCCACCTACGCGTCGGGGCCGGTCGCGCTGGGGCCGAAGTACAACAACGTGGTGATCAACTGCTACGGCGGGAAGTGCGCGGGCGGCGATCCGAACCTCGTCACGTCGACGCTGCGCTCGGACAACACGGCCTACGTGCGCCTCGCGCAGGACCTCGGCTTCGACAAGGTCGTCAAGGCGGCGAAGGACCTCGGCATCACGTCGCCGGTCGACGCGAACCCGTCCGGCACGCTCGGCGGACTGACGAATTGCTGCTCGCCGCTGGAGATGGCCAACGCCTACGCGACCGTCGCCTCGGGCGGCTACCGCAACACGCCGGAGGCGATCACCGAGGTGAAGTTCCCCGACGGCAAGGTCGACGACCTCGGCAAGCCGCAGCGCGTGCGCGCGTTCGACTCGGGCGACATGTCCGAGGTCCAGAAGATCCTGCAGCTCAACATCAAGGAGGGCACCGGCACGCGAGCGGCCACCGGCTGCCCCGTGGGCGGCAAGACCGGGACGACCGACAAGAACACGGACGCGTGGTTCGACGGCTTCTCGCCGAAGCTCGCGACGGCGGTCTGGGTCGGCTTCCCGCAGGGCAAGATCCCGATGGGCAACCTCTTTCACGGCGCGCCGGTCGACGGAGGGACCTTTCCCGCTCAGATCTGGGGTACCTATATGAAGCTCGCGGCGCGCGGCTACTGCAAGCCGTTCCCCAAGCCCACGCATCCGTTCAAGCCGAAGGGCTTCAAGGGCCACAACCAGCAGCAGTCCTACCAGCAGGCGGCTCCCATCGATCCGAACATCGATCCGAAGACCGGCAAGCCGAAGACGACCGAGACGACGGCCGCGCCGCCGCCGCCGGCCGCGACCACCCCCGCGACGCCGCCCGCGGCGGTCACGCCTCCGCCACCGCCGCCGGCGACCGGGGGTGGGGGCTACGACCCCGATCTCTACGACCCGAACGCGACCGACAACTCGACCAACGCACCGCCGCTTCCGCCGCCCAAGGACACGTCGCCGCCGTGATCGGCGGCGGCCGCGCTGCTACCGTTGCAGCCCAATGGCCAAAGAAGAGAAAGTCGAATTCGAGGGCGAAGTCATCGAAGCCCTGCCGAACGCAATGTTCCGCGTGAAGCTCGATAACGAGCACATCGTGCTCGGTCACGTCGCGGGCAAGATGCGCCGCTTCCGCATCCGCATCCTCCCCGGCGACCGGGTGCGCTGCGAGCTGTCGCCCTATGACCTCGACCGCGCGAGGATCGTCTACCGCCACCGCTAGGCGGGCGCCGATCGCCGGGTCCTCATCGAAGGTGGCGAGGCGGCGTCCTCGGACGCTCGAAAGGCCGGCGCCCTTCCTTCGGTCCTGCGTCCTTGCCGCGCGGCACCGGCATCCCACCTGGCACGTCAGGAGCCTCCGCTCTCGCTGGTTGCCAGTCAGGCTCAGCCATGGACGATCGTGGATGAGTTTCAGCTGATCGCGGCCATGCGCGCGCGCTTCGCGCCGCCGCCGGAGCGCGTGGTCGTCGGCAGCGGCGACGACGCCGCGGTCGTCCGCGCGCGCGCGTTCTCGGTGACCTCGACCGACGCGATGGTCGACGGCGTCCACTTCCGGCTCGGAGTCACGGCGAGCGCCGCCGACGCCGGCCATCGCGCGCTCGCCGCCGCGCTCTCGGACCTCGCCGCGATGGGCGCCGACCCGGGCGAGGCCTACGTCGTGCTCGGCATCCCGCACGGCTTCGGCGACGCCGCGGCGCTCGAGCTCGCCGACGCGATGGCGCGGCTCGCCGATCGTCACGGCGTCGCGCTGATCGGCGGCGACGTCACGTCCGCGCCGGTGCTGACGCTCGCGGTCACCGTCGTCGGCTGGGCCGACGACCTCTCCGAGCTCGTGCGCCGCGACGGCGCGCGAGCGGGCGACCTCGTCGGCGTGACCGGCACGCTCGGCGCGTCGGGCGCCGGCCTCGCGATCCTCGACGCCCGCGCCGAGGGTCTGCAGGAGCTCGCGCTACGCCATCTGCGCCCGCAGCCACGGCTGCGCGAGGGACGCGCGCTGGCGCGCGCCGGCGCCCACGCGATGATCGACCTCTCCGACGGCCTCGCCTCCGACGCCGGCCACGTCGCCCGCGCGAGCGCTGCGAGCATCGCGATCGACCTCGACGCGCTGCCGCTCGCGGACGGCGTCGCCGCGGTCGCCGAGCAGCTCGGCGTGCCGGCCTGGCAGCTCGCGGCCACGGCGGGCGAGGACTACGAGCTCTGCGTCTGCGTCGCGCCCGGCGACCGCGCGGCGGCGGAGGCGGCGGCGGCGTTGACGTGGATCGGCACGGTCGTCGCCGGCCCGCCGCAGGTCGTGCTGTCGGCGGGCGGCGTCAGGCAGGCGGCGTCGGGGTTCCACCACCGCCTGTGACTGATGGCATGGCGCAGCATCGCTTCCGCCACCGCACGCGGATCGATCACGTACTCGGCGCGCGCGATGCGCAGCTTGAGCTCTCGGGTTCGCATCCCACGCCCCGTATCGAGCGCAGGCGCGTCGCCCTTGAGCGCCGGTCGCGCACGATCCGCAGGTGTCGCCTCGCGGCTCACGGGTGCAGCGCCGCCCCGCGCGGCTGCGCATCGACGAAGCGCGCGAACACGACGATCCGCTGCGCCGCGCTGTAGAGCGGGTTGCAGGCCGACAGGATCAGCTGGTCGTAGGAGACGCGCTTGGCGACCGAGACCTCGGTCGGCGGCACGATCCGCGTGCGCCGCACCTTGTAGACGAAGCGCCCGTAGGGCATCTCGACGGAGATCTCGTCGCCGGGGCGCAGCTTGTCGATGTGGCGAAACGGCGCAAGGTACGTCGTGCGGTGGCCGGCGATCGCGACGGTTCCCGCGGCGCCGGGAAACGGGTTGTCCTCGTAGAGCCCGGGACCCTTGCGCAGCGATGCCGCGTCGGTGCCGTTGACGATCACGTAGCTCGCGCCGATCCGCGGGATCCGGATCCGCCCGACGGCCGCGCCGACGGTCGACCGGCGCCGCAGCGCCCGCGCGAGGAACGCCATCCGCTCGCGCTCTGAGCTCAGCGAGCGCAGCGCGGCCAGATCGCTCGCTCCGGGCTTGGCGAGGTCGAGCTTGTGCAGGTCGTCGCCGAGATGTCCCTGCACGATCTTCGCGTAGATCGCCGACACCGGCTCCTGCCATGCCACCGTCAGGCCCGCGTCGATGAGCATCAGCAGGCCGGCCGTGATCAGCACCGTCGAAAGCGCCCGCAATGGCCTGCGCACCCCGCTCATCTTCGCAGAGCCGACTCGGTGCCGCCGAGCGACCCGGGTCCGGCGTAGCTGCGCGGGCCGCGCACGGTGATCGTCGGGTCGATCCGGGAATCCGGCGCGCCGGCGCGCGCCGCGATCGTCAGCGCCGCGGCAGCACAGCCCGCCAGCAGGCTCCACAGCAGCACGCCGAGCAGCGAGACGTGGCCGCCGGCGACGAGCAGCAGCAGCTCCCAGGCGGCGTCGAGCGGCCCGAGCCCGAGCGAGTGGGCGACGACGGCGGCGAGCAGCGCCACGGGAGCGATGCCGAGCACGACGAGGGCGAGCCGCAGCGGCCGCCGTATCCGCAGCTCGGGCGCGAGCACGAATCCCCAGATGTGCAGTGCCGGCACCAGCGCGGCGGCCGCGTACGGATTGCCGATCCAGGTCAGCAGCGTCGCGACGAGCGCCACGAGCAGCACGGAGACCCCCGCCGCCGGCGACGGCGGCGGTCCCGCGGCGCCCGTCAACCGCAGCACGGCGGGCCGCAGCCAGACCCAGGCGAGCACGAGCACGAGCACGACGGCGAGCAGTGCCGGAGCCTGTGCCGGCAGCGACCGCGGCGCGATCGGCGCGTCCGGCGTCGCGGCGAGCAGGCCGATCGCTCCGAGCGCGATCGCGAACAGCGCGGCGACCACGACCGGCAGCGCGCATGCCAGCGTCCAGCGCAGCCAGGCGAGTACGGGCTCGCGACCGCGGCGCATCGCGGCGAGCGCGTCGACCGCCACGACGAACGGCGCGAGCAGCAGCGAGCCGACGAACAGCCGCACCGCCCAGCCCGGTAGCACCTTGCGGCTGAAGACGAGGTCGCGGCTGGATGCCTGCGGGCTGACGGGCTTGCCGCGCGGCGCCGCGTCGAGTGCCGACACGGTGCGCAGCGCCACGCGACCGAGGGTCGTCAGCCGCTGGGCCGAGATCGCATCGCCGGCGGGCGGCGGCTCGTCACCGCCGATCCCGAGGCCGACCGCGGGCAGCCCGCGCGCCAGCAGCACGCCCTGCTCGCCATAGGCGGCCGGCATCGCGAAGCGCGCGAACTGGCTCAGCGCCCGCGGCTGGCGCGCCTTGGACCCCGTCTCCTGGCGCAGCGCCTCCTGCAGCGTCGCGAGCAGCCGCAGCGGCGTCGCCCCGAGGCCATCCGACCACGGGGTCAGCAACGGCGCGCGGATCGTGCGGGAGGCGAGATCGCCGAGCACGAGCACGCCCGCGATCGGCCCGCCGATGTCGTCCGCCAGCGCGGCGGCACCCGCCGCGCCGCCGCTGCCGCCGCTCGTCGACACGAGCGTCAGCGTGCGCTGCGTCCCGCGCGGCGCCCCGAAGACGCGTGCGAGCTCGAGCAGCACGGCGGTTCCCGACAGCTCGGCCTCGGCCCCGTGGCCCGCCGCGTCGCGGTGCGCGACGACGACGATCCGCTCGTCGATCGAACCGGGCCGCTCGGCGATCACCGTGCGCAGGGAGCGCCGGCCGTCGATCGTCTGCCCGGAGTGCACGGTCGTGCGCACGTGGAAGCCGCGCGCCCGGCGCAGCTGCGCCGCGACGTAGTCGGCGAGACGCTCGTCGCCCGCCGAGCCGGGCCGGCGGTCGGGGAAGCGCTCGGCGAGGTTCGAGCCGGTCCCGTACGTGCTCGCGAACGCGCGGTCGCCCTCGAACGCGTCGGGCGACAGCGCCGACGTCAGCGGGCGCGGACGGTTCTCGAGCGAGAACGCCAGCAGCACGAGCGCGAACAGGACGGGGATCAGCGCCGCCCGGTACAAGCGCGGGTCAGCCATCAGCTCGTCGCGTGCCTGGAGGGTCGGTCGCCCATCTTCGTTGTCACACTATTGGTGATGGTGGATCGCGCCCCCCGCATCCTGCTCGTCGACGATGAGCATGCGATCCAGACGCTGCTCTCCTATCCCCTGCGCAAAGACGGCTACGAGGTCGTGCAGGCAACCGACGGCAGCGCTGCGCTCGCTCGCTTCGCCGAGGGCTCCTACGACCTCGTCGTGCTCGACCTCATGCTGCCCAAGCTCGACGGCCTCGAGGTCTGCCGCCGGATCCGCGCTCGCAGCACGGTGCCGATCATCATGCTCACGGCGCGCGCCGAGGAGATCGACAAGGTCGTCGGCCTCGAGATCGGCGCCGACGACTACATCACCAAGCCGTTCTCGATGCGCGAGTTCCGCAGTCGCGTGAAGGCCGTCCTGCGCCGCGCCGAGATGCGACCCGACGACGGGCTCGTGCCGGCCGACGGCCCGCTGCAGATCGAGGCGCTGGAGATCGACTTCGCCAAGCGCTCGGTCCGCGTGCGCGAGGCGATGGTCCAGACGACCTACGTCGAGTTCGAGATCCTCGGCGCGCTCGCGACCCACCCGGGACGGGTGTTCACGCGCGAGAACCTGTTGACGCGGATCTGGGGCGACGCCGCCTACCGCGACCCGCGCACGATCGACGTCCACATCCGCCACCTGCGCGAGAAGCTCGAGCTCGACGCCAAGCAGCCGGAGTACCTGTTCACGGTCCGCGGCGTCGGCTACCGCTTCCGCGACACGGAGCGCTGAGGGCGTGGCCCGCTGATGCGCCTGCGCACGTTGCGCACGCGCCTGACGGTGCTGTTCTTCGCCGTCACGCTCGTCGCGGTGGGCGTCGTCTACTTCTACGTCGCGCCGCAGCTGGAGTCCTCGCTGCGCCAGCAGAAGCTGCGCTCGATCGCGCGGATCGCGCGCGAGTTCACGCCGCTGATCCGCACGAGGGTCGTCGACAACGGCACCGCGCGCCAGGTCAACCAGCTCGTCGCGAACATCGGCGACGCGACGAGCACGCGCGTGACGCTCCTGATCGTCGGGGGCGGAACGGAGGGCCTGCAGCTGACGGTCTTCACGGACTCGACGACCGAGGTCCAGATGAACGACCTCCCGCTCGGCATCGCCGACGTCTCGGCGCGCGTCCAGCACGAGGTCCGCGGCTCCAACAAGCGCGGCGACATCCTCTGGGGACAGGTGGCCGAGCCGATCCGCGACGGCGGCGTCGTCAGCCGCGTCGCGGTCTTCTCCTCGCCGCTGACCGACGTCGAGGGCAACGTCGCGCTGATCCGCCGGCAGATCCTCGTCGCGGGTGCGCTCGGGCTGCTGTTCGCGCTCGGCGGCGGCTTCCTCGTCTCGCGCACGATCTCGCGCCGCGTGAAGGCGCTCGAGCAGGGCGCCGAGCGCGTCGCGGCCGGCGACTTCACCGCGGTCTTCCCGGCCGACAAGGACGACGAGCTCGGCCAGCTCGCGCGAGCGCTGGACGACATGCAGCGCCAGCTCGCGCAGGTCGAGACCGCACGGCGGCGCTTCGTGGCGACGGCCTCGCACGAGCTGCGCACGCCGATCTTCTCGCTCGGCGGCTTCCTGGAGCTGCTCGAGGACGAGGAGCTCGACGACGAGACGCGGCGCGAGTTCGTGGCCGTCGTGCGCGAGCAGGTCGCGCGCCTGGGCAAGCTCGCGACCGACCTGCTCGACCTCTCGCGGCTGGAGGCGGGGTCGCTCGAGCTGCGTCCCGAGCAGACGAACCTCGGCGATCTCGCGAGCCGCGTGACGTCGGAGTTCGCCCCCGCGCTCGTCAAGCACGAGTCCGATCTGGCGCTGCGCCTGGGCGGCGAGCCGATCGAGGCCGTCTGCGATCCTGAGCGCGTGGCCCAGATCCTGCGGATCCTGCTCGACAACGCGCTCACCCACACGCCCGCGGGCACCGGCGTCGTCGTCACCGCGCAGCGCGACGACGGGTCCGTCCGGCTCGGCGTCTGCGACGACGGCCCGGGCATCCGCGAAGACGCGCGAGACCGCGTCTTCGAGCCGTTCTTCACCTCCGACGACGCGCAGGGCTCGGGCCTCGGCCTCGCGATCGCACGCGAGCTCGCCGAGCGGATGCGCGGCTCGCTCGAGGTCGAGGTCGTGCCCGGACGCACGACGTTCTCGCTGGAGCTGCCCGCGTGAGAGCCCCGGTCGCGGCCGTCGCCGGCGCGGTCGCGCTGGCGCTCGCCGGCTGCGGTGCGAAGGACGGGCCGGGCGGCGGGTCCTCGGGCGGACCCGCCCCGTCCGGCGGTCCGGTGCGCACGGTCGATCGCGTCACGACGGTCGAGGTCGTCCGCAGCGCCGGCGCCGGCAGCGGCTTCGACGCGGCGGCGATCTACCGCCACGACGCGCCCGGCGTGGTCACGGTCTTCAGCGTGCTCCCGAGCTCCGGCTCGTCGCCGGGCGCCGGCGAGGGCGAGGGCATCGGCTCGGGGTTCGTGCTCGACGGGGCGGGCGAGATCGCGACCAACGCGCACGTCGTCACCGACGGCACAGGCGACGCGATCAAGGAGTCCAAGGAGCTCTACGTCGCGTTCGCCGACGGCAACGAGGTGTCGGCGCGGATCGTCGGCTTCGACCCCAACGCCGACGTCGCGCTGCTGAAGATCGACCCGG
>DASXCR010000088.1:0-6463 GCA_036491075.1 Solirubrobacteraceae bacterium
GCTCGGGGTCGTGGTAGATGCCGACCGGGTCCTCGCCGTAGCCGCGCGGGGGCTGGATCGCGACGAGCACGTTGCCGAGCTCGATCCCCGCGATCACGAAGTCCCAGCTCCCACGGTCGCTCTCGGCGAGATAGCGGTCGCCCGGCGCGGCGCCCCAGCGCTCCTCGACCGCCATCCGCATCGACTCCGGCAGCGTCGCGTACCAGTCGAGGTACTCCGCGACCGGCAGCCGCAGCGGCGCGCTCGCCAGCTGCTCGTCGGTGAGGAACTCCGGATCGTGGCCGCCGCTTGCGATCAGCGCGTGCATGAGCTCCTCGCCATGCACGTAGGGCCGCCGCACGACCATCCCGTCGTCGTGCAGCGCGTCGAGCAGCTTCAGCGCGCTCGCGGGCGTGTCGAGCCCGACGGCCATCCCGACCTTCGCGTGCTTCGTCGGGAAGCTCGTCATCAGCAGCGCGACGCGCCGCTGCGACGGCGGCAGGCGCCGAAGCCGAGCGCTGCGCACCGCCAGTCCTGCGACGCGCGCGCAGCGCTCGTGATCGGGGACATACCGTGGAACGGGAACGCCGACGGGGGAACCATCGCCGTCGCGCTCCTTGAACGAGACGACGCCCCCGAGGATGCGGCCGTCGAACTCGGGAATCGCGACCTGGGTGGCGGCATCCAGCGGCGAGAGCCCGCTATCGGACGCGATCCACGTCGCGCGCGAGCCCGTCGCGCAGACCGCCTGGACGACGGGGACGTCGAGCGCGGCGAGCGCCGTCGCGTCCCACCCCTGCCACTGCTCGCCGGTGCCCTCGCCGTCGCTCGCGGCGTTGTCGGCCGCGCCGCTGCCGCCGGTCGCGAGCATCGTCGTGATGAGCCCGTCGACGATGCCGTCCAGCAGCGCGAGCGCGGGGACGTGGCCGTCGACATCGCGGCGCAGCGTGTAGCTCCAGACCGCGATCGCGTTCGCGCCGGCGGCGTGCAGCGCGGCGCAGAGCGCGTCGACGAAGGCGGTGTTGCCGGTCAGCCGGTGCGAGCGGTAGAAGCAGATGCCGATCGTCGGGCGCGTCGGGTCGTGACCCTCGATCGCGCGCTCGAGCGACACGTCGCCGGTCCCGGGGAGGTAGACGCCGAGGTCGGCGACCTCGCGCGGCGCGTCGAAGCCGTAGCCCTCGAGCAGGAACGTGTCGGCGAGGAAGCGCAGCAGCTGCTGCACGTTGTCGACGTCGCCGTGGCGCAGGTACTCGCCGGCCTGCGCGACGGCGCCCGCCGGCGCCGTCGAGAGGCCGGTCATCTCGGCGTCGGGCTGGGCCTCGCCGCCGAGCGCCAGCAGCGCGATCGCGCCGGCCGCGCAGCGCTCGCGCAGCAGGTCGAAGCCGCCGACCCAGCCGCGACGCCCGCCGAGGATCCGACACAGCACGACGCGCGCGCCGTCGAGCACGTCGGCGACGAACGCCTCGTCGTCGCTCGAGGTCCCCGGGTTCGCGCAGCGCACCTCGGGGAAGCCGTCCGGCAGCTGGGCGACCGCGGCGGCCGTCGCGAGGATCTCGGTGTCGGCGGTCGTCACGAAGCGCAGCACGGGCGCACCTGCGTCTGGAGGGTGGGTAGGCCGGCCGGCACGCCGCCCTCGATCAGGGCCGTGAGGCGCTCAGCGTCGAGGTGGTCGCGCACGAGGTCGCCGAGGACGTCGAGGCGCCGCTCGCGGGCGGCGGCGAACGAGCCCGTGCCCGGTTCGAAGCGCCGGCCCCGGGCGGTCGCTACGTGGCGCAGGAACGCGCGCCGGAAGTCGTCGTGCTCGAGCGCGCCGTGCCACGACGTGCCGTTCACGCTGCCGTCGCGACAGCCGTCCGGCTCGCCGTCGTCGTCGGCCAGCAGCGGCTCGCCGCCGTGGCGCGCGACCCGACCGTGGCGGATCTCGTAGCCGCCGACGTCCGTCCGCAGCCAGGCGCAGTGGCCGCTGCGCCGGCGCAGCACCTTGGCGGCGGCGAAGGTCGTGACGACCGGCAGCACGCCGAGCCCGGCGATCTCCCCCTGGCCCGATTCGACGTCGTCGACGATCCGCTCGCCGAGCAGCTGGTAGCCGCCGCAGATGCCGAGGATCGGCGCGCCGGCGCGCGCCCGCGCGAGGATCGCGCGGTCCAGGCCGGTCGCGCGCAGCCGCGCGAGGTCCTCGACCGTCGCCTTCGTACCCGGCACGACGAGCAGGTCGGCGCGCTCGACGTCGGCGACCGAGCGCGTGAAGCGCACGCGCACGCCCGGCTCGGCGGCGAGCGCGTCGAGGTCGGTGAAGTTGCTCATCCAGCGCAGCCGCAGCACCACGACGTCGAGCGTGTCGCGCCCTCCGGCACCCGTCGCCGGCGCCTCCGGCCGCGGGGCCTCGAGCGCGAGCGAGTCCTCGGCGTCCATCCAGAGGTCCTCGACGTGCGGCAGCACGCCGAGGACCGGACGCCCGGTCAGCCCGGCGATCTGATCGAGCCCGGGCGCGAGGATCGAACCGTCGCCGCGGAACTTGTTGATGACGAAGCCCGCGACGTGCGCCTGGTCCTCGGGCGAGAGCAGGGCGAGCGTCCCGAACAGCGAGGCGAAGACGCCGCCGCGATCGATGTCGCCGACGAGCAGCACCGGCAGGCCGGCCTCGCGGGCGAGTCCCATGTTCGTGAGGTCCGCGTGGCGCAGGTTGATCTCGGCGGGGCTGCCGGCGCCCTCGCAGACGACGACGTCAAAGCGCGCGCGCAGGTCGCTGAGCGCGCGCGCGACGATCGGCCGCAGCTCGTCCTTCAGCGACTGGTAGGAGCCCGCGCTCGCGTCGGCGTACGGCTTGCCCATGACGATGACCTGGCTGTGGCGCTCGCCCGACGCCTTGATGAGGATCGGGTTCATCGCGGCCTCGGCCTCGATCCCGGCGGCCGCCGCCTGCACCGCCTGCGCGCGCCCGATCTCGCTGCCGTCGCGCGCGACGACGGAGTTCAGCGCCATATTCTGCGCCTTGAACGGCGCGACGCTGACCCCCTGGCGCGCGAGCCAGCGGCAGATCCCGGCGGTGACGACGGACTTGCCCGCGTCGGAGTGCGTGCCGCAGACGAGCAGCGCCCCGTTCATGCGACGGCTCTCGCGCCGTCGGCCGACCCGGGCCCGCGGGTGCGCCGCGCGGCCTGCGCCGGCGCGGGGCGCGGTGTCGCCGACCGGACCACGACGGCGCCCGCGGCGACGAGCAGTGCGACGGATCGCCGCGCGGCGCGGCGTGTTCGCAACGTGCGCGCCGCCGCGCACAGGCCCGCGGCCGCCGCGCCCACCGCCCATGAGAGCCGTGCCGCGCGATGGACGTCGGCGCTCTGCGGCGCCCGCCCGCCCGCGCCGAGCTTCGGTCGCAGCTCCGCGACCCCGCCGTACGTCAGCAGGCCGCCGAGGCGCACGCCGAGCGCGCCCGCGAAGGCCGCCTCGATGCTGCCGGCGTTCGGGCTCGGATGCGCCGCGCCGTCCGCGCGCACCGTGCGCCACGTCTCCCGCGACGAGCCGCCGACGACCGGCGCGCACAGCGCGGTCAGCGCCGCCGCCACCCGTGCGCCGGGCCAGCTCATGACGTCGTCGAGGCGCGCCGCCGCCCAGCCGAAGGACTCGTAGCGCTCGCTGTGGTGGCCGACCATCGCGTCGAGCGTGTTCGCCGCGCGGTACGCCGCGACGCCAGCCGGCCCCGCGATCGCGCCCCAGACGAGCGCGCCGACGACCGCGTCGCCGGTGTTCTCGGCGACGGACTCGACGGCGGCGCGGCACAGCTGCGGGGCGTCGAGTCCGGCGCGATCGCGCCCGCACAACGACGGCAGCGTCGCGCGCGCGCCGTCGAGGTCGCCGAGCTCGACGCAGGTCGCCAGCCGGCGCGCGACCCCCGTCAGCGAGCGACCGCCGAGCGCCGCCCAGGTGATCGCCGCGAGCGCGATGCCCCGCCCCGCGCCCGCCCGCGCAGCCGTCCGGGCGGCGGCCTCGCCGCCTGCGGCGGCTGCCGTCACGAGCGCGCCCGCGTAGAGCGCGCCGCGCAGCCGCGTCGGCTTGTAGGTCGCCCGTTCGACGGCGAGCGCGACCGTGCCGAAGCCCGCGACCGGGTGCCAGCGACGCGGATCGCCGAACAGGACGTCGGCCGCGTAGCCGCCGACGAGCGCGGGCCCGCTCACGAGCGCCCGCCCGCGTCGGCGCCGGCCGTGACAAGGCGTGCGTCGCCGCCGCCCGCCTCGCCTGGCGTCGCGCGGTTCGCCTCGCCCGTCTCGCGTGGCCCGGCCCCGCCCGCCTCGCGCGCCGCGCCCGGCCGAGTCTCCCGCGGGTCGCGCTCGTCTCGCAGCACGCTGTTCACGCGCGCCAGCGTCCAGCGCCCGTCGTGCGCGTGCAGTTCCGTGATCGACAGCGGGGCGCTGTCGACCTGCCAGAACGCCGCGATCGGTGCGCCGAGGGCGTGTACGACCGCCGCCTTCACGACGCCGCCGTGCGTGATCGCGACCGCCCGGCCGTCGAGCAACGCCTGCTCGTCGAGCCACGCGGCGACCCGCGCAGCCAGCGTCGCGAGCGACTCACCCCCGTGCGGGCACGCGCCGGGATCGGCGATCCACGCCGCGGCGGCCTCCGGGTCCTGCTCGTGGACCTCGGCAAGCGAGCGGCCCGACCACGACCCGAAGTCGCACTCGCCGAGCGCGGGTCGCAGGAGCGGGTCCGCGAGCCCCGCGGCGCGCGCCGTCTCGACGCACCGCAGCGCGGGGCTGCACAAGAGCTCGTGGCGCGCGGGCAGGCGAGCGCCGAGCAGCGCCGCGTCCGCACGGCCGCGCTCGTCGAGCGGCTCGTCGGCGGGGAACGACGCGGCACGCGTCGCGCGGGTCGGCGCGTGGCGCACGAGCAGCAGGCGCCTCACTGGCTCGTGCGATCCCGCTCGGGGATCCGGACCGCTGCGACCATCTCGAAACCTCCACGGGATCTGCGTCCCGGACTGGAAGGGGGCTCGCGGCGGACGAGTTCCTGACTGCCGGGTGAACCGCACCCGGTCACAGTGGCGCGACCGTCCCGGACTCTCACCGGGTTCCTCGCACCGCCACGCTTGACGACGCGGATGCTACCCGCACGCGGCGGGCCGGTCCGGCGGAGCACCCGACGCGGCCGATCCAGAGCACCGCAGGGTCTCCCGAATCGCGGACCGCGTGCAGGGTCGCCACACAGGAGTTCGATCCTCGTGTCGAGGGGAGCAGACGTGGTGCGCGCTGGATAGCCCGGCGACCTCTCGGCACGGGTCGCCGCGCATCACGCGGCTGGGACCTGGGTCCGAGGAACCCCACCCGTCGCTACTAGTCTCCGGGCTCGTGCCGATCCCGGATCGCCTCGTCCGACCGCCCACCCCCGCGGGCTTCGACGCATCGCGCGCCGCGCAGCGGGCAGCCGATCCGCGGGGCTGGCGCTACGGCGACGACGCCCGCGCCGCCGTGCATCGCGTCATCGCCGATCGCCGCGACATCCGCCGCTTCCGTCCCGACGAGGTCCCGGACGACGTCCTGCGGCGCGTGCTCGAGGCGGCGCACCGGGCGCCGTCCGTCGGGCTCATGCAGCCGTGGCGCATGATCGTCGTGTCGTCGCTGCAGACCCGGATCGAGGTCCGCCGGCTCGCCCAGCGCGAGCGCCTGCGCCAGGCCGATCGCTTCGACGAGCGCGCGCGGCAGTTCCTCGACCAGAAGATCGAGGGCGTCGTCGAAGCGCCGCTCGGCATCTGCGTCTGCTGCGACCACGGCGATCCAGGGATCGAGGTCCTGGGGCGCGGGACGATCCCCGAGACCGACGTCTACAGCACGGCCTGCGCGATCGAGAACCTGTGGCTCGCGGCGCGCGCGGAGGGGCTCGGCGTCGGCTGGGTGAGCTACTACCGCCCCGACGACCTGCGCGCGCTGCTCGCGATCCCGGAGCGCGTGGACCCGATCGCGTACCTGTGCCTCGGCTGGCCGGACGAGCGCCCGCAGCGCCCGGGGCTCGAGTCCTCCGGCTGGTCGTCGCGGATGGCGCTCGACGACGTGGTGATGGACGACCGCTGGCAGCAGGCCGGGTCGCCCGCGCGCGCGACGGGCGACCGCGATCGGCTGCTCCCGGCGGTGGGCCACGACGGCGGGGGCGACGGCCCCCACCTCGCGACGGCGACGCCCCCAGACCGCGCCGCCGCCACCGCCGCCCGCGATCGCCTCGACGCGCTCGTCAAGCCGGCCGGCAGCCTCGGCGCGCTCGAGGCGCTGATCGAGCGCTGGGCGACGATCACCGGCGCGCCGCCGCCGTCCACGATCCACGCCGGCGTGCTCGTCTGCGCGGCCGACCACGGGCACGTCGTGCACGGCACGAGCCTGTTCGACGGTGAGCTGTCGGCGCAGGTCGCAGCCGCCGCCGCGCGCGGCGAGACCGCGGTCGGGGTGCTCGCCCGGCGCGGCGGCCACGAGCTGCTCGTCGCCGATCTCGGGCTCGCCGGCCC
>DASXCR010000089.1:0-22993 GCA_036491075.1 Solirubrobacteraceae bacterium
GGGGTTCCGCGGCGAGCGGCGGGCCACGCGTTGCCGGGCGCGTGCCGTCGCGGACGGGGGGACGACCCGCGTCAGTCGACGAGCAGGACGGCCTTGCCCGCGACGCGCCGGTCGAGCAGCGCCTCGATCGCCGGCCCCGGGTCGCGCCAGGAGCACTCGAGGTCGATCGGTGCCTCGAGCTCGCCGGCGGCGACGAGCGCCGCCAGGCGGGCGAGGTCGCTGCCGCCGCTGCCGGTGCGCTCGATCTCCTCGAAGACGTAGAGGCCGCGCAGGATCGCGCCGGGCGCGCGCCCGAAGAGCGTTCGCGTGGCGAAGCTGACCGGCGCCGGATCGCTGGAGGCGTACGACACGACCGTTCCGCGCGAGGCGACGAGGCCGATCGTCGTGCCGAGGCTCGCTCCGCCGACGCCCTCGAGGATCGCGTCGAACGGCTCGAGGTCGTCGAGCGCGAAGACGACCTCGTCGGCGCCGAGCTCGTGCAGCCCGGTGGCCCGTCCCGCGTTGCGAGCGACGGCGGTCACGTGCGCGCCCGCGCGATGGGCGAGCTGGATCGCGAAGCGCCCGACGCCGCCGCTCGCACCCGTGATCAGGACGCGCTTGCCGAGCACGAAGCCGGCGATCTCGAGCGCTCGCAGCGCGGTCACGCCCGCGACGGGCAGCGTCGCCGCCTGCGCGAAGCTCACGTTCTCGGGGAGCTCCGCGAGATGGTCGCTGCGCAGGGCGATCCGCTGCGCCCAGGCGCCGCGGGTGGCGATGCCGACCACGCGCGCGCCCGCCGGCGGGCCGCTGCCGTCGGCGGCCGCGCGCTCGACGACGCCGGCGACGTCCCAGCCCGGGATCGTGCCGGCGGCGAGGTCCGCCAGGCGCCGCGTCTCGCCGCGGTTCAGCGAGAACGCGCGGACGGCGATCAGCGCCTCGGACGGCGACGGCTGCGGGTCGGGGACGTCGGTCAGTGCGACGTGGGGCGCGGTGTGAATCGCGGTCAGGGCGAGCATTGCGCGCAGGGTACCCACGGCGGCTGGCCGCAAGACGCCGCCCCGGACGGCCCGCGACACGGCCGGCGCACGCGCTGCCACGATGCCGGCAGACGCGGCTGCGAGAATCGACGCATGGACGCCGCCACCGCACCGGGCACCGTCGCCGAGCGCTTCGCCGCTCGCCGGCAGGCATGGGAGTCCGACCAGCTGTCGCCGCTCGCCGCGCGCTCCTACCCCGCGCGGCGCGCGACCGAGGAACCCGACTGCGCGCTGCGCACCCCGCTGCAGCGCGACCGCGACCGCATCGTGCACTGCAAGGCGTTCCGGCGCCTGAAACACAAGACGCAGGTCTTCGTGGCGCCCGAGGGCGACCACTATCGCACGCGCATGACGCACACGCTGGAGGTCACGCAGATCGCGCGCACCGTCGCGCGCGCTCTGTCGCTCAACGAGGATCTCGTCGAGGCGATCGGCCTCGGCCACGACCTCGGCCATCCGCCGTTCGGGCACATCGGCGAGGCGGTCCTCGACGCCTGCCTGCGCGAGCGCTTCGGCGCTCACTTCCGCCACTACGAGCACTCGCTGCGCACGGTCGACGTGCTCGAGCGCGACGGTGCCGGCCTGAACCTCTGCGACAGCGTCCGCGACGGGATCCTGTGTCACTCCGGGCGCGCGTCGCTGCCGGCGACGCTCGAGGGGCGGATCGTGCGGATCGTCGACCGCATCGCCTACATCAACCACGACATCGACGACGCGCTGCGCGCCGGCGTCCTCGACGTCGCGTCGCTGCCCGCCGAGCCGATCGGAGTCCTCGGCGACCGCGGCTCCGAGCGCATCGACGCGCTCGTGCACGACCTCGTCGAGCACTCGGAGCACGCCGGCGACATCGTCCAGGGCGAGCAGGCCGGCGAGGCCATGAGCACGCTGCGCACGTTCATGTTCGAGCGCGTCTACCTCGGCGACGTCGCGCGCCAGGAGCACTCGCGGATCGAGCGCGTGCTGCACACGCTGTTCGATCACTACGCGTCCGATCCGGCGCTCATGCCCGACGGCGGCGGCGCGCCCGGCGCCGATCACGCCCAGCGGATCACCGACTACCTCGCCGGCATGACCGATCGCTACGCGGTGCGCGCGTTCAGCGCGCTGAGCGTGCCTGCGTCGTTCGCGCTGTAGTCCGGAACTGCGCTCGTGGCCCTCTACACCAACGACTCCAAGGAGCGCGTCCGCGACGCCGTCGACATGGTCGATCTCGTCTCGTCGCGCACCGAGCTGCGCCGCGCCGGTCCGAACCGGCTCACCGGCCTGTGTCCGTTTCACGACGAGCGCACGCCCTCGTTCGGCATCAACCCGGCGGAGAAGGTCTACCACTGCTTCGGCTGCCAGGCCTCCGGCGACGCGTTCACCTTCGTCATGGAGACCGAGGGCGTCGACTTCAAGGGCGCGCTCGAGCTGCTGGCCGATCGCTACAAGGTCGCGCTCGAGCTCGAGGCCGAGGACCCGCGCGCGGCCGAGCAGCGCCTGCGCCGCGAGCGGCTGCTGGAGCTGCTCGAGCGCACGGCGTCGTTCTACGTGCGCCAGCTGTGGGAGTCTCGCGAGGCCGAGCGGGCGCGGAGCTACCTCGCCGATCGCGGCCTGCAGGAGGGGACGCTGCGCGAGTTTCGCGTCGGCTACGCGCCGAGCGCCTGGGACACGGTCCTCAACGGCTCGCGCCGGGCCGGGTTCGCCAACCGCGAGCTGCACGAGGCCGGCCTTGCGCAGCAGTCCCAGAAGACCCGCAAGATCTACGACCGCTTCCGCTCGCAGATCATCTTCCCGCTCGCCGACCCGCGCGGGCGTGTGCGCGGGTTCGCCGGCCGCACGCTCGGCGGCGAGAACGATCGCCGCCCGAAGTACGTCAACAGCCCGGAGAACGACGTCTTCCACAAGGGCCGCACGCTGTTCGCCGCCGATCTCGCGCGCTCGGCGTCGGCGAAGGCCGGCTTCGTCGTCGCGGCGGAGGGCTACACCGACGTCATCGCGATGCACCAGGTCGGCGTGCGCAACTGCGTCGGGATCATGGGCACCGCGCTGACCGACGACCAGCTCGGCGAGCTCGCGCGGCTCGCGCCCGAGGTGCGCCTGGCGCTCGACGCCGACAGCGCCGGCAAGGAGGCGATGCTGCGCGCCGCGCGCATCGCCCTCGCGCGCACGCCGCCGCTGCGGTTGCGCGTGGTCGCGCTGCCGCCAGGCGAGGACCCGGCCGACCTCGTCAAGCGCACCGGCGGCGAGGAGATCCAGCGGCTCGTCGCGCAGTCGGCGCCGTTCGTGCGCTTCCGCGTGCTGCAGGCACTCGAGACCGGCAACCTCGCCGATGCCGAGGGCCGCGACCGCGTGATCGCGGATCTCGCGCCCGTGTTTCGGATGCTCGCGCCGAGCGCCGAGAGCGAGGAGCTGCAGCGGATCGCCGCCGATCGCCTCGACCTGTCGCTCGAGCTGCTGGCGCAGCTGCTGCCCGTCGGAGGCGCCGACGCCGCGGCGGGCGGCGCGACGAGCACGCCGGGGGTCCGCGGCGTCGCGGGCTCGGCGTGGTCGGGCGGCGGGCGCGGGGAGCCCCGCGACGGCGCTGTCGCCCGAGGCCACGGCGCTGGGGACGGGCGCGAGGGCGGGGGCGCGGCCGGGACTCGGGGCTCCGCCGGCGGCGGTGAGCTCCTCGGCCGTCGCGAGCCGACCGAGCGATCGTTCCTCGCGCTGTGCATCGCGCTGCCGCAGCTCGGCGGCCCGGCGCTCGCCGAGCTCGACCTCGAGGCCGACCTGTCGAGCTCCTTCACCCGCCGCGCCGCCGAGCACCTGCGCGCGCACCTCGCGACCCAGACCGCGGGCCTGTCCGACGCCGATCCGCTGCTCGCCTTCATGCGCGAGCTCGCGGTCGGCGACGCTCGTGCCGCGGCGCCGACGCGGACGGCGTTCGAGATCGAGCGGCTGCAGCTCACGCTCGCGCGCCTGGATCGCGAGATCGCCGCGGCGCGCGCCGCGGCCAGTGGCGACATCTCCAAGCTCGCCCAGCGCCGGTCGGCCGCGCAGCTGGAGCTTGCCGGCGCGCTCGGGCGGGCGATGGACGAGGGCGCTGCCCAGGGCTGATCGTCGCCGCCGATCGAGGGCCCTTCGCGGCGCCAACCGACGCGGGTACGCGCTCGCGAGCGCTAGCATCGACGGCGACTGATGGGTAACGGACTACCACGGACGGGCAGATGAGAACGCCGCGCCGCACGCCTCGATGCAGCGCCACGCTGCTCGGCGTGCTCGCGCTCGCCATCACGGGATCGACCGCGGTGGCCGGCGCGCAGACCACGACCGCGACGACGCCGACGATCTCCGGCACCACGTCGACCACGAGCACGTCCACGACCGACAGCTCCGCGCCGAACGCCGCGCCGCAACCCAAGATCACGACCGCCGTCCCGGGCGTCGACGTGCACGACCCGCTCGCCGACCTCACCGTGCCGGGCTCGACGATGCGCCTGTCCGACGAGAAGAAGATCACGCGCTGGGCGACATCCAACGCCGACTATCCGATCCGCACGCTTCCCAGCAAAGCCGGCCGCACGATCACGCGGCTGAAGTACCTCACGGAGGACGGGGTCCCCAACGTGTACCTCGTGCTCGACGCCAAGGTCGACGCCGCCGGCGACGCGTGGCTGCACATCCGCGTTCCGATGCGCCCCAACGGTCGCACGGGCTGGGTGCCGGCCGACTACCTCAGCAACCTGCACGTCGTCCGCACGCAGCTGACGATCGACCGCACGGCCAAGCGCGCGACGCTGACCAAGGACGGTCGCAAGATCTTCTCGGCCTCGGTCGGCATCGGCAAGGCCGGCACGCCGACGCCGGCCGGCAAGTTCTGGATCCGCGAGAAGCTCAAGGGCGGCGGCGGCGAGTACGGGCCGTGGGCGTTCGGCACGAGCGCCTACTCGAGCATCTCCGACTGGCCGAAGGGCGGCGTCGTCGGCATCCACGGCACGAACCAGCCGAACCTCGTCCCGGGCCGCCCGTCGCACGGCTGCGTGCGCATGCGCAACGACAAGATCACGAAGCTCGCGAGGCTCATGCCGATCGGCACGCCGGTCGAGATCGTTCACTGAGCCTGAGCCGGCGCGCTACGCATCGGCGGCGCGCCGTTCACCGGCGATCGGCCCTACAATGACGCCTGTCGCTCGCGAGGTGCCGGGCGCCGAGCGGGCATCGATCCCCTGTGATGTAACGGCAGCATACTTGACTGTTAATCAAGGCGTGGTGGTTCGAATCCACCCGGGGGAGTCGCACACAGGGCAGTGAAAGCGCCCGATTGTGCCGCGTGTGCGGCTCTCGGGTGGTGGGGCGGGCGCCCGATTGCAGCCGTCCGCCGCACCCGCTAGGTTGCGCGCATGGGCTGCCAGGGACGGCGGGGGACGCTGCTCGTGCTCTGCACGATGCTGCTCGGCGCCCTCGTGTGGGCATCGCCGGCTGCGGCGAACTCGATCGCGGTCGACGACGTCCAGGTCACGGAGGGGCCCGGCACCGTCGACGCCACGTTCGCGGTCACCCGCGACGCGGGGCTGCTGTCGGGCGCCACCTCGGTCTCCTACCACACGGCCGACGGCTCGGCGACCTCGCCGGCCGACTACCTCGCGACCAGCGGCACGCTCTCGTTCGGATCCGCGCTCCTCGGTGCGACGCAGACGCAGTACGTGACGGTTGCCGTCCCGCCCGACACGCTCGACGAGGACACCGAGAGCTTTCGCCTCGTGGTCGCCGGCGGCGAGGTCACCGACGGCGACGGCGTGGGCACGATCCTCGACGACGACCCGACGCCGACGCTGTCGGTCGCCGACAGCCCGGCGGTCTCCGAGGGCGCGGCGGCCGCGCGCGCGACGTTCGTCGTGCGCCTCTCGGCGGTCAGCGGGCGCGACGTATCGGTCGCCTTCGCGACCGCGAACGCCAGCGCGACCGCCGGCCAGGACTACACGGCGCGCGCCGGCACGCTGGTCATCCCGGCCGGCGGCGCGTCGGGGTCGATCGCCGTCGCGATCCTCGACGACGCCGTCGTCGAGCCGGCGGAGAGCTTCCAGCTGCGCTTGTCGTCGCCGCAGAACGCCACGCTCGCGAACACCACCGCGTCCGCCACGATCGTCGACGACGACGTCCCGCCACCGCCGCCACCACCGGTCGTGGCTCCCGGAGGGCAGACGTCGATCCCGCTGCCGGTGCTGGGCTCGACGTCGGTGCCCGGGACGAAGACCTCGACCAAGCCGGCCGCCACGACCGGCAGCTCTGCCTCGTCGCGCCCCGCGCTCGGGCTCTCGAGCCCGCGGCTGCGGCGGCCCGCGACCGTGCTCGTGACGGTCTCCTGCCCCCAGGGCACGACCCGCTGCAGCGGCCAGGTGACGATCTTCACCATCGCCAACGTCCACTCGAAGATCAAGGCGCTGCGCAAGCAGCGCAAGCTCGGGCTGCGGAAGTTCACGCTCGCCGGAGGGCATTCGCGAACGCTGTCGCTGGCCGTCGGCAAGACCGACCGCAGCCTGCTCAACCGCACCGGGCGCATGCGCGTGCGCGCCTACGCCGTCACGCAGGACTCCGCCGGTCGCAGCGGCGTGCGCAGCGTCAACGGGACGTTGATCTCCCGCACCGCCCACTCGGGCTTCTGACGGCGAGCGGGCTCGTCGCCTCGGCGGCTACCCGAGCGACTCGACGAGGTCCGCCGCGCGGGCGGCGCCGTCGTGCTCGGCCGCCCATGCCGCGAGCTCGCGCGCGCGAGAGCGCAGCGCCGGTCGGGCAAGCGCGCGACCGACGGCGAGCTGCAGCGACCGCGGCCCGTCCAGGCGTCGCGGCAGGCGCACGCCGACCCCCGCCCAGTCGATCCGCGCGGCGTTCTCGTTCATGTCGCCGGCGGCCGGCACGATCACGACCGTGCAGCCGCTCGCGAGCGCCCGCGCGACGGTGCCGTGCCCGCCGTGGCAGACGACGACGTCGCAGGCGGGCATCGTCCGCGCGTAGGAGAGCCAGTCGACCAGCTGCGCGTTGCGCGGGACCGCAAACGGCGGGTCGGGCAGCTGGCGGTTCGCGGAGGCCAGCACCCGCACCGGCATGTCCGCGAACCCCGCCAGCGCGGCCCGCAGCAGGCGATGCTCGGCGTCCTGCGAGGTCGAGGGCGCGAGCAGCACGAGCGGCTCGTCGCCGGCGCGGATCTGCACGTCGCCGGACGGCGGCTCCCACAACAGCGGACCGACGACGTGCGTGGCGGGGGGCCAGGCACGCGGGTACTCGAGCTGCGGGAACGTCGCGACGAGGCACAGCGTCCGGCTGATCCCGCCGTGGACGTGGGCGAGGTCGGGCAGCCCGAGCCGCGCGCGCGTCGCGTTGAGCTCGCGGCGCCCGAGCTCCAGGCCGCGGCGCAGGAGCGGGTCCGCTCCACGCCACAGCGCTCGCCCGATCGCGGTGCGCGGCAGGCGCGCACCGCTCGAGAACGGCGCGCTGTCCGGCGGCATGCGCGGGTCGAGGTGCGGGATCAGCGTCGCCGACCGCACGCCGGCGAGCTCCGCCGCGAGCGCGGGCGCGAGCGTGAGGATGTCCGCGACGACGAGATCGGGCGCGATGTCGCGCACGAGGCCGGCGGTGTCGCGGGTGGCGCGCTCGACCGCCTCATAGGGCGTCAGCGGGCGCGCCTGCGTGGGGAAGGGCTGGTACTCGGGCGCCGGCGCGAAGATCATGCCCTCGGCTTCGACATCGCTGCGCCAGCGCGTCCACGTCTGCAGCGTGACGTCGTGCCCGCGGCCGGCGAGCTCGCGCCCGAGGGCGATCATCGGGAACGCGTGCCCGGGATCGCCGAAGGCGCCCAGCAGGAGCTTCACCGGGTCGGCTCCGTGCTGCTCAGATCACGCTGCGAGCTCGGCGAGCCGGCGCAGTTGCGCCAGACGCTCGTCCTTCGTGAACGCCATCACGCTGAGGCCGAGCGTGCCGACGCCCGCGTCGCGGTAGACGGCGAGGCGCTCGCGGATGTGCTCCGGCGGCCCGCACAGCGTCACCGTGTCGATGAGCTCGTCCGAGAGCCGCGCGCACGCCGCCTCGCGCTTGCCGTCGAGGTAGAGGTCCTGGACGTCGAGCGCCTCCTGCTCGAAGCCGTAGCGCTGGACGAGCGCGTTGTAGAAGTTCTGCTCGCGCGATCCCATGCCACCGATGTACAGCGCCAGCAGCGGGCGCATGAGGTCGCGCCCGGCGGCGAGGTCGTCGGTGATGCAGACGTTGACCGTCGGCGCGATGTCGAAGTGCTCGAGCGAGCGGCCGCTGCGGGCGGCGCCCTCCTGCAGCAGCGGGCGCAGCTGCGCGACGTGCTCGGGTGAGAACAGCGTCGGGATCCAGCCGTCGGCGATCTCGCCCGCGAGGCGCGTGTTGTTCGGACCGATCGCCGCGAGGTAGATCGGGATGCGCTCCTGGACCGGCGAGATCGTGAGCTTCAGCGCCTTGCCGGGCCCGTCGGGCAGGGGCAGGGTGAGCGTCTCGCCCGCGAACTCCAGCCGCTCGCGTGCGAGCGCCTTGCGCACGACCGCGACGTACTCGCGCGTGCGTTGCATCTGGCGTCCGAAGCGCTGGCCGTGCCAGCCCTCGGCGACCTGCGGCCCGCTCGAGCCGATGCCGAGCAGCATCCGCCCGCCGGACAGCTGGTCGATCGTCGCTGCCGTCATCGCGGTCATCGCGGGGCTGCGGCCGGGCATCTGGAAGATCGCCGATCCGAGCTTGATCGTCGTCGTCAGGCCGGCGAGCCAACCGAGGACCGTGGCGGCATCGGACCCGTACGCCTCGGCCGCCCAGACGGAGTCATAGCCGAGCCTCTCGGCCTCCTGCACGAGCTCGCGCTGGTCCTGCGACGACAGTCCCAGACCCCAGTATCCGATGTGCACGCCGAGCCTCATGCGGGCTTCATGTCGGCTTCAGCTTGCAAGATACCTTTCATTACCAGGGATCTAGTTGCCGCGGGCGACGGGCTCCCATACGGTGGCCGAGCCCCGAGCGACTGGAGAGAGCACCATATGACAACGTCTCGCGAACAAGCCCGTGCCGACCTTCGATCTTCGATCGACACGCTGCCCGAACGTACCCGCAAGGCCATGCTCACCGGCCTCGGCAACAACACCGTGATCACGGGGGCATTCAGCGACGGCAAGGGAGGCGCCTGCCCGATGCTGGCGGCGCAGCGCGAGGCGGGCAGCACCCGTGCGATGAGCTTCCCCGAGGCGTGGGACCGCTTCACCGGCGTGCACGGCCGCTACATCACCCGCCAGGCGACCCAGGACGAGGTCCTGCACCTGCGGATGGCGCTCGAGGAGAGCCTGAGCGCGCCGCACGCCGACACGAACGGCTTCGCCGAGGCGATCGCCGAGCACACCGCGAGCGTCGCGGCGCGCCGCGAGCGCAGCCGCTATGAGAGCAATGGCTTCCGGGTCGACCTCGCCGGCGCCGTCGAGGAGCACCGGTCGGCCGCCCGCGAGCGTCGCCGTCGCGAGGCGACCGAGACCGGCCTGGACTGGCTGTTCGAGGAGACGCTCGTGCTGCCCGAGGACTTCGGCCGCGAGCCCGTTGCGCAGCCCGAGGAGGAGGTCGAGGCCGAGGCGTTCGACTTCTCGCTCGAGCCCATGGTGCTGCCGGCCGGCAGTCGCCGCCGCTCGGTCCTGAAGTAGCTACGACATCGCTGCGTCCAGCTGCCCGCCGCCGGGCAGCTGGAACACGATCTCCGGCACGACGCAGCCGGGGCTCAGCGCGAGCAGCATGCGCACGGCGGCGACGAGATCGGACGTCTGGATCATCGCCTCGGGGGCGACCTTCCCGCGGACGAACTCCGTCATCGCCGTGTCGACGAACGCCGGGCACAGCGCGGTCGACTTGATCCCGAGCGTCGCGAGCTCGCGGTTCATCGACTGCGTGAACCCGACGACGCCGAACTTCGTCGCCGAATACACGCTGAGCCACGCCTCGCCCTGCTTGCCGGCGAGCGACGCGGTGTTGATCACGAGCGCGTTGCGATGCTCGGCACCGGCCGCCGTGAGCATCTCGAGCGCCGCGCGATAGAAGAGCGGGATCGCGCGCAGGTTCGTGTTCAGCTGGATGTCCAGGCGCTTGGTGTCGAGCCGGCCGATCGGCGCGCCGATCCCGATGCCGGCGTTGTTCATGAGCACGTCCAGGCGCCCGTAGGCGTCGCGGTGCGCGGCGACGACGCGCTCGACGTCCTCCTCGCGGGCGACGTTCGCGACGATCTGCCGGACCTCCAGCCCGTCGGCGCGCAGCTCGTCGTAGGCGGCCTGCAGCTTCTCGGGTCGGCGGGCGGCGAGCGTCACCGCGTGACCCTCCTCGGCGAGCATCCGTGCGACCGCGAGCCCGATGCCGCTCGAGGCTCCCGTCACGATCGCGGCGCGCTGCGTCATGCGTCGGCTCCTTGCGTCGGGTGAGTGACGCAATCCAATCATGCGACCGCTTAGATTCCCTGCGCAATGCTCCGCTCGCTCGCGATCCTCGCCGCCGCCGTCGCGCTGTCGTCGTGCGGCTCGGCCGACGACGGCGGGACCACGCCCGCCCCGCCCGAGCCGGCGTCCGCGCGCCCGGCCGACTTCCCGGTCGCGAGGGGCAAGACGCTCGCCCAGCTGACGAGGGGCCTGAAGGAGGGCGCGATCCTCAACCCGAGCAGCGCGACCTCGCAGAAGCCGGGGGCGGACAACCGGCTCGGCTTCGCGATCGTGGATCGTGCGAACAAGCAGATCGACGTCTCCGAGGTCGCCGTCTACACGGCGCGACCGGACGGCACGCAGCTGCGCGGCCCGTTCGTCGCGCGCAAGGAGTCGCTGGACGTCGAGACGGCGTATCGCAGCGCGCAGACCGCGTCGGACCTGGCGAACGGCAAGACGTTCTACGTGGCGCGGCCCGCGTTCGCGTCGGCCGGTCCGAACATCGCGGTCGGGCTCGTGAAGCTCGACGGGCGGCTGACCGTGGCGGACGCGCCCGCGGCGCTGAACGTCGGGGTCAGGAACGGGCCGCCGGACGTCGGTGACCAGGCGATCCGGATGCACACGCTCACGGGCGCGGACGTGGGCGGCGTGCTGTCGAAGCTCTCCACGCGCGTGCCGCCGCCGCCGAAGATGCTCGACACGGACTTCGACGACGTCGTCGGCAAGAAGCCGGTCGTGCTGCTGTTCGCGACGCCGGCGCTGTGCCAATCGCGCACGTGCGGTCCGGTCGTCGACATCGCCTCGCAGGTGCAGGCGCAGAACGGCAAGGGCGTGACGTTCATCCAGCAGGAGATCTACCAGGACAACAACCCCAACAAGCCGCTGCGCCCGCAGGTGACGAAGTGGCGCCTGGCGACGGAGCCGTGGGCCTTCGTCATCGACCGTCACGGCCGCATCAGCTCGCGCTTCGAGGGCGTCTTCTCGACCGGCGAGCTCGCTCGCGCGGTCGCGCGCGTCCAGTAGCGGCGGTACGTTGCCGGTTCGGCGGTCGCTCTCGCGAGATCGGGGGTCGTCCGTCGCGGGCCGGTAGCTCAGTGGTCAGAGCAGCGGACTCATAATCCGTCAGACGTAGGTTCGAGTCCTACCCGGCCCATGTGACCCCTCACGGCCACCGCCACTGCGCCCTACGCTGTAGCGCATGGCATCGCAGCCCGACCGACCCGGGAACGTCAGCGACAAGGCGATCATCGAGCTGGGCCCGATCGCCGCGCGGTTGCGCGCGGAGATCGCGCTCGACGATCGCAGCTGGGAACGGGTCGTCAAGGCGCTCACGCACGCGCTCATGGCCGGCGTGCGGATCGGTGGCGCCGAGGTCGCGGCGCAGGCGATCGAGAGCGGGCTTCCCGTGCAGCTGCACATGCGCGTCGAGACGGCCGATTCCGGCGACGAGTAGCGGCCCGCCCCGGCGGTCTGCGGGATACTGCGCGCATGGGTGAGCTGCTGCGCAAGATGTTCCGAGGCGATGTCGACCGGCGATCCGACGCCCAGCTCGAGGACGTCGCCGAGGGCGCTCTGCTGATGCAGGAGCAGCTCGCGCGCGACATCATCTCGCTGGCGCAGGAGGCCGGCATCGAGCAGACCGACCAGCGCGTGCAGCGGGCCGTGACGATCTTCGAGAAGCTGCGGTAGCGGGCGCATGGGCTACTACATCCGCCGGCTGCTCGGCATGAACCACACCTTCGCCTCGCGCGAGGAGATCGTCGAGGTCGCCGAGAGCGCACTGCGCCTGCAACTGCTGCTCGCCCGCGACGTGCTCGCGATCACCGAGAAGCTGATGATCCCCGACGAGTACAAGGCCGAGGATCGCCGCATCCAGCGCGCCCGCGAGACCGTCAGGATCCTCGGGTAGGCCCGATCGGGGCGGGACGGCGTGCGATCGAGGGCGGGCGCCGCCGTGGCGCCGCCTCGATCTGCGATCGCGCGGGTCCGTTGCGGGCACCGGCTGCGGCAGGCCTCGCGGCGCTGGCGCTCGCCGGCTGCGGTGGCAGTGGTGGGGCCGGGGTCGCGTCGACCGCGCCGGCTCCTGCGGCGGCGAGAGCCGCTTCGGCGAGGCGCGCCAAGCGTTCCGCGCGGCCGGCCCTGTGCCGCGGCCTGAAGGCGCGCATCGCCGGGCATGTCGCGACGAGCGCCGCGAACGAGCTGTCGGGGCTCGTGCTCTCACGCACCCAGCCGGGCGTCCTCTGGACCGAGAACGACTCCGGCAATCCCAACCACGTCTTCGCGGTCCGCGCCGACGGCAGCCTGCTCGCCGACGTCACCGTCTCCGGCTCGCAGAACGTCGACTGGGAGGACATCGCGCTCGGCCGCCTGCCGGGCGGCGGGGCGGCGCTGCTGCTCGCCGACATCGGCGACAACCTCGCGCAGCGCGCGTTCATCTCGGTCTACCGCGTCCCCGAGCCGCACGTCGCGGGCGCCGCAGGCGGGCAGATCGCGACCCCGCCGGCAGTGCGCATCGACCTGCGCTACCCCGACGGCCCGCGCGACGCGGAGACGCTGCTCATCGACCCCGCCAGCGGCGCGTTCGTGGTCGTCTCGAAGAGCTTTGGCGGCCGGTCGGGCATCTACGTCGCGCAGCGCCCCGCGCCCGGCGCGCCGATCACGATGCGCCGCAGCGGCGGGCTGTCGCTCGGCGTGGGGGAGGCGGTCACGGGCGGCGACGTCTCCGCCGACGGGCGCACGATCGCGCTGCGCACCTACGACCGCGTCTACGTCTGGAGGCGCCGCAGCGGGGAGTCCGTCGCCGCCGCGCTGCGCCACCGCTCCTGCAGCCCGCCCGACGACCTGCTCGGCGAGGGACAGGGCGAGGCGCTCGGCCTCACGCGCGACGGCGGCGCCTTCTACACCGTCCCCGAGGGGAGGCGCCCCGCCATCCGTCGCTACGCGCCAGGTTGAGATCGGTGTTTAGCTCTCGCGATCGCGGGGACTACAACTAGCAGAACCCGCCGAGAGCACCCAGGTTGGAGCCCATATCCCCCGCCCCTCTCTCACTCTCGGCTTACGCGCCCGGTCTTCCCCAAAGGCCGGGCGCGGTTCGTTTAAGCGACGTGCGAAGGAACGTGGCCGGGTCCGTCGAAACACGCTCTCGCCCATGAAGCGTTCAGCTACGACGACGACTCCCGAGTCGCTCTCCACCTATATCCAGGCCCGCTTCGACGACTTCTCGCGTTCGCAGAAGGATGTCGCGCAGTACATCGTCGACCACCTCGACGAGGTCGCCTTCCAGACGGCCGAGGAGCTCGCCCGCCGGGCGAACACGTCGTCGAGCACCGTCGTGCGGTTCTCGCAGGCGCTCGGCTTCGAGGGCTATCCGGAGCTGCAGCACTCCGCTCGCGAGGAGTACCGCCGCCGCCACGCCACGTCGCCGGCCGCCGTCAGCACCGGGCCGGCGGCACCGCTCTTCTCGCTGGATCAGAACGAGTTCGAGACGATGCTCGCCGCCGACCACGTCAACGTCGAGGACACGGCGCGCAAGGTCTCGCGCTCGGAGGTCGAGACGGCGGTCGAGGCGATCGCGACGACGCCGCGGCTGCTCGTCGCGGGCACCGATCAGATGGCGTTCTTCGCGTCCTACCTGCGCCACCTGCTGATGCTGCTCGACCTGCGCGCCGAGATCGTCGCCAGTCCCTCGCAGGAGGCGCTGGGCCGCCTGTCGCGGATCGACGAGGAGACGCTCGTGATCGGCCTCTCGGCCGGTCGCCCGCACCCGCTCGTCGTGCGGGCGATGAAGCTCGCGCGCCACCGCAAGGCGCGCACGATGGCGATCACCGACGCGACCCTGTCCGAGGTCGCCAAGCTCGCTCAGATCCGCCTCTACTACTCGTCCAACAGCCCCGCCTACGTGCGCTCGCACACGGCGCTGCTGAGCATGGTCCAGGCGCTCGCCTACGGCGTCTACGCCCGCGATGCCGACGGCTACGCCGATCGCATCAAGGCGTTCAAGCTGAAGTAGGGCGCCTCAGCGCAGCCGCAGGGCGCGGCTCGACGCGAAGGCCGTCGTGGTCGGCGACCCCGCCACCGCGCCGCCGGCCGCGAGGGCCACGCGGCGGGCAGCGAATACAATCGCCGGCGTGCGTGACGAAGCGACATTCCGAACCAAGACCGGTCTTGCGACCATGCTCCAGGGCGGCGTCATCATGGACGTCGTCGATGCCGAGCAGGCCCGGATCGCCGAGGCCGCCGGCGCGGTCGCGGTGATGGCGCTCGAGCGCGTGCCCGCCGACATCCGCCGCGACGGCGGCGTCGCGCGGATGTCCGACCCCGCGATGATCAAGGGGATCCAGGAGGCCGTGTCGATCCCGGTGATGGCGAAGGCGCGCATCGGACACATCGCCGAGGCGCAGGTGCTCGAGTCGCTCGAGGTCGACTACATCGACGAGTCCGAGGTCCTGACGCCCGCCGACGAGGCCAACCACATCGACAAGTGGCCGTTCTCCGTCCCCTTCGTCTGCGGCGCGACGAACCTCGGCGAGGCGCTGCGGCGCATCGGCGAGGGCGCCGCGATGATCCGCTCCAAGGGCGAGGCGGGAACCGGCGACGTCGTCGAGGCCGTGCGCCACATGCGCTCGATCCGCTCGGCGATCCGCCGGCTGGCGACCCTCGACGAGAGCGAGCTCGCGACCGCCGCCAAGGAGCTGCAGGCGCCGCTTGACCTCGTCCGCGGCGTCGCGCACGAGGGCGGCCTGCCGGTCGTGCTGTTCTGCGCGGGCGGCATCGCGACGCCCGCCGACGCCTCGCTGATGATGCAGCTCGGCGCCCAGGGGCTGTTCGTCGGCTCCGGGATCTTCAAGTCCTCGGACCCCGAGCGGCGGGCGCGTGCGATCGTCGAGGCGACGACGCACTTCGCAGATCCAGAGCGCGTCGCGCGCGCATCCGAAGGGCTCGGCGAGGCGATGACCTCGCTCGAGACGCGCTCGCTGCAGGGCGAGCAGCTGCTGGCCCAGCGCGGCTGGTAGGACCCTCGTGACGATCGGGGTGCTCGCGCTCCAGGGCGACTTCGCCGCGCATGGCCGCATGCTGCGCTCGCTCGGCGCCGACGTTCGCGAGGTGCGCGCAGCCGCTGATCTCGACGGCCTCGACGGCCTCGTCATCCCGGGCGGGGAGTCGACGACGATGACGCTCGGGATCGAGCGCGAGGGGCTGGCCGAGCCGCTACGCGCGCTCGCGGCGCGCGACACGCCCATCCTCGGGACGTGCGCGGGGCTGATCATGCTCGACCGCGCCCACCTGGGGCTCATGGACATCGAGGCGCGCCGCAACGCGTTCGGCCGTCAGGTGCGCTCGTTCGAGGCCGACATCCAGCTCGCGGGCATGGACGGACCGCCGCTGCGAGCGGTCTTCATCCGCGCGCCGTGGATCGCCGAGCACGGGGACCGCGTCGAGATCCTGGCGTCGGTCGACGGGCACGCGATCGCGGCGCAGGAGGGCTCGCTGCTGGTTGCCGCGTTTCACCCCGAGCTCGGGACCGACACGCGCCTGCACGAGCACTTCCTCGCGATGTGCGCACTCAGCGCCGCCGCGTAGCGCGCTTCTTGGCTTTCGCCGAGCGCTTCGCGTGCCGCGCCGCCGGGTGCGCGGCCCCGGACACGCGCGGGATGCGGATGCGGTCCTTGAGGGTCGTGGGACGCAGGTCGCCGGCGGGCCAGCGCGCCTCGATCCACTGCTTCGCCTCGGTGGGATACGGCTGGCGGAAGGTGTGCGGCGCGACCGGCATGAGCACGAACTGCGTGTCGGGCTGCTGCTTGCGCGCCGCGTCGTAGTAGTCCAGGCCCTGGTTGATCTGCACCAGCGGGTCGATGTCGCCGTACATGAGCAGCTGCGGGCTGGGATGGCCGTCGAGCAGAAATTGCGGTGAGGCCGCGCGGCGATCGGTCGGGGTCATGCCGAGCCCGGCCCAGTAGCCGGCGGACGTGAGCGGCGACAGGCAGAACCACGTCAGCAGGTCCGTCGGGCCGCCCGCGACGACGGCGCCGTCGACCTCGCCGCGCGCGGCGAGGTCCGCCGCGAGGGTCGCGCCCGCCGACAGCCCGTACGCGACGACCGGGCCGTCGGCCCGCGCGGCGTCCGCGGCGCGCTTCACCGTGCCGATCTCACCGAGCACGTTGCCGTTGGGGTTGTCCGCGAGGTAGTCGACCACGACCACGTGATAGCCGGCGTCGCGCAGGTCGTCGGCGAACGGCTTGACCTCCTGCGTCGTGCCGCCCACGAAGCCGCCACCGTGCAGCAACAGGATGGTGACGACCGTAGCCAGGTGCATTCGCTGCGCACTCTCTCACCTGCGGGAGAGCGCGTCCAGCCGCAGGCGTGCCGCTACACCACGAGGCCGTGGCGCAGCGTGTTCTCGGTCACCACGTGCGGCTGCACGAAATGCAGCAGGTAGTCGCTGCCGCCGGCCTTCGTCCCCGTCCCCGACAGCCGGTTGCCGCCGAACGGCTGGCGCCCGACCATCGCGCCGGTGGTCGAGCGGTTGACGTAGAGGTTGCCGACGGGGGAACGCGCGACGACCCGCTGGACCGTGCGCGGGTTGCGGGCGAAGAGTCCGCCGGTGAGCGCGACCGGCAGCTCATCCACCCGGTCGCACGCCTCCTCGATGTCGCGGACCGGCTCGATCGACAGCAGCGGCCCGAAGATCTCGTCGCGCAGGATCGGCGAGGCGGGCGGCAGGCCCGTCACGACCGCCGGCGCGCAGTACCAGCCCGCGGATGGCAGCTCGCGCCCGTCCGGGGCGACGACCAGCGTGCCCTCGGCGCCCGCGCGCTCGGCGTAGTCGCGCACCCGCCTGCGGGCCGCCTCCTCGATGACCGGCGGCACGTCGCTGGAGAACTCCCGCGCCGGACCGACCTGCAAGCCGGTCACCGCGCCGGCGAGTCGCTGCACGAGCAGGTCGTGCACCGCCTCGTGGACGAGCACGCGCGAGGCCGCCGAGCACTTCTGTCCCGCGTAGCCGAACGCCGACGCGACGATCCCCGGGATCGCCTCGTCGAGGTCGGCGTCGGCGTCGACCAGGATGCAGTTCTTGCCGCCCATCTCGGCAACGACGCGCTTGAGCCCGCGCGCGCCCGGCACCGGGTCCGCCGCGGTGCGCAACAGCTCGAGGCCGACCGGCCCGGAGCCGGTGAAGGCGATCGTCGCGACGTCGGGGTGGCGGGCGAGCGCGCCGCCGGCGTCGCCCGCGCCGGGAAGCAGCGCGATCGCCCCCGGCGGGACGCCGCCCGCACGCAGCGCCTCGACGACGCGCAGCCCGCAACCCGGCGCCTGCTCGGCGGGCTTCAGCACGACGGTGTTGCCGGTCGCCAGCGCGGCCGCCGTCATGCCCATCGGGATCGCGAGCGGGAAGTTCCACGGCGCGATCACGGCGCAGACGCCGCGTGGCGCGTAGCGCAGCTCGTTGCGCTCGCCGGGCATCTGCGGCAGCGGCACGCCGCGGGCGAGCGCGATCGCCGCGCGGGCGTAGAACTCGAGGAAGTCGATCGCCTCGCAGACGTCGGCGTCCGCCTCGGGCCACGGCTTCGCGCACTCGGCCATCGCGAGCGCCGCGAGCGCGGGCCGGCGCTCGCGCATCCAGGCGGCGGCGCGCAGCAGGGCGGCGGCGCGTTCGGTGGCGGGCGTCGCCGCCCACGCGCCGAACGCCGCGCGTGCCGCGGCGACCGCGGCAGCGGCCTCGTCCGGCGTCCCTCGCGCCGCGAGCGCCACGACGCGCCCGGGTTCGCCGGGATCGGTCGAGGCGATCTCGTCGCCGTCGCGGCGGTCGCCGCCGATCCAGACCGGCACCCGCAGCGGCAGCGCGAGCTCGCCGAGCGCCGCGGTGAGCCGCGCGCGCTCGCTGGCGCGGCGCAGCTCGAGCACGGGCTCGTTGGCGAAGGGGGAAGGGGTCATGCGGGCGGCGCCAGCAGCTGCTGCAGCGGCACGCCGTGCGCCTGGTCGTGCAGGAAGCTCTCGTTCGCGGTGTTCTCCAGCAGGCGGCGCACGAGGTAGGCCATGCCGGCGACGAGGTCGCCGACCGGGCAGTACGCGCGCACGCGCAGCCCGCACGCGGCGAGCGCGCGGCCGAGGTCGTCGCCGAGTCCGCGCAGGACCTGCAGCTCGAGGTCGGAGTCGTCGCCGCCGAGCACGCGATTGCAGGCGACCGCGTGCGCGACCGAGCGCAGGTTGTGCGACGCGATCGCGACCCGGATCGCGGGGCGCGCGGAGAGCAGCCGGCGGGTCAGCGCCTCGAAGTTCGCGTCGCAGTCCGCCTTGCGCTCGAACACGGGCACGCTCCAGCCGTGCTGGCGCGCCTCGACGACCTCGTGGTCCCAATACGCGCCCTTCACGAGCCGGACGACGAGCGGCTGGTCGCGCGGGTGCTCGCCCGCCCATGCGAGCACGCGGTCGAGCGTCGCCGGGGAGTCGCGCAGGTAGGCCTGCAACACGATGCCCGCGCTCGGGCCGGTCGCGAACTCCGGCTCGGCCAGCAGCGCGAGCACGAGCTCGAGCACGGCCTCGCGCGAGTCCAGGGACTCCATGTCGATGTGCAGGTGCGCGCCCAGCCGAGCGGCGCGGCGCAGCAGCTCGCGCAGGCGCGGGGTGGCGTCGCGCTGCCCGCGCTCGGGTGCCTCCGGTCGCAGCAGCGGCGTGAGCGCCGACACCTTCACCGACAGGTTCGCGCGCGGCAGCGTGCCGAGCGCGTCATGCTCGAGCCACGGTTGGGGCTCGAGCTCGGCATAGGCGGGAGCGAGCGTGTCAAGCGCGCGAGCGCAGCGCTGCGCGTAGCGGTCGGCCTCGTCCGCGGTGACGGTCGCCTCGCCGAGCAGGTCGACGGACGCGGCGACGCCATCGTGCCAGAGGTGCGCGAGCGCCGGCAGCGCATCGGCGGGATCGGCGCCGACGATGAAGCGGTGCGCCATGTGGCGCACGCCGGCCGCGCTCGCTGCGCCTAGGGCCGCGCGCCCCGCCTTCGTGTTGGCCATCCGCATCGCCGCGCTCAGCGGCGGCGGCCGCTGCGAGACGTCGTCGAGGAAGCCCGTGAGGTGGCTCGCGAGATCGTCCAGCGAGCGGCACGCGGGGACGACGTCGACGAAGCGAAACAGCGCGGCGCGCAGCTCGTCGTCCTGCGAGGCGAGGTCCATCGCGCGCTCGTCGAGCGCGCGGATCGGATGGCCGCGGCGCGAGGGGAAGGCCGCCGAGAGCGCGAGCCCGACGCGCTGGATCTCCGGCTCGAGCGCCTGCGGGTCCACGAGCCGCCGCTGCACTCAGCCGGGGGGAGCTTCCGGCTCGACCGGCGGCGCGAGGTCGGGCACGGTCGCGGTGTTCTTCTTCGTCGGGATCTGCTCGGCGCCGGTCGCGCCGTCGCCGGCCTTGACCTTCACCGGCCCGGCGGTCTGCGTGCTCGGGGTGGCGGTTGCGGCGGGCTTCCTCGCCGGAGTCGCGGCGGTAGCGCTCGTCGCGGGCTTGGACGCCGCCTGCTGTGCCGGCGGGGCCGCGGGCGGGGTCGCCGTCGTCGCGGTCGTGGTCGTGGTCGGGCGCTCGCCCTCCTTCGCGCGCCGGGCCGCCGCGCGTGCGCGCGCCTTGGCTCGTTCGACCTGCGCCGCGGTCGCGGTGGCCGCGTCCGGCACGTCGATGACCGGGGCCGGGTTGGTGGCGGCCGGCCCGTCGGATGCGGGCACGAGGCTCGACGGCGTCGCGGCCGTGCCGCTGCCACCGCCGCCGCCGCCGAAGACGCCGGCGATCAGCAGCGCGATCACGATCACGAGGATCACGATGGCTACGGGGAGCACGACCCCGAGGCGCAGCGGGCTGCGGCTGCGGCCCCCGGTGACCACGGCGACGCGCTCGGGGCGCGGCAGGCTCGTGCCGCGGCCCGGTCGCTGCTCGTCCGCGGCCGCCGCGACGGGAGCGACCGGGGCGGCTTCGGGCTGAGGCGCATCCGTGGGGACGGGGAGTCGCGCGCGGCGCGACTTGCGCTCGGCCGCATCCGATCGCGGCCTGCGGCTGAGGCGACGCGACCCGAGCAGCGGGGTGCGCTCGGCGACGTGGCCGGCGGCAGCGGGGTCGGGCTCGGGTTCGGCGGCCTGCGGCTGCGGCTGCCCCTCGAAGTCCAGGTCGCCCAGCTGGTAGGCCGCGGTCGGCTGGTCGACGTAGCCCTCGCCCGGGGCGGCGGCGTCTCCCGCGTGCTGCGCGTCGGGCTGGGCGTCGGCATGCGGGATGGCACCGTTCATGGACGCCGCCGGCTCGGGCTCCGGGGGCAGGTCGCCGAGCACCGGTGCGGCAGCGGTGAGCGCCGCGACGATCGCGGCCGAGACCGCCGGGGGCAGCGGCGAGCTCGGCGGGTCGCGGTAGGCGCGATCGGCGGCCTCGAAGCGCGCGACGGGAGCCCGGCAGGTCCAGCAGCCGGCGAGGTGCTCCTCGAGCCAGTCGTGGTCGGCGAGCGTGATGCTGCGGTCCGCGCGGGCGGCGAGCAGCGCGGGTACTCGCGCGTGCTCGGGCGGCAGGTCGGTTCCGGCGTGACGCGCGGCCGCGTGGCGGGTCGCGCTGATCAGCAGCGCCTCGGGGTTGAGGCCGGCGAGATCGGGAGCGGCCACGACGCCGGCACGGAAGCTGGCGAACGCGTCGGCGGCCGCGACGACGGCCTCGTCGCCCTGTCCGGCGACGACCTCGCAGTAGGCGAGCACGGCGGGGCCACGGCGGTCGCACAAGCCCGCGAGCGCTTCCGGATCGCCGTCGCGCACGCCGACGGGTGTCACGGCGGTTGCCACGCTCCCAGGCTACCGCCAGCAGGCGAGGTTCGATGCCATCCGGCGGTCCGCGGCTGCTCCTGCATGGGCGATTGCGCCGGCTGCGGCGTCCGGTCGGCCGAGCCTGATCTCCGATCCTCGCGGCGAATCCCCGCCGCCGATCGCGGCCCGGCGCCCAACGGCGCCTTTCGAAGGGTCGCCCGACGGGTCGCGCAGCTCAGGTGCTCGCCGCGGGCGACGCGAGCCCGCTCGCCTCCGCGGCTCGGTCGACGCCACCGCGCAGCGTCTACAGTCGGCGCCGATGGACCAGCCGATGCGCACGAAGTCCGCCGCATGAGGCTGCTGTTCGTCCTGGACCAGTGGCCGGAGCTGTCGGAGACGTTCGTCGTCAACGAGCTCGCGGCGCTGCGCCGGCAGGGTCACGCGGTGCGCGTGCAGGCGGCGCGGGTGGCTCCGCATCCGAACCCGGAGGCGCCCGGCGACGTCGACGTCGTGCTGCTCGGGAGCGGGCGGCTGCGCGATCTCGGTTGGCTGGTCGCGACGCGACCCCGGGCATGCGCGCGCGACCTCGTGTCGCGCCGGCGCTGGCGCCACGAGGAGTGGGTGCGCCCGCTGCGCGCGCTCGCGGGTGCGGTGCGGCGGATCGAGCGCGACGGCGACGAGCACCTGCACGCGCACTTCGCCGGCGGCGCAGCGCTCGACGCGATGCGCCTGGCGGCGCTCACGGGCCGGCCGTACAGCGTCACGGCGCACGCCTACGACATCTTCGCCTCGCCGCGCAACCTGCGCGAGAAGCTCGAGCGGGCGGCGTCCGTCTTCACCGGCTGCGACTACAACGTCGTGCGCCTGCGGGCGCTGGCGCCGGCAGCGTCGGTGCACGAGGTCGTCATGGGGGTGGACGCGAGCGCGTTCTCGCGCTCCGACTCGCTGCCCGGCGGTCGCACGATCCTCGCGGTCGGTCGGCTCGTCGAGAAGAAGGGCTTCGACGTGCTCGTCGACGCGGCGGCGCTCGTCGACGACGTCCGCGTGCGGATCGTGGGCGACGGCCCGCTGCACGGCGAGCTGGCCGCGCGGATCGCCTCCGCGGATGCGCCCGTCGAGCTCGCCGGCAGCCACGCCCCTGCCGAGGTGCTCGCCGCGATGGGGGAGGCCGACGTGCTGGCGATGCCGTGCGTGGTCGCGCGCGACGGCGACCGCGACTCGATGCCCGTCGTCGTCAAGGAGGCGATGGCGATGGGCGTGCTCGTCGTCGCCAGCGACGAGGTCGGCCTGCCCGAGTGCGTGCTCGCGCCGTGGGGCTTTCTCGCCACGCCGGGCGATGCGGCCGCGCTCGCGGATGCTCTGCGCGCGGCGCTGGCGCTGAGCCCGAGCGAGCGACGCGCCGCGGGCGAGGCGGCACGGGCGTGGGTGCACGAGCACGCGGATGTCGACCGCGAGACCGCGAAGATGGCGGCCGTGATCGCGTCGCTGTCGCGTTCCGCCTGATGGCGGCGATCAGGCCGCGGGCGGCGGGACGAGCACGCGCAGCCGCGTGCTGAGCGCGACCGTGCGCCAGCCGGCGGCGATCGCCCAGCGCTGCTCGGGCGTGTTCTGCGGCGGGTAGAAGCCGCGGCCGACGACGATCGCGTCGTAGTGCCCGCGCCGCAGGGCCGCCTGAAAGCGCGCCTCGGTCGGGTACTTGCGCAGGAAGCCGTCGAAGTAGCCGATGTACTCGACGTCGTTGCCGATCCGCGTGCCGAACGCGGGCCAGATCGGTTGCAGGCCGCTCACCGACCAGTCCGCCGCGAGGCCGATCTTG
>DASXCR010000090.1:0-2710 GCA_036491075.1 Solirubrobacteraceae bacterium
GCTTGCGCTCGTCGGCGCCGCCGCGGCAGTCGCGACGATCGCGCTGCTCGCGGTCGGTGCGCGGATGCGCTGCGCCGGCTCGCTCGTCGTGACGACCGCCGGGCCCGCCGGCGACATCTTCGACGACCTGCCGCCGTTGCGTGCGCTGCGCGCCCATCCGTGGCAGCTCTGCGCGACGGTCGCCGGCGGCGTCGCGATCGCGATGACGCTGGTCGCCTGGCACGCCGAGCAGTCCCTCGCCGAGGGCCTGCAGCGCGGCATCGTCGAGGGCCTCGCGGCGACCGCGGGGTTCGTGGTGCTCGGGCGCGCGATCGGCGCGCGCAGCTGACGGCGCACGCGGTTGGCCTGCTCGCCGTCGGGGCGCGCGCAGCTCGCCTCGGGCGCCCGCCCCGTTCGGCGCACTCGGGTCGTTGTCGGCGATCGGTCCCTGGGAGGGTCCGACGCAGCTCTACGCCGTGGTGTACGGGCCCTTCGGCGTGACCGCTCCCTGTGCCACGTGCAGCGACTGCGCGACGCGTGTCGCGAGTGGCTCGGCACAGGCTGCGCACTCCTGGGCATGGCTGCCGACGTCCGCCAGTCGGGCCGCAGACGGCGGTCGACGCAGCACTGTCGCCGGATGGCTGCCGCATCGCCTACGTCACCGACGCCGACCACATGGCGTCGTCGCGAACGGCGAAGCCACCCAGCCGGCCATCGAACTGCATCTGCTCGATCTGCGCAACAACGTCGACATCAAGCTCACGAACACGAAGGACGTCGACGACGACCAACCCACGTGGCTGAGTGACAGGCAGGTGGTGTTCGTCCGTGACGACAGGCTGTGGAGACTGGACATGATCAGCACGATCGCTCGGCAGCTCACCGGCCCGGCCGGTAGCCCGGGCAACGCGGCAGCCTCGACAGCGACCCGAGCATCCGCGACGTGAGGCCCCCGCCGCCGGGGAGCGCAAAGACACTCAGGCTCCTGCCTCCAGTGAGTCCCAACCGGGTCGTTCGCGGCCTCGCCGCCGGCGGCCTCGGCGGCGCGTCGCTATGCGCTGCGGGCGCGTGTCGGACCCGATCGAGCAAGGCAGAGAGGTAGGCGATGCCGATGACGGTGCTGCAGTCCGAGGCCGATGTGCGACCTTCGGCGTAGGGCGCACGGCCGAAATCGATCCCTTCGACGCATGGTCAAGCGCGGCACCGAAGCGGATGATCTCGACATGATCGAGATCGACCACGTGACCAAGCGTTACGGAGACAAGCTCGCCGTCGACGACGTCAGCTTCGTCGTGCGGCCTGGGATCGTGACGGGCTTCCTGGGCCCCAACGGCGCCGGCAAGTCCACGACCATGCGCATGATCCTCGGTTTGGACGCGCCGACGAGCGGGACCGTTCGCGTCAACGGGCGCGCGTACCGCGATCTCGCGGCACCGCTGCACGACGTCGGCGCGATGCTCGAGGCCCATGCGATCCATACGGGCCGCTCGGCCTTCAACCACCTGTTGGCGATGGCGCAGACGCACGGGATCGCCCGCTCGCGCGTGCAGGAGGTCATCGACCTGGTCGGCCTGACCGACGTCGCCGGCAAGCGCGTGGGGGCCTTCTCGCTGGGAATGGGCCAGCGGCTGGGGATCGCGTCGGCGCTGCTCGGCGATCCGCAGATCGTGATCCTCGACGAGCCGTCTAACGGGCTGGACCCGGAGGGGATCCTCTGGATCCGGACCCTGCTCAAGCGGCTCGCCGCCGAGGGACGTACGGTATTCCTATCGTCACATCTGATGAGCGAGATCGCACAGATGGCGGAGCATCTCGTGATCGTCGGCCGCGGGCGCCTGATCGCGGACACGACCGTCGACGAGGTCGTCGCCAAGGCATCCGCCGGCGGCGCGGTGCGGGTGCGCTCGCCGCAGGTCGCCGCGCTGCGCGAGGCGCTGGCCGGCGACGGCGTGCGTCTGCACAGCGCCGAGAGCGACGTGCTCGAGGTGCACGGCTTGGCGTCGGCGCGGATCGGCGAGCTCGCCGCGGCGCACGGCCTCGTGCTGCACGAGCTGATCCCGCAGCGCGCCTCGCTCGAGGACGCGTACATGGACCTCACCGGCGACGCCGTCGAGTACCGCACGCAGGCGGCGCCGACGACGACCACCGACGAGCTGGAGCTCGTGGCATGAGTACGACGACGATGGCCGCGCCGCCCGCCGCGGTTCGCGGGGGCGTCACGCAGGCACGGGTCGCGCGCTCGGAGTGGACGAAGCTGTGGTCGCTGCGCTCGACGCGCTGGTCGCTCTTGGCAGCGTTCATCGCGATGGTCGCCCTGGGGATCATCATCTCCGCCGTCCAGATGGGCCGCTGGGGTCACATGACCGCGCACGATCGCGCGATCTACGACTCGATCGACACGGGGGTCGGCGGCTATCACCTCGCGCAGCTCGCGATCGGCGTGCTGGGCGTGCTCGTCATCTCCGGCGAGTACGCGACGGGCATGATCCGCTCGAGCGCGATGGCGGTGCCGCACCGCCTGCCGATGTTGTGGGCGAAGCTCGGCGTGTACGCCGCGGTGACGTTCGTGCTGATGCTCATCGCGACGGCGATCTCGTTCTTCGCGGTCCAGGCGATCGTCGCCTCACATCACGTCGATCATGCGATCGGCGACCCGCATGCGCTGCGCGCGGTGATCGGCACGGCGCTGTTTTTGACCGTGCTCGGCGCGCTCGGCGTCGGCCTCGGGGCG
>DASXCR010000091.1:0-9259 GCA_036491075.1 Solirubrobacteraceae bacterium
GTCGCTCGCGAGGTCGCGCGCCTGGCGATCGTCGCCGGAGACGACGATCGTCGGGCGTCCCGGATCCTCGTCGGCGAGCGCGGCCAGCACGTAGGGCCGCAGCGACGCCGATACGAACGCCCGGCCGCCGTCGCGCGCGAGCGTCGCGCCGGAGGGATCGTCGGTGAGGTGGCTGAGGAGGGGTCGCAGCGACATCGTGCACGCGCCGCGACCGCGCGTGGGCGCGGCCGGGTGCCTCAGTGTAGGTCGCGGGGTCCGCCGGCCCGGTCGCCCGGGCGGGCGCGCCGCCACGCCCACGACGCCCGGCAACGGGCTGGCGTGCGTGACCACAGGGTGCCCGGCTCGAGCGCCGCCGGGTCGGCGCGCTCCTGCGCAGATCGGCGGGCGTCGCCGCGATCAGCCGCGCCGATGGCGGGAGTCCCCGCGATCAGCCGCGCAGCGCGACGCGCACGGTCGCGCGGCGCGGCCTGCCCCCGGTGCGCGTGACGATCAGGCGAAACAGGGCCCGAGCGTGGCCCGAGCGCCGCACCCGCGCGCGCTGCGCGGAGCTCAGGGCAAGGCTCAGTGCGGCCGCCCGGCCCGGCGACACGCGGCGCCGCGTGGCTCCCGCGCCGCGTCCGGCGACCGAGCTGCGCGACGTCACGGCACAGCGCACGGGGCACGTCACCGCGAGCGCGCGGGTGTGCGCCGACGCTCTCACCACGTCGCGCCGGGCGTACACGCCGGCGTCGCCGACCCGGGCGACGAGCCGCACGGCGCGCGTGCCGAGCGCCCGGCGCGCCTGCTCGACCGGGGTCACGGGAAGCGCTTGGCCGACCGACGGCTGCCACGTCGGCCCGCTCGGCCACGAGAGCTCGGGCCATGCATAGGGCTCGCCGATCGTGTACGGCGCAGTGATGCCGGTGGTCCATCCCGTGGTGACCGTCAGCTCGAGCGTCTGCGTCACGCCGCTCGCGTCGCTGATCGCCACGGTCAGCGCGTCGTGCCCGACGTAGCCGGGGTCGGGCGTGTAGCCGACCGAGAGGTCCTGGTCCGGGGCGAAGTAGTCGGGTCGCACGACCGGCGCAGCGGCGTGGCCGTGGGCCGGCGCGGTGACGAGCGCAGCGGTGATCGGGTCGCCGTCGTCGTCGCGGCAGGACGCCGTCAGGTCGGCCTCGGGGTCGTCGCCGATGTGAGCCGGGCTCGCCCAGCAGGCCGCAGGCTCGTTCGCCGGCAGCGCTCGTGCCGTGACCTCGACGGGGAGCGGCGAGCCGTCGCCCCGCGGGCCGCCGGCGACGACGGCGAATTGGTCGCTGCCCTCGAACGGCGTCCTCGGGACATACGTCGCGTCGATGCGCACGCCGCTACCGGCTGCGAGCTGCTGGAGCGGGCCGACGTCGAACGCGGTCAGGTCGCCGCGCGACGGCGCGATCGCCACCCGCGGCACCACGGGGTCGCGATCGGCGTCGCCGCAGTACACGACGACGTGGCGCGTCGCTCCGGGCCGCGAGAGGACCCCGAGCGAGGGGACGGGGAAGAAGCCGTCCTCGCTGCACAGCGGCCGGCGATCGACCGCCGGACCGACCTCGACGCTGATCGGAGCGTCCGCCGAGCGCGCGCCGAGCTCGTCGACGGCGTAGTAGGTCGTCTGCTCCTGGCCCGACGCGATCGTCGGCAGGTAGTGCCAGGCGACGGTGCTGCCGAGGTGGCCGTCGTCGAACAGCGGCGCGTCCGGATGCGTGCCCGGTCCGCCGCCGTAGATCGTGAAGTCGTCGTGCTCGTCGTCGAGGCACGAGACCTCGAACCCGACGAGCGTGGGCGTCGCGGCGCTCGTGCGCTGCGCCACGCTGACGGGATAGCAACGCGGCGGCGTGTTGCGGCTCAGCGGGACGGTGTCGATGTGGATGACCTGATCGGTCGTGCCGCCCTGGCCGGTGAGGTGCAGCGTGAACGCGTCGTCCTCGGGCGACGACGCGTCGGGCGTGAGCCGGAACTTCACCTCGTAGGACAGCACGAGCCCCTCGAGTCGCGCGTGCTGCGGCGGCGAGGCGAGCTCGACGCTGTCCACGCCCCAGCACGACAGCTCGTGGACGTGCGCGATCCCCGGCCGCGCCCAGATCGTCGTGGCGTCGCACGACGGAGGATCGACGGCCTGCGCCGGACCCGCGAAGGCCAGCGCGGCGCCGGCGACTGCGACGGCGACGAGCGCGCGGCGGCGAAGGGCCATGCGGTGCTCATCGGCAGAACGAGGCTCGCGCTGGAGAAGCAGCGGCTGCGACGCGTCGAGCAGCATCGGGCCCGCGAGAAGCGCGCACCCTGCGCCGCCGGACCAGCGGGCGGCGCCAGGCCAGCGGACGGCGCCTGGCCAGCCGGCGGTGCCTGGCCAGCGGACGGTGCCTGGCCAGCCGGCGGGCGCCGTGGGTGCGGCGCAAGGGCCTGGCTACGGCAGGCGCTCGCCGAGCACGATCGCCTCGGCGGCGGAGGTCGCGCGATCGATCAGGTCGGCAACGTCGGCCTTCGGCTCGCGAAAGGCGCCGAGCACATGGGCGGAGACGATCTCGGGGTCAGTCGTGTCGGGGCGCCCGACCCCGATCCGCACCCGCGCGAAGTCGACGCCGCCGAGCTCGGCCTTCAGCGACTTGAGGCCGTTGTGGCCCGCGAGCCCGCCCCCGACGCGCGTGCGCACCTCGCCGAAGGGCAGGTCGATCTCGTCGTGCAGGACGAGCAGGCGCTCGAGCGCGAGCTTGTAGGCGCCGCGGGCCGGTCCGGCGGAGCGGCCCGCCTCGTTCATGTAGGTCTGCGGCAGCAGCACGGCGACGCGCGGACCGCCCGGCCCCGTGCGGCCCTCCGACAGCAGCCCGTTGAACTTCGTCTTCGCACGCGGCAGCTGCCAGCGCTCGGCGAGCCTGTCGGCGACCTCGAAACCGATGTTGTGGCGCGTCCCCGCGTAGCGCGAGCCGGGATTGCCGAGGCCCACGACGAGCCAGTCGACCGGGGCGCTCGCACCGCGGCCGGAGAGCCGCATGGGCCCTGCCTTCAGTCGGAGTCGGAGTCGCCCGTGGCGGGCGCTGCGGCGGACTCGCCGACGCGCTCGGTCTCGGACTCGATCTCGTCGGCCGTGGCGTCGACGCGCGGCGGCGACAGCGTCGCGATCACGGTCTCCTCGAGGTCGTCGAGCAACGTCACGTGCGCGGGCACCGGCACGTCGGCGAGCGTGACCGTGTCGTTGATCTGCATCCCCGACACGTCGTAGCTCAGCGACTCGGGGATCTCGGTCGGCAGCGCCTCGATGTTCAGCTCGCGGGTGATGTGCTCCAGCACGCCACCGTCCTTGACACCGGGGGAGTCGTCCCCGCCGACGAGCTCGAGCGGGACGACCGCCGCGATCGCGACGTTCAGGTTCACGCGCAGCAGGTCGACGTGCATCGTCTCGCCGCGGACCGGGTGGTACTGAGCGGTCTTCAGGACGGCGGGCATCGCCTTGCCGTCGTCGACGACCTCGAGCACGGCTCCGCTCGCGGCGAGTGCGATGCGCAGCTCGCGGGCGTCGACGCTGAAGGCGATCGGCTCGTCGCCGCCGCCGTAGAGGACGCCGGGAACGCGGCCGCTGCGACGCAGGCGGCGAGTGGCGCGAGACCCCTCGGGGGCGCGCGGTGAGATCGCAAGTTTGGTGCTCTGGGTTGCCATGACGACGGCGAAGGGTAGCGAAAGGGGGCCGCCGGCCGGCGTGCGCTATCCGCCCCCGAGCTGGTCGGTCGCCTTGTAGATGCGCTGCACGTCGAACCACGCCGGCTTCTTCTCCCCGTCGAAGTGCAGCAGCCCCTTCGCGTGGATCGGCGGGTCCGGGTGCGGGTTGCCGCCGTCCCAGTTCGGCCGCACGCGAAACTCCTGCAACGCCCAGTAGATCGCACCGCTGAGCCACGGCTTCGTCGCGTACACCCCGAGGTGGTAGTTGACGAAGTCCTGCTGGTAGGCGTAGGTGCCCTTCTCCTCGACCGGGCCGTCGCGGTTGGCCTCGGCGCCGAACTCGGAGATGAAGATCGCCTTGTTCGGATAGCACGCATGGACGGAGTCCAGGTAGCCCGACATGCTGTCGCGGTCGGCGATCTCGCCGTTGGGACCCGGATACCAGCCGAAGTACTCGTTGACGCCGATCACGTCGAGCGGCCCGTACTGCGGGCGACAGCCGGCCGACGGGTAGCCGTTGATCGCGAGCCCGACGGGCCGCGTCGGGTCCAGCGCCTTGGCCTCGCGCGCGGCGGCGGAGATGTACGCCGCCTGCACCGGCCCGGGCTTGGACGACAGCTCGTTGCCGATCGACCACAGCATGATCGACGGGTGGTTCTGGTTGGCGACGATGTTCTGCTCGAGCATGCGCGTGGCCAGCTTGCGCACCGCGGGGCGCTTGAGGTACTGCGTCTTGACCGCGTAGACCGGGATCTCCGACCAGATCAGCAGGCCCTTGCTGTCCGCCAGCTCCTGCAGCTCGGGGTGCAGCGGGTAGTGCGCGCGGATCACGTCGGCGCCGAGCTCCTTGGCCTGCGCCACGATCTGCTTGCGGCGCGCGCTCGTGATCGCGGCCCCGGTGACGAGGTCGTCCTCGTGCAGGCCGACGCCGCGCAGATGCAGCTGGTGGCCGTTGAGCAGCAGGTGCCCGCCGACGACCTTGATCGAGCGGATCCCGCTGTGCAGGTGCCAGCCGACGACCTTCCTGCCGGCGAGCCGGACGGTGAAGCGCGCCTTGTACAGGTGCGGCGAGGCGGGCGACCACAGCTTCGGATGCGCCACGCGGACCGACGCCTCGAACGTCGCGAAGCTCCGCGCGGGCACCGTCTTCGTGCCGAGCTTCACCGCCGTGCCCCCGAAGCTGGCGTCGATGCTCACGCGGCCCGCATGCTGCTGGTAGTTGCGCACCGTGACCCGCATCAGCACCTTCGAGGCGCAGGTCGTGCACGGCAGGTCGGGGCGCACGAGCAGGCTCGAGATGTCGACGCGATCGACGCGCTGCAGGTAGACCTCGCGCAGCAGGCCGCCGTAGTTCCACCAGCCGCCGGCGGGGTCGCCCTCGCCGGTGAGGCCGGACGGCGGGAAGTCGCTCGGCAGGCGGCGGTTGTCGACGCGGATGACGAGGTGGTTGAGCCCCTTGCGCTTGAGGACCGAGCGCGGGAAGCGCAGGGTGAACGGCAGGTAGGCACCGGTGTTGCGGCCGATCGGCGTGCCATTCAGCCATACCTGCGAGCGATAGTTGACCGACTCGAAGCGCACGAGCCAGTCCATCCGGCTGCTCGCGTCGGGCAGGTGGAAGTCCTTGCGATACCAGCCGACGGTGCCGAGCATCGAGGCCACCGAGTTGTCGCCGGCGTTCCACGCGTTCGGCACGCTCGTCTTCTTCCAGCCCGCGTCGGCGGTCTGGCGCTGGAAGTGCTGGGTGAGCCCGACGCCCGCCGTGTCGAGGCGAAAGAGCCAGTCGCCGCCGAGCAGGTAGCGGTTGTCCGGCCCGTCGTGGTAGATCGTGCCGTGCGTGATGCCGTCGGCCGCCTCAGCGGGCGCCGCGCCCATGCTCGCGCCCGCGGCGAGGACGATCACCGCGACGAGGACGGCGGTCGCGAGTGTGAGCGGACGGAGGATGCGCATGTTCGTCGGGACCCAACACCCCGCGTCCACGCGAGTTGTGCCTAGGGACAACTCGCCTCGTGACCGATCGGGGCGCTGAGGCGCAGCAGCGTAATGGAGGCTCCGGCCAGCACGTTGCCGCTACGGCGCACGAGCACGCACTGCACGGTGGTGAGGCCCTTGGCGAGGCGGTCGGGCGTGTACCAGACGACGCGTGTCGGCTTCGTCTTGTCGGTCACCGCGTGCGCCGTCCCGGACGTGTAGAACGCGATCTTCACCTCGCCGGTGCCGTGCAGCTTCTGCGAGTCGGCGCGCGCGACCGCGACGCAGGACGCGTCGGCGCACCGCAGGACGCGCAGCATCGCCGGCAGGTCCCCGCGCGCCTGCGCCTTGAGCAACGTCACGACGTCGCCCCGCTCGACGGTGTCGTTGTTCAGCCAGCGCGTGACGAAGAACGCGATGGCGAGGAAGGCGATGACGGCGACGGCGATGATCACGGGACGCTTCACGCGCCCATTCTCACCTGCGAGGGCCCCGCCACGCGGCACCGGCCGGGCGACGTGCGCCCAGCGCGAGCCCGCGCGAGGTTCAACCGGTCCGGTGGAAGTCGTCTCCGTTGAGCTCGAGGAAGCGCTGCACGGAGGCCTCCTGGTGATCGAGGCGCTCGACGAGGCGGCGCGCATGCTCGGCCGCGCGCTGCTCGAAGTCCTCGAGGCAGCGCTCGGGATCGTCGGACAGGGGATACACGTGGGCGAGGTCCTGCTGCGCGCAGACGATCCCCATCGGCGGGCGTCCCTCGGCGAGCGTGCGGGCGCCGCAGACGGCGGCGACGAGCATCCGGCGCTCGGGGGCCGTCAGCGCGACCGGCATGAGGCGGTGCGCGGGTAGGCGCACGCCGAGGTCGATCGAGCGCTCGATCTCGATGTCGCCGCCGGTGGCGGCGGCGAGCGGCCCGGCCCAAACGGCCAGCACGGTGTCGGCGGCGACGATCGCGTCGCGCAGCGCGCGCGCCTGCGCCGCGTAGAGCTCCTCCGCCTCGTGGCGCGTCGACGCGTCGGCGAGGTCGAGGTCACAGGGGACGCGCAGCAACTCGCCCGCGCCGACGGCCGAGCCGGCCTCGCGGCCGCCGTTGGTCACGTAGGTCTGCAGGGTGCCGAGGTCGCGGCGGCCGTGAAAGATCACGGTCACGGCCTCCGACAGCGGGAGGTCTGCGACCTTGAGGGCGACGGACGCGCAGGCTTCCGCGTCGAGCAGCGCACGCTGGAGAAGATCGTCGGCCTGGTCCATGACAGCCTCCCGGTAGTTCCGGTCAATTGTGCCGCAGGAGGGGTACCCTGCGCGAGCATATGAAGCTTCTTTACAAACCCTTCGGAATCGTCATCGGCATCGTGGCCGGAATCCTCGCGCGCAAGGCCTTCGAGCAGGTCTGGGGACGCATCGACGAGCGCGAGCCCCCGAAGCCGACGACGCTCGAGGCGACGTGGACTCGCGTGCTCGGCGCGGCGGCGGTCGAGGGCGCGACGTTCGCGGTGACGAAGGCCGCGGTCAATCGCAGCGGGGCGAAGGGCTTTCACTGGCTGACCGGCATCTGGCCGGGCGAGACGCGCCCCGATCCGCAGTGACGCCGCCGGACGCCTCGTGCCGTTGACCACGAGGCGCCGGCGACATGCCCGTCGAGTGTGCCGGGCGGCGTGCGACGCCTGGACGGACGTCTGAGGCTCGCGACATCCCGCGCCAACTGCGCGGCCCGGCGCCGGGCCGCGGCGCTCGTCAGCCGCCGATAACGAAGCCGCGGTTCGCGAGCACGTCCAGGTCGTCCTCGAAGGCGGCGAAGTCGCGGGCGCGCAGGTGCTCGATCGGGATCCCGTTCGGCCCCCGGCGTCGCAGCCAGGAGCGCAGTGTCGCGTGGCCGACCTGCTGCCGGGCCTCCGCCGTGAGGTCGAGCAGGATCTTCAGCTCCGGCCGGTGATCGAGCTCGCCCGTGATGACCGCGATCGGGTCGACCGCGAGGATCTCGCAGAGTTCGTCGTCGGTGAGCCCGAGGCGCTGCATGAGGTCGACGGCCGGACTCTCCATCGGGCGCCGCGCCGCCGCGCTCAGAAGAGCCGGTTCTCGAAGACGGGCCGCACGACGGTCAGACTAGCCGCAGGCCCATCGATCGCCGGCCACCGAGAACGGCTTGAGAGCATGGCCGGCGACGCGAGACTTGCAATCCGCGATGCGCTGTTCCCGCCGCCGCGGCCACGTCAGCCGGACAGAATGCTCATGACGTGTCGAGCGACGTAGAGCTGACCGCCCCGCGAGAAGCGAAACGCGACCGGCTCGAGAATGTCCAGCTCCACGAGCGTGTTGATCGCGTTGCTCGCCCCCTGCCCCGAGAGGGAGTAGCGATCTCTCACGTCTGCGCGGCTCACGTACGGGACTCCGACCAGGTCGGCGGCCAGGCGTTCCGCGACCCCTCGTTTGCCCGCCTCCTGCACGCGTGATCGGAGGTTCTCCTGCAGCTCGACGAGCCGCTCGACCTTGCGTTGGGACTCCGCCGCCGCGGTGGCGACGCCCTCGGCGAAGAACGCGATCCAGTCGTCCCATGCGCCGGAGTAGCTGAGATCCAGCAGCGCGTCCTGATACACGTCGCGGCGCTGCTCGAACCACGGGGAGACGACGAGCAGCGGCTCCCGGATGAGTGCGCCACGCAGCAGCTGGACGATGACGAGAAGCCGGCCGAGCCGGCCATTTCCATCGGAGTACGGGTGCAGCGTCTCGAACTGGTAGTGCGTCAAGGCGGCGAGGACGACGGTCGGAAGATCGGGTGGATCGTCGATCCATGCGAGCAGGTTCTCGAGGCCTGCGCGGAGTTGATCCCCGGGCGGAGGAGGCACGAAGCGGGCTTCAGCGAAGCCGCGCCCACGTGCGCCGATCACGACGATGCGGTCGCGGAGTCCCCCAGCATCGCTGAGTTGCCCGCGCCTGCCTCGGACGAGCGTGCTCTGCAGCTCGCCCAGCATGCTCAACGTCAGCGGTCGGTCCTCCGGCCACGAGAACGCCAGTTCCGCCATCTCCTCGAAGTTGAGGATCTCGCGGACCTCGGCCGTGAGATGGGTGTCGTTCTCGCGATTGGCCGCGAGGACATCCGCGAACGGCGCATAGGTCCCTTCCAGCGCGCTCGTGCTCTGGGCCTCGCGCCTGAGGGCTGGGCGACGAAGGAGCTGCGGATTGGGTATCAGCCGAGCCGCCCCGTCGAGTCTCGCGAGCGCGGCGGTCGCGGTGTTGATCGTCATCCACGTGCTCGTCGACAGCGTCAGCGTGTGCGGGAGCGAAGCGGGCAGATAGGCGTGCGCCGCGATGATCTCGTGCGTTGCGGGGTCCGGCCCCGTGATCGGGATCACGCTGCCGATCGGGCTGGCCCTCAGGCGAGAAAGATCCACGACGCAATTATCTTGGCAAGGACTTGCGTCTGGAAGTGGAGGCGCAAGTTGTCTTGTCAGATCGAACGACTGTTCGCTGCGGGCGCCGCGCCGCCGCGCTCAGAAGAGCTGGTTCTCGCCGCCGAAGACGTCGCTGACGGACCGGTCGCTGAAGATGCTGCGGATCGAGTCGGTCAGGAGGTCGGCGCAGGAGAGCTGCGTGATGTTCGCGGGCGCGCCCGGCGGCAGCGGGATCGTGTCCG
>DASXCR010000092.1:0-11353 GCA_036491075.1 Solirubrobacteraceae bacterium
CTGCTCGGCGATCGCATCCGCCTGACCGAGCACTTCCTGGACCCCGGCGTCTTCATCCGCTCGATGGCCAACCGCGGCGCGCTCGGCGGGCTGTCGGAGGCGTCGCTGCAGGCGGCGCTGCTGATGGACGCGGCGGGCCGCGAGGACGTGCTGCTCGAGACGGTCGGCGTCGGGCAGGCCGAGATCGACATCATCGACCACGCCGACACGGTCGTGCTCGTGCTGATGCCCGGCGGCGGCGACTCCGTGCAGGCGCTGAAGGCGGGGATCATGGAGATCCCCGACATCATCGTCGTCAACAAGTCCGACCATCCGCTGACGCAGACGATGGTGCGCGAGATCCGCGGCGTGCTGTCGCTGGCGCCCCAGGGTCCGTGGAAGGTGCCGATCGTCCAGACCGAGGCGACCGCGGGCAAGGGCGTCGAGGAGCTCGTCGCGAAGCTGCTCGAGCATCGCGCCCACATCGAGTCGGCCGGGACCCTGGCCGAGCGCCGCCGGCGCAACCTGCGCAGCGAGGTGATCGCGCTGGCGACGTCGAAGCTGCGGCGCCGGCTGGAGGCCCGGATGGACGCCGATCCGGCATTCGAGGGGCTCATCGACGCCGTCGTCGCGCGGCGCCTGGATCCGGCCAGCGCCGCCAGCGCGATCCTCGAGGAGGAGGAGGAGCGGTAGGGGGCGCCCGAGCTACGCGAAGATCGCCGGCAGCCACGCCGCGATCGCCGCGCTGACGGCCGCCATGTCGCTGCGCAGGCTGTGGTTGCCGCGCACCTGCGCGATCTCGCGCCGCGGCCCGACGGGCGGCATGCCGAACGGATCGCCCTCGCCCTGGACGACGAGCACCGGGACCTGCACGCCGTCGAGCTCGGGCAGCCGGCTCGGCGCCTCGCTGCCGGACCTGCGTCGCGGCGGCTGCAGCGGGAACGCGAGGCACAGGACGCCGGCGGCGCCCGTCGCGGCGGCGGTGCGGCACGCGACCCGTGCCCCCGACGAGCGCCCGCCGACGACGAGCCGGCAGCCGCGCAGCTCGCCGTCGAGCAGCTGCCGGAGCACCGCGATCCAGGCCGTGTCGAGCTGGTGAGCGGGCGCGGGCGAGCGCCGCCCCGCGACGCGGTAGGGCTGCTCGACGAGCGCCACGCCGAGCCCCAGCGAGGTCGCCACGCGGGCCGCGGCGACGAGGTCGGGCGCGCCGACACCCCCGCCCGCGCCGTGGCCGAGCACGAGCGCCCCGGCGCCACCGTCGGCGAGCTGCAGGTGGGCGCGCGCCGGGCCGTGCGGGGTGTCGAGCTCGAGCAGGGGCACGTACGTCATGGTGACAGCGCGTGGTCGCCGGGCGTGGACCGCGGACGTCGTCGCGAACCACGGCGTGCTTGCGCCCATGACCCTCCGTGCGGGCCTCGTTCGCCCAACGTGCGCATCGCGGCTACGATCGCGCACATGCCCGATCGGCTGTACTTCACCGGGTCCGACGAGGCCAACGCGCTCATCGCTACCGACCCGATGGCGCTGCTCGTGGGCTTCGTGCTCGACCAGCAGGTGACGGTGCAGAAGGCCTTCGCCGGCCCGCTCGTCCTGCGCGAGCGCCTCGGCGCGATCGACGCCGCCACGCTCGCGACCGCCGACCTCGAGCCCGTCTTCCGCCAGCGACCGGCGGTGCACCGCTACCCCGGGTCGATGGCCAAGCGCGTCCACGACCTCGCCGCCTTCGTCCGCGACCGCTACGACGGCGACGCCGCACGCGTCTGGACCGACGCCGCCGACGCGGCGCAGCTGCGAGCCAACCTCGCCGAGCTGCCGGGGTTCGGCGCGATGAAGATCAAGTCGATGGGCGCCGTCCTCGCCAAGCAGTTCGGGGTCCAGGCTGCGCAGGCGCTCGTGCCGTCGCACCCGACGCTCGGCGACGTCGACTCGCTGCAGGCGCTCGCCGACTACCAGGCGGCCAAGCGCGTCCACAAGAAGGCCTGGAACGCGATCAAGGTCTGACCGCGTGCCGGCCGGCGGCGGGCCGGCCAGTGTGAGAACGCGCACGCAGCGCTTGCAAGCGGCGGTCGCGTGCTGCACCTTGGAGGGTGCCCGGGGCGGGACGCTCCGGGCCAGACGGACTCCCGGCAGAGGCAAGACGCCTCGACGAGCCGGCGCGTCCGGCTGCCACAACGCGAGGCCCCCGCCTCGCACCCTCAGAAGGGATCACTGAGAGAGATGGCGACGACAGACCTGGCCGCGAAGCGGCTCGTCTCACCCGTGCTGACGGCGAAGATCGTGGCGACCCTTGCCGCCGACGACGCGATCCAGATCGGCGCGGCGAATCCGAAGGCGATCGCCGAGCTGCGGCTCGGGCGCACGCTCGACCCGCACGCTGCGGACTTCGAGAAGACCGTGGCCGATGCGCTCGGCACACCGGTCGAGCATCTGTTCGACCCGAAGTTCGGCTCGCCGGTGTTCCCGGGCATCCAGCGCGTGCTCGCGGCGCCGGTGCCGGTGCCCGCGCCGGAGGCTGCGGCAGGCGCGGCGGCGGCCGTGGGAGCGCCACCAAAGGCCACCGTCGCGATCAAGGACGTGCACCTACCGGCCGCGGCGTCGCTCGTGCACAGGGAGATCTCGTTCACGCTGCCGGACTGGTTTCACCTGCTGTTCACCGACCTGACATACGCCGTTCCGGGCACCTTCATCGTCGACGTGCCGACCGTGACCGCTCCCGTCCAGGGCGCGCTCGCCGACTGCTGGCTGATCTCGGCGATGGCCTCCGTCGCGTGGTGTCACTCCGACGCGATCGCCGAGCGCACGCTGAAGGACGGCACCGGCGTCGTGTCCGGCGGCGGCGCCGACTACGAGTTCACGTTCTACGCGTCCGCCGACTGGGCCGCCGCCAAGAACGTCCGGGTCCGCGACGACGTGCCGCAGTCCAGCGGCGGCAGCTACATCTACGGGCGCTCGAGCGTCGCCGGCGAGACGTGGCCGGCGAACCTCGAGAAGGCGTTCATCGGGATGCGCGGCGCGACCGGCATCGGCGAGCCGTCGAGCTCCAACTACGACGAGCTCAACTACGGCGACCCGGCGTGGGCGGTGGCCTCGCTCGTCGGCCGCGCGCCGTGGTACCACGCCCCGAACGCGAGCGACGCGTGGTCGACGATCAACACGCGCTGCACGAACGGCCGCGCGACGCAGCCGATGACCGCGTGGACCTACGGCACGGGCTCGGCGACCGTCAGCTACGACGGCAGCGGGATCGTGGCCAACCACGCGTACTCGATCCTCGGCACGGAGTCCTCGGGCGGCCACGAGTACGTGATCCTGCGCAACCCGTGGGGTTACCACGAGGGCACGCTGAACGTGCTCCCCGGCACGTGGCAGGGGCTGACGCTCCCCGGCGACGGCGTGTTCGCGCTCCAGCTCGAGACGTTCGCGCAGTACTACGCCGGCTTCGGCGGCGCCTGATCGGATCGCGGCGGCCCGCGCTCCGGCTACGGCTGGGTCGCGGGCCGTTCGGCCGGGGCTCTGGCCGGCCGCGGGACGGTGGGCGGCCCGGCCGCCGCGCCGCCTACCGCGGTCCCGCGCCGATCGCCGAGTTCGCCGCCGTCACGAGCGCCCGCCGCTGGCTTGCGCTCGCGCTCGCCCCGACCTTCGCCTGGATCGAGTAGAGGTTGCCGCGCGAGCGCCACTGGATCTCCGGCGGCGAGCACGAACCGCCGCACGACAGCGCCTTGTAGTAGCCGGTGCGCCCGCCTCGCAGCGCGACCTTCGTGCGAAACGCGGGCGTCCCCCCGCGCTGCGCGCTGAAGGACGCGAGCAAGCACGCGTCCGCACCGCCGCAGTTCGGGGCGGCGTCGAGCGCGAGCTCGTACGAGCGGCGATCGCCGCCGCCCGACGCGTGGAGGCGACCGTCGTAGTCCAGCGCGAGCCGGCTCGGCAGGAGGATCGCGAGCCCGGCCTTCGCACGGGTGCGGTCGAGCGTGCTCCCGAGCGAGCCGGGCACGTCGTAGGACCTCGCGTACGCCACGGTGGCGATCGCGAGCGCGACGGCGACGGCGAGCAACGGCGCGACGAGACGGGTCCTCGGCATGCCGAGATCATCATCGCCGCACCCCGCGCTGTCCACCGTCGCGGCGGATCGCGGGACGGAGAACGGTGCGGTCGCGGCGCGAGACCGACCGCGCCGCGACCGGCGACACCGACGGACGCCTACGGCAGGCGCATCGGGCGCGTCCCGGGCCGGACCACGACCTGCGGCGAGCGGGCGCCCAGCGACTGCTGCGCGAGCGGCACGACGGCCGGGAACGCCGGCTGATCCTGAGCGCACTGCTTGCCGATCGGCGGCAGCTCGAGGCCGAACAGGTACGCGTTGACCGCGTCGTCGACGCACTCGGAGTTGTAGCCGTCGGCCGGGTAGCCGTCGTACGCCGTGTGGCCGTCGCCCGTCATCGTCAGCAGGCGGGCGTTGCCGAGCTGCTGGACGAGCCGCACCGCCTCCTTGTACGGCGTCGCCGGGTCATAGCGCGTCCCCACGACGAGGGTCGTCGGGTCCTGGCCGGAGGTGTGAAACGGTCCGGTGAACGCGTTCTGCGCGCGGATCGGGTACAGGCCCCAATTCAGCTCGGAGTAGCCGTGGTTCCAGAACGCGTGGTCGAAGTCGTAGTAGGACTGCTTGCCCTCGTCCAGGAACGTCTGCGTGCTGCGCGGGTAGTTCTGCTCGTCCGCGCTGAGCAGGAAGTAGCGGTCCGAGGCCGGATCGTAGGTCCCGTCGGGATTGCGCCCGTAGAACGAGTCGTCCATGATCGAGCGGATCCCGGCGCCGTCGCCGTCGGAGAGCTGCGCGAGCGCGCCCGCGAGCTGCGGCCACAGGAACTTCGCGTAGACCTCCTGCACGAGCGCGGCACGGATGTCGTCGCCGTCGACCGGGCGCCCAGGCGCGTTGGACGCCGGGATCGGCGTCTTGTCGGCCTGTGCGATCAGCGTGTCGGCCTCGCCGAGCGGGTCGCCGTCGCCGAAGCCGCAGCCGGTCGGGTCCGCCGCGCAGGCGATCATGAAGCGGTTGATCGCCTTCTCGAAGCCCGCGGACTGCTCGTCGAGGCTGCTCAGCGGGTGGTTGATGTACTGGTCGGGGTCGAGCGCGCCGTCGAGCACGACCGCCCGCGTCTTGCCCGGGAACAGGCTCTGGATGGTGGCGCCGAGGAACGTGCCGTACGAGAAGCCGAGATACGTCATCTTCGCGTCGCCGACGGCCTCGCGGATCGCGTTGAAGTCGCGCGCGACGTTCGCCGTCGAGAGGTACCTCAGGTTCTCGCCGTTGAGCGCGATGCAGCGGGCGATGTACGAGACGTCCTTGCCCACCAGCGCCCCGAGGTTGAGGTTGTCGGGGGTCGTGAACGGCTGCGAGTAGACGCCCTGGGTCTCCTGGTTGGCCTTGCAGTCGGTCGGCACGCTGCCGCCGGTGCCGCGCGGGTCGACGCCGACGATGTCGAAGCGCTCGTTGAGCACGGGGAACAGCTGCGAGCCGTAGGCCTCGACGTAGTCCGCGGCGCTCGCGCCCGGGCCGCCGAAGTTGAAGAACAGCGAGCCGATGCGGTGCGCCGGGTCGGTCGCGGGCGACTTCGCGACGGCGAGCTTCAGCGACGGGCCGCGCGGCGCGGAGTAGTCCCGCGGCACGGACGGGGTCGCGCACTGCGCCCCGGCGTCGCCACAGGCAGACCAGTTCAGCGTGACGCCCGTCGGCGTGATCGCGGCACTCGCCGGACCGGCGACCGCCAGGCAGGCGAGGATGGAGCCCACCGCGGCGAGCGGTAGCCGGGCCCTGCGGAGCGACGATCTCATGCTTCCCCCCAACATCTGCGCCTCCTCGGCGAGGCGCTCGAGTTACTCGAAGACGTGCTGAGCCGATCGGGCCAGCTTCGACGTAACGTATCCCCCGAGCACCGGGCAGTTCAAGCGTCGTGTCGCCAAGTGCGCCATTCCCAGCCGATCAGGCCGCCCAGCCCGCCGGCGACGAGGACGATGGCCACGATCGCGCCGGCCGACCCGGTTCCGAACAGCGCCAGCGCCGCGTCGAGCGGACCGAGCGGCGCGCGCGACGTCGGCCCGACGATCCCGTGGCCGCCGATCCGCAGCACCGCGTACCACCACACGCTGGTGACGAGGGTCAGCGCCGCGAGCGCCCCGCCCGCGCGCGGCGCGTGGCGCAGCCCCCAGGCGACGAGCGCGACGGCGAGCGGCAGCGCAGGCATCAGGTAGCGCCCCGGAAACCAGAACCCGAACATCGTCGGCGCGACGAACGTCGCGACGAAGACCTGCGCCGCGCAGACGAGCGCGCACAGCGTCGCCGCGACCTCGACCTCGCGGTGCTCGGGGAGCGCGCGCGCGAGGTGATCGCGGCGCGAGCGGGCGAGCAGCCAGAGCGCGAAGAACGCAAGCGCGAGGACGGGCGCCCAGCGCAGCAGGCCATACGTGCGGTCGATCCACAGCCCCACGAGCCGGGGCGCGCGGCCGGCGATCTGCGACGCGCCGAGGTCGTCGAGGCCGTGGCCCGGGACGTCGGCGGACGTCGGGGTGAAGCCGCCGAACAGCTCGTCGTCGATCGTCACGAACATGACCGCCGAGAACAGCAGCACCTCGGCGGTCACGAGCACCGCGAAGCCGCGCGCCCGGCGGCGCAGCCAGCGCACCATCGAGAGCGCGACGACTGCGCCCGCGAGGGCGAACGAGAGCCCGAGCCAGGGCAGCGCGGCGAGCGCGGTCGCCGCGCCCGCGACCCAGCGGATGCGCGGCAGCTCGCGCACGCGCAGGGCGAGCAGCGTGGCGAACGCGAGCAGTGCCCCGGCGGTGAGCTCGGGGGAGACCGTCGTCGAGTACGCGAGCGCGGGCGGCGAGAGCCCGACCGCGAGCGTCGCCCCGCTCGCCCACGGCTCGGGCACGAGCCGGCGCGCGAGCGCGCCGCCGAGCGCGAACGCGAGCGCGGCGATCGCCGCGAGCATGATCTGTACCGCGAGCGGGCCGCCGATCGCGTAGGCGGGGGCGATCAGCAGCGCGAAGCCGATGCCCTGCGGCTCGTTCGCCTGCCCGTTCGTCAGCCGGCCGTGGCGCTCGAGCACGTACGGGTACCAGTCGCGGTAGGCGCGGGTGGCGTACTGGTTGCGCAGGTCGACATCGCCGTCGGAGACGATCGACTCGGCGGTCAGCAGGTAGTGCGGCTCGTCGCCGCCGAACTGCGAGGACCCGAAGGCGTGCAGGCCGATCGTCGCGGCGTAGGCCGCGAAGAGCACGAGCCAGACTGCGGCGGGGCGGCGCACCCGTCGCATGATCGCGCGCCGTGCAGTCGGCTCGCGTCGCCGGCCGTGCTTCCTGTGGCAGGGTGTGGCGCCGTCGGCACAGGGAGGAGTCGCACCGGATGCAGGGATCGCCGCTGAGGATGCTGGCCGTCGTCGCAATCGTCGGCGTCACGATCGTGCTGGTGGCGCACATCGCGTTCGGCGGGCCCGACCCGAAGGCCGGCAGGTGCGTCGACGCGCACGACGGCCTCGTCGGCTGCGGCTCGGCGGCGGCGGTGTTCAGGCTCGTGCGCGAGGTCGACTCAGACCGCGAGTGCCCGGAGGACAGCCTCAAGCTCTATGAGTTCCGCAGCAAGCTGTTCTGCGGCGTCGCGCTGAAGGGCGCGCCCGCGCCGTCGGACGAGTACGTGCCGTGCCTGCTGCTCGCCGGCGCGCAGCTCGCGGGCAGCGCGGCGGACCTGCGCTTCGCGGCGCGCGACGTCGCGTCGGCGCGGCGCAGCGGCGTCGGCGGCGCGCGGACGGGCGCGGTCGCGCTGGCCGGCGACGACTGGCGGATCTTCTACGTCCTGTCGCAGGGCCAGCTCGATCCCGGGCCGCGGGCGATCGTCGCCGACCCGGCGAAGGCGCCGTTCGTCGCCTACATCGCGGACGCGTCGGCGCACGCGAAGGAGGTCGCGGCGGCGGCGCGCTGCTCGCCGCGGGCGGCCGCCGCGACCCCGTGAGCCGGGGGCGGTGGCGCGCTGCTCGCCGCGGGCGGCCGCCGCGACCCATGAACCGGGCCGGCGCGGCGGCTGCTCGCGGCGCGGCCGTAGCGGCGGGTGGCTGGTAGCACCCCGCGACTCGGTCGTTGCCGTCCGAGCGCCGGATCGGCGGTCAGGCTAGGCGGTTGCCGGCCGCGTCGAAGCGCAGCGGGCGGTCGATCGCGTGCACCGACGGCGCTGCGCCGCGGGGCTCGAAGCGCGGCTCGGGGCGCGTCGCCACCAGCTCCCACTCGCGGCACGCCGCGTCGATGCCGAGCGGATGGATCGTGAGCGTGCCGTCGGCGGCGAGGCGCATCCGCAGCAGGTTCTTGTAGTCGGCGATCGACTGCCCGGTGAAGACCTGGTTGGCGTTCGCCTGCGCCTTCGGTCCGCGCCACTTGTGGACGAGCCACAGGAAGAACGCGAACACGGTCGTGCCGAGGAGCTGGCCGACGACGAACGCCGCCGCGAGGCCCGCCACCCAGATCGCGAACTTCGCGTCCCAGAGGTGCGGGACGAGCCTGACCGCGAGCCAGATCGCGAGGCTCGCGGCAAGCAGGTGGACGACGGTGTGCGCGACCGCGACAGCGAGGCGCAGCGGGGTGCTCTGCTTGATGTCGAGGCCACCGAAGATCCCGCCGAACAGCAGCAGCGCGAGCACGATCGCCATGCCGCCCGTCGAGCTCGAGACGAAGTCCACGAAGCCCTCGTGCCGGTCGGCGTTGTCGAGATGCAAGGGCGCGTAGGACGTCCAGCCACGGGGGACGTGGGCGGCCGGGTCGACCGCGCTCGGGGTCCCGCCGAGCAGGGCGGCACCGAGCAGCACGTAGAACGCGCCGAACAGCCGGCCGAACGCCGGGTTCAGCTTCGCCAGCCGCAGGATCCCGTTGCCGAGCCGGCGCGAGTCCTCGGCGCTCGGGTAGATCTGCTCGAGGTGGTTGTCGACGACAGGCTGCTCCTCGTAGCCGTCGGCGCCGGTCTTGCGCGCCAGCGTGCGCAATCGCAGGTCCGGCGGGAGCGTGTGCGTCGCCGACAGGTAGGCGCCGCCGCCGCCGGCGGTCAGCCGCGTCGGCGCCTCGTCCGAGCCCGGCCCGGTCGGCTCGTAGCGCGCGTAGTGGTGGCGGTCGCCGGTGATCGTCAGGACGAGCCGCGCGCCGGTGTCGCGCACCATCCGCTCCTCGAAGAAGCTCAGGAACTTCCAGGTCGGCGGCTCGACCCGGCCGTCGACCGCCACGACCCAGCTCGGCTTCGCGGTCAGCAGGACGACCTTGTCGCCGGGACCGATCTCGTGGTCGGCGAAGTACTGCAGCTGCACGTCGTCGATGTACGTGTCGAGCTGGATGTCGATCGCCCAGATCCACCAGTCGTTGGGCAGCTTCAGGGCGAAGTAGCTGCGGCGCTGGCGCGTGCGCCAGCCACCGATCCAGCCGCTCGCGCAGAACAGGCGCAGGAAGCTGACGAGCCCGTCGTACCAGTCGTGGTTGCCGGGCGTGGCGTACATGTCGGGCTCGGCGCCCGGCTCCGAGCGCGGCAGCGCCGCCGCGAACGGGCCCTTGAAGCGGTCCTCGTAGGCTTCGGTGCCGGCCGTCGGATAGACCTGATCGCCGCCGAGCAGCAGCACGCTGCCGCGGGGCAGCCGTTCGTCGGACACGGTCAGGCTCGGCTGCGCGAGCGCCCACGCCATCGTCTGAGTGGCGGCCCAGCCGTCGCCGGTGTCCGACAGGTAGTCGATCCACAGCTCGCCCTCGGCGGAGTAGTCGAACGGGCCCTGCTCCTGCGTCTGGATCTCGCGCTTGTCGGCGAACTTGCCGAAGGTGCCCGAGACCGCGACCTCGACCCCGGCGCGCGCGAGGATCGCGGGATCCAGCCAGCGCACCTCGGGCTGGCGCACCCAGCCGCCGAGCTGGTCGCGCTCCTCGCGCAGGTCGGCCGCGGAGCGCCTTCGCAGGTTGTCCTTCAACGCCACCCCCGAGACGCTAGCCCGCTTGGCGGCGGATGTGAAGTGCGCCGCCTCGGACGGGGGTCTGCTCAGATCGCACGCGACCCCGGGGCGAGCGGCTCGCCGGCCGGCAGATCGAGGCGCGAGCGCCAGCGCACGCCCAGCAGCGCGAGCGGCGGCAGCACGACGATCGCCACCAGCACGAGGAACCACGCCTGTCCGGCGTCGGTGCCCGCCCCGAGCGTGTGCACGACGCCGAGCAGCCAGAAGACGGCGATGAAGCGGTGCAGCCCGCGCCAGCGCGCGACGCCGATCCGCGCGCGGGCGTAGTAGGACAGCGACAGCGCGGCGATGCCGTAGCCGCCGATGATGCCGAGTCCGGTCCACAACGGCCGGTAGGACATCGTGAACGGGATCGCGATGCCGCCGAGCCCCGGCCGCAGCCAGTCGTCGGCGAGCAGCGAGAGCCCGTGCAGCGCGAGCGCCGCGAGCGTCGCCAGCGACAGCGCCTCGTGGAGTGTGCGCAGCTGCGCCGAGCGGCCGCGCAGCGGCCCGCCCTTCGCCCCGATCGAAAGCCCCGCGGTGACCGCCGCGCTCGCGAGCACGAGCGCGCTGACGCCCGCCGCGCGGCTCGTGAGCCAGAACAGGTGGATGCTCGATGCCAGCATGGCTAGGCAGGCTGCGCCGCGAGCTCGCGGTCGTCGCGCGAGATCAGGTCGACGCTGCCGTCGTCGAACACGAGGAGGCCGCCGTGGAGCAGCAGCGCACGCCCGCGCCGCGGCCCGGAGAGCAGCGCCGCCTTCGCGAGGATCTCGGCCTCGAGGGCGGTCGGGGCGAGCGCCGTCGCCTGGATCACGCCGGTCCACGCCGGCAGCCCGGTCGACGGGTCGAGCAGGTGGTGCGCGGCGGTGCCGCTCGCACTGCGCCACGAGCGGCGCGTGATGCCACTCGTGGCGACCGCGCCGTCGACGATCTCGAGCTCGTGCAGCGGCTCGGGACCCGCCGGGTCCGCGACGAGCACGCGCCGCACCACGCCGGCCGTGCCACCGATGCGCACGTCGCCCGCGCAGTCGACGGCGAACGCGGGGTGCGCGGACAGCGTGTTCGCGACGAGGTCCGCCGCGAGCCCCTTGCCGAGGCCGCCGCTGTCGATCCTCAGGCCGGGCGGCCGCGTGATCGTGCGCCCCTCGTCATCGACGCCGATCCTGCTCCACGGCCGATCCGGGCGGGGGCGCGCCGGGTGCCGCGCCGCGTCGTCGAAGGCGAGCTCGGCGGGCCACAGGCCGGGCTGTCCGGCGCGCGACGTGCGATAGCCGGCGAGCTCGAGCTCGCCGACGAGCGTCGCGTCGACGAGCCCGCCGCTGCGCTCGCCGGCGGTGAGGACCGCGTGGGCGAGTGTGCGCAGCAGGCGGCTCGCG
>DASXCR010000093.1:0-30200 GCA_036491075.1 Solirubrobacteraceae bacterium
CGAGCGCGTTGTCGACGAGGATCCGCAGGATCCAGACCGTCGCGACCGGGTCGGCGAGTGCCCAGCGCGATCCGCCGTCCACGCGCACCGACACGCGCTCGTCCGCGCGCAGCTCGCGGTCGGCGGCGAACTCGCTGGCGACGATCTCCGCGAGCTCGCCGACGTCGACGAGCTCGCGGCGTGGCGGGATGTCGGCGTCGAGACGGCCGAGGTCGAGCAGGTCGGCGGTCAGGCGCGTGAGCTGCTCGGCCTGGTGGCGCGCCGCGACCGCGCGGCGAGCCGCGCTCTCCAGGGACGCCGATCCGCCGGCGTCGCGCGCGCCGGGCCCGCGGATCCCACGCCACCCCGACCCCGACCCCGACCCCGACCCCATGGCCGCGCGCGTGCGAGACCCGCGCGCCCGCGCCGGGACCACGGCTGTGCCGCGCTCTCGCAGGCCCGGCTCGCAGGCCGCGAGGTCCTCGGACAGCAGCTCGAGCGTGCCGGCGAGCGACGCGAGCGGGGTGCGCAGCTCGTGCGACGCCGTCGTCAGGAACGCGTGGCGGGCGCGTGCGTCGTCGTGCAATCGCGCGCGCATGCGCTCGAGCGCGCGCGACAGCTCGCCGACCTCGTCTGAGCTGTCGTCGCGCGGCAGCGGTCGCGAGAGTCCGTCGCCGACGAGCGCGCGCGCGCCGTCGCGCAGCCGCGCGAGCCGGGTGAGCAGCGTCCGCGACAGCAGCCCGGCCAGCGCGAGCGCGACGAGCAGCCCGGCGAGCGCGGCGATCGGCAGCGCCCGCCGCACCACGGCGAGCGCGGCCCGGGTATCGCGCAGCGGCTTGAAGAGCGCGATCGTGACGGTCCCCGCCGCGGTGCGCACGCGCGTGGACACCGTCGCGGCGGCGTCCGCGCGGCCCTGGCGCAGGACCTTGTGGCGCTCGGATCCCGCGGCGGCGATCCGGGGCTGGAAGCGGGCGTCGGGATCGCTGTCGGCGAGCACCGTCCCGTCCGCGGCGGCGACCGAGACCCGGCCTCCGACCCGCCGCGCGAGCCCGCGGACGATGGTCTGCAGCGCCGGCGCGTCGGGCTTCAGCTGCGACGCGTCGAGCTCGCTGAGCGCGGGGCGCGCCTGACGCGTGACCTGCTCGACGGTGTGCAGCCGATCGAGCTCGAGGCGGCGGTCCAGCGGCGGCACGAGCGCCACGCCGGCCCCGACCAGCGTCGCGACGCTGGTCGCCATCAGCGCGACCCCGAAGCGGATCCGCAGCCCGAGCCGGCGCCGCGAGCGACGCGCTCGCGCGCCCGGAAGCCACGACCTGCGGCGTGCCGCGGCGCCGTGGCGCTCGCGGGCGGGGGGCATCTCGCGGTGCCGTCGCCGCCGGGGTCTCAAATGCGGCCTCAGCCCTGCACCCTGTAGCCCGCGCCGCGGACCGTGACGATGACCTGCGGCGCGCCCAAGGCGGCGAGCTTGCCGCGCAGATGATGGACGTGCACGTCGATCGCCCGCGGGTCGCGAAACGCGCAATCGCCCCAGACCGCGCGCAGCAGCTCCTGACGCGAGTGCAGGCGCCGCTCGCGCAGCAGCGCGTGGAGGATCTCGAACTCCGAGAACGTCAGGCTGACGGCGACGCCGCCGACGCGCGCCTCGCGCAGGTCGGGATCGACGGCGACCTCGCCGGCGCTGATGCTGCGCCCCGCCGACGCGCCGCGCGCCGATCGCCGCAGGACGGCGCCGATCCTGCTGCGCAGCTCGGCGAGGCCGAACGGCTTGGTGATGTAGTCGTCGGCGCCGGCCTCCAGGCCGCGGACGGCGTCGGCCTCGGTGTCGCGCGCGGTGAGCATGATGACCGGCACCTCGTCGCCGGCCGCGCGCAGCCGGCGGCAGATCTCGACGCCGTCGGGGCCGGGCCCGAGCGCGACGTCGAGCAGCACGATGTCGAAGCGCCCCCCGACCGCCGCGTCGAGCGCGCCGGCCGCGTTCGCGACAGCCGTGACGGCGTGGCCGTCGGGGCGCAGCGCGTCGGCGAGGATCGCGAGCAGCTCGGGCTCGTCGTCCACGACCAGGACCTGCAGCTCGCCGCTCCCCCGCATCGCGTCGATCGTCACCCGGTGCGCTAAAGGGATGCTGAAGCCGGGGCTCTCATAACGCGATGCCAACACGGGCCACACCGAGGTCAAAGGCGACGTTGGGGACCGGTTGAGGGGTGGGGCGAAGACTGCCGGACGTCGGCGGGCGTCCGAGCCCGCCTCGAAAACCAGGAGGAACCATGCTCCGCAGTCGCACGCTCACCGCGCTCGCCCTGACCGGCGCCATCGCCGCCACCGGGGCGCTTCCAGCCGCCGGCGTCGCCAAGACCACGAAGACCCCGGTCGCGGCCACCAAGACGCACAAGGCCAAGAAGCACCACAAGAAGAAGCACCACAAGAAGTCGACGAAGAAGTCGACCACGAAGTAGCCCGATCGTGGTGAGCGGCCGGCCTGAGAGATGGCCGGCCGCCTCGCCCGCCGCCGGGACCCGCGGGCCCCGGGCCGTCGCGCCATCTCGACTCCCCTGCGCGCGCGACGGCCTGGGCCGGCGGGTCAGGTATGAATGACGGGGTGACCGACCCCGCGCCCTCTCCCCGATCGCCCGCGCTGATCGCGGTGCGCTACGTCCTGCCGGCGGTCGTCGTGCTCGCGGCGATCCTCGTGCTGGTCCTCGATCACTCGATCGACGGCCTCGAGGGATTCGCGATGCTCGTCGGAGCGGCCGGAGCCACGCTGCTGCTGAACATCCTCTACCGCGTCGGCGTCAGCGGCGACGTCGATCGCGATCACGAGGCGCAGGCGCGCGACTACTTCGACGAGCACGGCCGCTGGCCCGACGAGGAGCCGCAGTCGCGCTGACGGCGCGGTCCGGCCTACCCGGACTGGTGGCGGGGCGTCCAGCCGAAGAACCGCACGGCGAACACGAGCCCGACGACGCCCCAGATCGCGAGCTTCAGGAGGTCGCCGCCGGCGATCCCGGTGCCGGCGGTGTGCGGGTCGAACGCGATCCGCAACGCGTCGACGAACGGCTCCACGGGCAGCACCTTCGCGACGCTCTGCAGCCCGTCCGGGAGCGTCCGAAACGGGACGAACACGCCGGACACGAAGTACAGCGGCAGCACGACCGCATTCGTCATCGAGGGACCCGACTCCTCGCTGGGGATCGCCCGCGTGTACGCGATGCCGAGCGCGCAGAAGCAGGCCGCGCCCATCGCGAGCGCCGTCAGCAGGCCCGGCAGCGTCCGCGTCGGGATCTTCACGCCGAAGACGACCCCGCCGATCGCCATCAGCAGCGCGGTGACGACGACCGCGGTCACGATCGCGGTGCCGATCCGACCGGTGAACACGATCCACGACGGCACCGGCGTCGCGCGCACGCGCTTGAGCATGCCGCTCTCGCGCATCCGCGTGAAGCCCATCGCCAGCGACACGAACGACGCCGACACGACGGCGAGCGCGATGAACGAGGGCACGTAGACGGTCGACGCGTGGATGCCGCCGTACTCCTTCAGGCGGTTGTTGCCGAAGATCCCGACGAACAGGCACAGGAAGATCACCGGCAGGATCGCGGTGAAGAACAGCGCCGCCGGGTTGCGGCGAAAGACCTTGATGTCGGCCGTGAGCTGCGCGAGCGCGCGGCGAACGTCGCTCATGACGCCACCGGCGCCTCGGGCGCGACCTCGGCCTCGGGCGTGTCGACGAGCTCGAGGTAGATGTCCTCGAGCGACGGGCGCGTCACCTCGAGGCGCTCGAGCTCGACCCCGCGGCCCGCCGCCCAGCCGCAGAGCGCCGCGAGCGTCGCGGTCGGCGTCTGGGTGTGCAGCCGCGCGTGGCCGTCGACGACCTCGATGGCCTCCGTCGGAGGCACGGGGAGCTCGCCGAGCGCGTGCCCCTCGGGCACTACGAAGCGGATCTCCGTCTCCGAGCTGCCGACGCCGAGCTCGTCGGGCGGGCCCTCGACGACGATGACGCCGGCCTTCACGATCGCGACGCGGTCGGCGAGCTCCTGCGCCTCGTCGAGGTAGTGCGTCGTCAGGAAGACGGTCTTGCCGAGGTCGCGCAGGCCCGCGATGACCTTCCACGCGGCGCGCCGCGCGACCGGGTCAAAGCCCGTCGTCGGCTCGTCGAGGAAGACGAGGTCCGGGTCGCCGATCAGCGCCAGCCCGACGTCCAGCCGGCGCTTCTGGCCGCCCGACAGCCGGCCGACGCGATCGTCGGCCTTCTCCTCGAGGCCGGCGAGCGCGATCGTCTCGGAGATCGGCCGCGGCGCCGGGTAGTACGCGGCCCACAGCGTGAGCGTCTCGCGCACCGTCAGCTCGGGCTGCGCGGAGCCCTCCTGCAGCACGATCCCGATCCGCGAGCGCCACGCGCGGTCGCCGTTCGCGGGATCGACGCCGAGCACGCTGACGTCGCCCGCGCTGCGGTCGCGGAAGCCCTCGAGGATCTCGACGGTCGTGGTCTTGCCGGCGCCGTTGGGGCCGAGGAACGCGAAGATCTCGCCGCGCCTGACGTGCAGCGACAGGCCGCGAACCGCCTCGAACTGGCCGTAGGACTTGCGCAGCCCGTCGATCTCGATCGCTGCGTCGGCGGGCATCGACGCGAGACTAGACGTTCCGCGAAGGACGTCGCGCCGCCGGCGCCGTGCGGCGTCCGGCGGCGGACACTCCCGCGACGGTGTGCGCTACGGCGTCGCGACCGGCGCGGCGGCAGACAGGTCGACGAGCCCGTCGGCGGCCTGCGCCTTGCGCACGACGTTCGAGAGCGCACGGACGTAGGCCATGCCGGCAGCCTCGATGATGTCCGTCGCGACGCCCTGGCCCGAGGCGGACTGGCCCTCGAACTCGAGCACGACCGACGACTCGCCGAGCGCGTCCTGGCCGCCCGTGACGGCATCGACGCGAAACGCGCGCAGCTGCGCGTCGATCCCCGTGGCGCTGTTGATCGCCCGGAACACCGCGTCGATCGGCCCGTCGCCGGTGGACTCCGCGACCGCGACCTCGCCGTCTGGCAGCGTCACGGTGACCTCGGCGCGCGGCTCGCGGTCCGACGCCGCCTCGACCTCGAACGCGTCGAAGGCATAGCTCGCGAGCTCGCCGCGCAGGTCGTCGGTGACGAGCGCCTCGAGGTCCATCGCCGTGACCTGCTTCTTCTTGTCGGCGATCGCCTTGAAGCGCTTGAAGGCCGCGTTCAGCGCGGCGCCATCGACGACGAAGCCGAGCTCGGCGAGCGTCTGCTTCAGCGCCGCGCGGCCGGAGTGCTTGCCGAGCACGAGCGAGTTCGCGTCCAGGCCGACGCTGCGCGCGTCCATGATCTCGTAGGTCGTGCGCTCCTTGATGACGCCGTCCTGGTGAATGCCCGACTCGTGCGCGAACGCGTTGCGCCCGACGATCGCCTTGTTGGGCTGCACGACGTAGCCGGTCATGCGGCTGACGAGCCGGCTCGTGCGCGCGATCTCGGTCGTGACGGAGGTCGTGTGCAGGCCGCTGACGTCACCGCGCGTGTGCAGCAGCATCACGATCTCCTCGAGCGAGCAGTTGCCCGCGCGCTCGCCGATGCCGTTGATCGCGCACTCGACCTGGCGTGCGCCGGCGACGAGGCCGGCGTAGGAGTTCGCGACCGCGAGCCCGAGGTCGTCGTGGCAGTGCACGGAGAGGACCACGTCGTGCAGCGCGGGGACGAGGCGGTAGAGGCCGTTCAGGAACGCCGTGTACTCGTCGGGCACCGTGTAGCCGACGGTGTCGGGGATGTTGATCGTCGTCGCGCCCTCCTCGATCGCCGCCGCGATGACCTCGGCGGTGTACTCGAGCTCGGCGCGCGTGGCGTCCATCGGCGAGAACTCGACGTCGTCGACGAACGACTTCGCGTGCGCGACCGCGGCGCGGGCCTGCGCGAGGACGTCCTCGCGGGTGGAGCGGAACTGGTGGACGATGTGGATGTCCGACGTCGAGATGAACGTGTGGATGCGAGGTCGCTGCGCATCGCGTACGGCTCGCGCGGCGGACTCCACGTCCGGTGCTTGAGCACGAGCGAGGCCCGCGATGATCGGTGGGCAGGCGGGATAGAAATCCGCGCGCGCGATCGCCTGGACGGCCTCGAAGTCGCCCGGCGACGCGATCGGGAAGCCGGCTTCGATGACGTCGACGCCGAGGCGCGCGAGCTGTTGGGCGATCTCGAGCTTCTCGCCGGCGTTCAGCGAGATGCCGGGCGACTGCTCGCCGTCGCGCAGCGTGGTGTCGAAGATGCGGACGTGGTTCGGGTCGGTGGTGCTCATGACGTGGATTCTCCTGGCCTGAAGGTTCGAGGTTCGCTGCTTCTCAGTCGGTTTGCGGCAATGCGGCCGCCACGCAGATAGCTCCCCCTATCGGGGGAGCAGGAGAAGCAGGGAAAGCTCGAGCGCACGCGTCATGCGCGGAGGAGTCTAAACGGTCATCGTGACGCCGTGGGGCGATTGGACGAATCTGCGAGCCGCGCGCGCCGGCGGCGGATCTGCGGCGCACGGGCGCAGACGCCGCCATCGCTCCGTGGCTACTGCGCCGCGCGCAGCTCGACGTTGAAGACCGCGCTGCCGAGCGCGCCGTAGAGGCGGACCCAGAGCGCGACGTACATCTCCATGCCGCGCGCGTTCGTGATGTCGCCGAGGTCGAGGATCGAGCCGGCCGGCCAGCCGAACTCCTCCAGCAGCAGGCGAGCCTGGTCCTTGGCGGCGCCGTCGTCGCCGCAGACGAACATCGTGTGCGTTCCGGGCACGAGGCTCGGCCGCACCATCAGGTCCGCGGTGACCGTGTTGAGCGCCTTGACGACGCGCACGTCGGGGAACGCGCGCTGGATGCTCTCGCCCAGGCTGTCGTCGTTGCAGACCGACAGGGTCGGCGGGAACCCGTTCGAGGCGTCCAGCGGGTTGGCGACGTCGACGAGCACCTTCCCCGCGAGCTGCTCGGCACCCGCGGCCCGCAGCGCCTCGAGCGACGCGGTGCCCGCGGTCGCGTTGAAGATCAGCTCGCCGATCGCGGCGGCGTCGGCGAAGCTGCCCTCGCTGGCGAGCGGGCCGGCCTGCTCGGCCCATGCGACGGCCTTCTCGTTGCCTGCCTGGCGCGCGCCCATCCGCACCTCGTGCCCGCGGTCGACGAGCGCCTGCGCGAGTGTCCTTCCGACGGTGCCGGTGCCAAGGACGCCGATGTGCATTGCCCGAGGCTACCGCGCCTCGCCGGCCGCGTCAGCATCCGCGGCGGGGCGCGAGTCTGGACCGGGACCCGCGGCCTCGTCGCCCTCCTCCTCGGCGACCGACGGCGCCTGCGCGTGGCTCGCCGCGCGATGCAGGAGGTTCGTCCCGTCGGCCGGATCGAAGACGTGCAGCCGCCCGGCGTCGAACCACAGCCGCGCCGTCTGTCCCATGCCGACCTCGGACTCCGGGCTCAAGCGTGCGACCGCCCGTCCGGCGCCGCCGCCCGGCGTCTCCGCCACGCCGGAGTCGCGCGCGAGCTCGGCCAGCTCGTCCGAGCGCACCGCGCCGCCCTCGAAGCCGAAGTACGCGTAGATCTCCGAGCCCATCGACTCGAGCACCTCGATCGGCGCGTCGAACTCGACGCCGTGATGGCGCTTGTTGTCCGGCGCGAAGCGCGCGTCCTCGAAGTCCTCGGGCCGGATGCCGACGATGACCTCGCCGGCGTCGCCGACGCCGTCCGGCGCGGGGACCGTGGCGAACGGCAGCTTCAGCGTTCCGCCCTGCGCCGTGGCCGAGAAGAAGTTCATCGCCGGCGAGCCGATGAACCCGGCGACGAAGATGTTCACCGGGCTCGCGTAGAGCACCCGCGGCGTGTCGACCTGCTGCAGCACGCCGCCGCGCATGACGGCGACACGGTCGCCGAGCGTCATCGCCTCGGTCTGGTCGTGCGTCACGTAGACCGTCGTCGTCGAGAGCTCGCGCTGCAGCCGCGAGACCTCCGTGCGCATCTGCACGCGCAGCTTCGCGTCGAGGTTCGACAGCGGCTCGTCCATGAGGAACGCGCTCGGGTCGCGCACGATCGCCCGTCCCATCGCGACGCGCTGGCGCTGGCCGCCGGACAGGTTGGACGGCTTGCGGTCGAGGTGGGCCTCGAGGTCCAGGATCTGCGCCGCGTGCGCGACCTTGCGCTCGATCTCGGCCTTGGGCACCTTCGCGAGCTTCAGCGCGAAGCCCATGTTCTCGCGCACGGTCATGTGCGGGTACAGGGCGTAGTTCTGGAACACCATCGCGATGTCGCGGTCGCGCGGGGCGCGGTCGTTGACGCGCTCGCCGCCGATCTCGAGGTCGCCCTCGGTGATGTCCTCGAGGCCGGCGATCATCCGCAGCGCGGTCGACTTGCCGCAGCCCGAGGGCCCCACGAGGATCATGAACTCGCCGTCGGCGATCTCGAGGTTGAGCTTCTTGACGGCCTCGGTCCCATCGGGATAGCGCTTGGTGACGTCGTGCAGAGCGATGTCGGCCATGGGTTGGGCTCCTTTACCCCTTCACCGCGCCGGCCGTCAGGCCGGCGACGATGCGACGCTGGAAGATCAGGACGAAGATCACGATCGGGATCGTCACGAGCACCGCGGCGGCGGCGATGTTGCCGGTCGGCGCCGTGAACTGCGAGTCGCCCTGGAAGAAGGCGATCGCCGCCGGCACCGTCCGCGAGGCGTCCGACGACGTCAGCGTGATCGCGAAGATGAAGTCGTTCCACGCGAACAGGAAGACGAGGATCGCCGCGGTGAACACGCCCGGTGCGGCGAGCGGCAGGATCACCCGACGAAACGCCTGCCACGGCGTCGCGCCGTCGACCTGCGCCGCCTGCTCGAGCTCCCACGGGATCTCGCGGAAGAACGCCACCAGGATGTAGATCGCCAGCGGCAGCGAGAACGTCAGGTACGGGATGATCAGCCCCGGATAGGTGTCGTAGAGGTGCAGCGTGCGCCACATGTCGAACAGCGGTCCGACGACGGAGATCTGCGGGAACATCGCGATCCCGAGCGCGCCGCCGAGGATCAGCTTCTTGCCGGGGAAGTCCAGCCGCGCGATCGCGTAGGCCGTGAACGCGGCGAGCGTGACGGCGATGACCGTCGCGATCAGCGCGATCGTGATCGAGTTGATCAGCGGGCGCAGGAACGGGCTGTCGAAGCCGCCGTGAAACAGCGACGTGTAGTTGTGCAGCGTGAACTGCTTGGGGATGAACGCCCCGTCGCTCACGGTCGAGGGCGTCTTCAGCGACAGCGAGACGATCCAGACGATCGGCAGCAGCGCGAAGAACACGACCGCCGCGATCGCGAAGCTCCACTTGAAGTACTCGCTGCGGTGATGGACCACTACCGCTCCCCTTGGCCGACGGGCGAGCTCGTGCCGAGCAGCTTCACGAAGATGAACGCGATCAGCAGCACGAGCACGAAGATCAGCACCGACACGGCCGAGCCGAGGCCGAGGTTCAGCCGCGAGATCAGCTGGTCGTAGCCGATGATCGAGACCGACTCGGTGTTCTCCGAGCCGCGCGTCATGACGAAGATCGAGTCGAAGACGCGGAATGCATCCAGCGTGCGAAACAGCAGCGCCACGAGCAGCGCCGGCTTGAGCAGCGGCAGCGTGATCCTCGAGAAGCGCTGCCAGGCCGTCGCGCCGTCGACGCGGGCCGCTTCGTAGAGCCCCTCGTCGATCGTCGCGAGCCCGGCGAGCAGCAGCAGAGCCATGAACGGCGTCGTCTTCCAGACCTCGGCCATGATGATCACCGCAAGCGAGCTGCCGTGCGAGCCGAACCACGCCTTGTCGGGCGACCAGATGCCGAGGTGATCGACGAAGCCGCTGGACGGGTCGAAGGCGAAGAACCAGGCGAACGCCCCGACGACCGTGACGATCCCGTACGGGATCAGGACCGCGGTGCGCACGAGCCCGCGGCCGAAGATCGCACGGTGCATGACGAGCGCGAGGCCCATCCCGATGACGAGCTCGATCGCCACGGAGATGACCGCGATCAGCGCCGTGTTGCCGACGCCCTGCCACCACAGCGGCGACGTCAGGACGGTCTTGTAGTTGCTGAGCCCGACGAAGCCGCCCTCGTCCGGGAAGCGCAGGTCGAGCTTCTGGACGGACAGCACGATCGCGTAGCCGATCGGATACGCGGTGACGAGCAGCATCGCGAAGACCGCGGGCGCGCAGAGCATGAAGGCGAGCTTGCGCTCGGCCCGCGTCTTGTCGCTCAGCGGAGGCTTGCCGCCGCGCCGGCGCTTGCCGATCGGGATCGCGCTCACAGCAGGCCCTCGCGCTTGACGGCCTTCTCGACGTAGTCGTGCAGCCTGTCATACGTCGGGCCGACGTTCTTCGGATCGATCCCGGTCGTCGGGTGCAGCGCCTCCTGGATCGCGAGCGAGAGATCCTGGTAGGCGGGCGAGATCGAAGGGCGCGGCGCGGCGTCCTCGATCGAGCTGCGGATGAGGTTCGCGAAGCCCGGATAGGTCTTCTCGATCTGCGGGCGGTCGTAGAGGTCCGAGCGCACCGGTGGCAGCCCGCCGAGCTGTGCGACCTCGATCTGGTTCTGCGGCTTGACGAGGCAGCGCGCGGCCGCGAACGCCTCGGCCGGATGCTTGGAGTATGCCGACACACCGATGTTGATGCCGCCGATCGGCGGCTTGCTCGGCTTGTCCGCGTCGACCTGCGGGAGCTTCGCCGCGCCCAGGACCTTGAAGATCGCGGGGACATCGGCCTTCGCCGACGGATAGACGTAGGGATAGTTGATCATGAAGGTCGAGTTGCCGCCCTCGAACGCCAGGCGCGCGGTGTCCTCCGTGGACGTCGTGAGGTTCGCGGCGGCCTCGGGCGAGTGTGAGAGCTCGCCGAGCACCTGTAGCGCGCGTTCGGTCTGCGGCTTGGCGAGCTCGACCTGCGTCGGGCCCGAGAGCACCGCCGTGCCGGCCGACTCGATCAACTGGTTGACGAGCACGACGAGACCCTCGTAGCGGTTGGCCTGGACCTGGAAGCGGCCCTTCGCCGGCCCGATCTTCGCGGCCATGGCAAGCATCTGCTCCCAGGTCTTCGGCGGCGTCGGCGCGCGGTCCTTGCGGTACCAGAGCAGTTGCGTGTTGGACCAGATCGGGACGGTGTAGAGCCTGCCCTTGAACGTCGCGGTCTTCAGCACGCTCGGGAAGACGTCCTTGGAGACGGCGGCGGCGGTCGCGGCGGGGACGGGGCGGATCCAGCCGGCGTTGGCGAACTCGCCCGTCCAGACGACGTCCATGCCGATCAGGTCAAGCGAGCTGTCCTCCGCGCCGAGGCGCCGGACGAGCTGCTCGCGCTGCTGGTCGGCCTGCGAGGGCAGGTACTCGAACCTGATGTCGTAGGCGCCGTGTGACTGCGCCGAGCAACGGTCGGCGATCTTCTGCGGGGCGCCGCTGGGCTCGTTGAAGATGAACCACTTCAAGGTGACGCGGGCATTGCCCGAGCCGTCGTCGCCGCAGGCCGAGAGCGCGAGCGCCATCGCCGCGAGCAGCCCCAGCCCGACGATGGCCCCCCTCCGCATAGCCGCCGACTACCCGCCAGCGCTCGTATCGAACCGCACAAGTTAAGAAAACTCGCGAACGGGCGCCGGAGGGGCGTCAGGCTCGCGCGACGAACCCCTCGCCGGGCGCGAGCATGGCCGGAGCCGGGCCACCGTCGGGCAGGCGCGCCGCATGGGTGCCGCGCACGATCGCCCCGGCCGGCGGCGCCGGTCGCGCCACGTCGTCGAGGTTGACGACCACGAGATGCCGGGCGCCGCGACGGTACGAGAGCACGCCGGGGCCGGCGTCGGCGAACTCCAGGCCCTCCCCCAGGTGCGCGCGCAGCGCGATCAGGTCGCGGTACAGCGCGAGCAGCGAGTCCGGCTCGCGCTCCTGTGCCGCGACGGCGCCGCCCGCGACCTCGATCGCGGGAAGCCACGGGTCGGCGGTCGTGAACGCGCCGTGCGGCGCGGCGTCGTCCCAGCGCATCGGGTGGCGGTGGCGGTCGCGGCCGGCGCGATCGTCGGGCGGCTTTCGTCCCGGCCCGTCGGCCATCCCGATCTCGTCGCCCTGGTAGACGAAGACCGGGCCCGGCAGCGTCAGCGCGAGCAGCGCCGCCGCGCGCACGTTGCCCTGGCCGACGCGATCGGGCAGGCGCGGGAAGTCGTGGTTGGAGAGCACCCACGCGACCCGCCCCGCGGCGCCGGCGGGATCGAGCGCGCCAGCGATCGCCGCGCGCACCGCGCCGGCCTCCCAGGTCGCGTGCAGCAGCTCGAAGGCGAACGCGACATCGACGTGCTCGAGGTAGGCAGCGAGCTTGGCGGCCGGCAGGTAGACCTCTCCGACGAGCAGCGCTCGCGCGCCCGCGCCGTCGCGCAACACCGCGAGCGCGTCGCCGATGTCGGGCGCGTTGCGGCTATTGCGCATGTCGAGCGTGGCGCAGTCGCCCTGCTCGGGCAGCGCCGGCGGCCCGCTCGCGGGGGGGTCGTCGCGCAGCTCGGGGTCCTTCATGAGGCGATCGATCGCATCGAGCCGGAAGCCGTCGACGCCGCGCGCGATCCAGAACCCGAGCACGCCGGCCATCGCCGCGCGCACGTCGTCGCGGCGCCAGTCCAGGTCGGGCTGCTCGGGATAGAAGGAGTGCAGATACCAGCGTCCGCTGCGCTCGTCGCGCGACCAGGCGCGGCCGCCGAACGCCGCGCGCCAGTTGTTCTGCGGTCCGTCCCGATCGGACCACACGTAGCGCTCGGGATGCTCGCGAAACCACGGATGCTCGATCGACGTGTGGCACGGGACGATGTCGAGCAGCACCCGCAGGCCGCGCTCGTGGGCGGCCGCGATCAGCGCGTCGGCGTCGGCGAGCGTGCCGAAACGTGGGTCGACGTCGGTGTAGTTCGCGACGTCGTAGCCGCCGTCGGCCATCGGCGAGGGATGAAACGGCGACAGCCAGATCGCGCTCGCGCCGAGCGCGACGACATGGTCCAGGCGCTGGACGACGCCGCGCAGGTCGCCCTCGCCGTCACCATCGGAGTCCTGGAAGGAGCGCGGGTAGATCTGGTAGATCACCGCATCTCGCCACCACAAAAGGTCTGAGGATGTACGCATCCGACCATGGTGCCTGAGGCCCTGCGTTCGCCGGGACCCGGCGGGCCGCGGCCCCGCGTGTGCCTCAGACCGCCGCACGGTGCCCCGCACCCGGCCGCGACGGATAGGACCGAAGCTGCCGGCATCGAGCCGCTGCTCGACGGGCTCTGCCGGCTGTGCATGTCGAGCGGGCCGACCCGCACACGACCGTCTCCGGCGCCACGCCGTACCCGGCGCTCGGCGGCATGCCGAGGAGCTCGGCTGCGCGCGCTCCCGACGGGGCGACGCTCCGGACGGCGGCTAGCATCGGCTGCCTCGAAGAGCCTCGCCGTGAGGATCGCGTTCTGCACCAACATCCCGCCGCTCGCCGATCCGACCAGCCGGCGGGGACGCAACCACGCCATCGTCGCGCGGCTCGTCGACGCCGGTCACGACGTCGAGATCCTGTACCGGCCCGAGCAGCTGCTCGCGGTCGCCGGCCCCCCGCGACACGACGTGGGGATGCTCTGCCCGAACGACCTCTTCGAGGAGGTCCCCGATCCATCCGGACGGCGCGACGCGGACACGGTCGCCGCGGCGATCGAGCACGCCGGCGTGCCGTTCGTCAACTCGCCGCTGCGCAGGCGCGTCGCGACGAACAAGCTGCTCGCGCACATGGCGCTCGGATGGGCGGGCCTGCCGCGACCGGACGCGTGGACGCTGCACCAGCTCGACGGCATCGACTGGCCGCCGGAGGGGATCGTCGTGAAGCCGGTGACCGGCAGCGGCGGCTTCGGCGTCGCGCTGGCCCGCTCGCGGCGGGAGGTCGCCGCGCACGTCGCCGCGGTCGTGGAGCCGTGCTTCCTGCAGCGCTTCGTGCCCGATGCCCGCTGCATCCGCGTCGTCGCGACACGCCACGCGTCGGTCGCCCGCTACGAGAAGCGCGTCGCGCCGGGCACGATCGTCGCCGCGATCGGCTCCGGCGCGCGAGAGGTCGAGCTCGCGCCGCGCGAGGAGCTCGACGAGCTCGCGATCGCCGTGACGCGAGCCGTCGGCATGGACATCGCCGGCGTCGACGTCCTGGAGACCCCCGAGGGCGAGCTGCTCGCCCTCGAGGCCAACGTCAACTTCGGGTTCGATCCGCGCAACGGCGAGATCCTCGACGCCATCGCGGCACAGGTTCTCGCCGTGGCGCCGGCAGGTGAAGCCGCCCCCTGACCGGCGCCGCGACGCCCGGCGACCCTGCTAGCTCAGCGAGATGGTGCGGCCGTCCTCCATGTCCTCGACGTCGACGATCTCCTCGAGCAGCGCCTGCGGGACCTGCGAGTCGGTCGTGATGACGATGACGGCGGGACGGCCGTCGCCCTCGGCGTTGGCGGGCGTGTGGCCCACCGCGGCCGAGCCGATGTTGATGCCGTGCGCGCCGAACGCCGAGCCGACGCGGCCGATGACGCCGGGAACGTCGCGGTAGCGGAACACCGTGAGGTGCTCCTCGAGCTGGAGGTTGAAGCGCTGGCCCCACGCCGCGAGCAGGTGCGGCCGATGCTTGGCGCCGATCGTCGTGCCGACGACCCCATGCTGGCGCACCCCGCCACACCACACCGCGACGCGCACGAGGTCGGTGTAGTCGCGCGCGGAGTTCGAGCGCGACTGGACGACCTCGATGCCGCGCTCCTTCGCGATCGCGAGCGCGTTGACGGCGTTGATGGAGTCCTCGGTCCGGCCGGCGAGCGCCCCGAGCACGACCGCGATGCCGAGCGGACCGGTGTCGCGCTCGCCGATCCGGCCGTGGCACTCGATCTCGATGCGGTCGACCGACCCGCACGACGCGAGCGCCGCGGCGAGCTTTCCGAGCTGGCGGCACAGCGGCAGGAACGGGCTGAGCAGCTCGAGGTCCTCGGCCGAGATCGAGGGCGCGTTGACGGCCGTCGTGACGCTGCCGCCCTGCAGCGCCGCCACGACCTGCTCGGCCGCCTGGTAGCCGGCGCGATCGGTCGCCTCCGCGGTCGAGGCGCCGAGGTGCGGGGTCGCGATCACGTTGGGGTAGGCGAACAGCGGGTGATCGGTGATCGGCTCGGAGCGGAAGACGTCGAGCGCCGCACCGCCGACCTTGCCGGCGTCGATCGCCGCCTGCAGGTCCGCGTCGACGATCAGCGATCCCCGCGCGACGTTGAGGATCCGGACGCCGTCGCGCATCTTCGCGAGCGCCGCCGCGTCGATCATCCCGTTCGTCTCGTCCGTCGTCGGCATGTGCAGCGTGAGGAAGTCGGCGGCCGCGTAGACGTCCTCGGGCGTGTCGGCGCGCCGCACCTTCGCGCTCTCGTAGAGCTGGGTCGCGACGAACGGGTCGTAGGCGATGACGTTCATGCCGAACGCGTTGGCGCGCGCGGCGACGAGCTGGCCGATGCGCCCGAAGCCGAGGATCCCGAGCGTCTTGTCCATGAGCTCGGTGCCGCTGAAGTTCTTGCGCTCCCAGCGGCCCTCGCGCAGTGCGCCGGCCGCCTGCGGGATGTTGCGCGCGAGCGCCAGCAGCAGCGCGACCGTGTGCTCGGCGGCCGTCACGACGTTCGAGCGCGGGGCGTTGACGACGATGATGCCGCGCTTCGTGGCGGCCGCGACGTCGACGTTGTCGACCCCGACGCCGGCGCGCGCGACCGCGCGCAGGCTCGTCGCGAGCGCGAGCAGTCCGGCGTCGACCTTCGTCGCCGAGCGGATGACGATCGCGTCGTAGGCCGCGATCCGCTCCTCGAGCTGCTCGCGCGTCCAGTCATAGCCGGTGTCGACGTCGAAGCCGGCGACCTCGAGCACCTCGAGGCCCGAGACGCCGATGTTCTCGGCGACGAGCACGCGTGCGCGCGCGGGCGTTGCGGCGTCCGCGTCGTCGGTGCGGGGCGTGGCGACGGAGGCCATCTACGCCACCTCCCCCACGACCCAGTCGATGCAGGCGGTCAGCGCCCGCACGTCGTCGGGCTCGATCGACGGGAACATCGCGACGCGCAGCTGGTTGCGCCCGAGCTTGCGGTAGGGCTCCACGTCGACGATGGCGTTGGCACGCAGCGTGGAGGCGACGAGCTTCGCGTCGATCTCGTCCGCGAGGTCGATCGTGCCGACGACGAGCGAGCGCTTCGCCGGGTCGGACACGAACGGCGTCGCGAAGGAGGACGCCTCGGCCCAGCCGTAGAGATGCTCGGAGGACGCGGTCGTGCGGCCCACGCACCAGTCCAGGCCGCCCTGGCCGAGCATCCACTCGAGCTGGTCGGCGAGCAGGACGAGCGTCGCGACGGCCGGCGTGTTCAGCGTCTGGTTCAGGCGCGAGTTCGTCAGCGCGACCTGCAGCGAGAGGAACTCGGGGATGAAGCGGCCCGAGCCGTCGATCCGCTCGATGCGCTCGATCGCCGCGGGGCTCAGCAGCGCGAGCCACAGGCCGCCGTCGGAGCCGAGGTTCTTCTGCGGTGCGAAGTAGTACGCGTCGGCCTGCGTGGCATCCAGCGGCAGGCCGCCGGCGCCGGACGTCGCGTCGATCAGGACCAGGGCGTCGCCGGAGTCGGCGGGACGCTGCACCGCCACCATCACGCCGGTCGACGTCTCGTTGTGCGCCCAGGCGATGACGTCGGCACCGGGCAGCGCGGCGGGCGCCGGAGCGTCGCCGGGCTCGGCCTGCAGCAGCAGCGGGTCGGCGAGAAACGGCGCGCGCTCGTTGACCGTGGCGAACTTGCGCGAGAACTCGCCACAGACGAGGCACAGCGCGCGCTCGCGGACGAGGCCGAACGCGGCGGCGTCCCAGAACGCGGTCGTGCCGCCGTTGCCGAGCGCGATCTCGTAGCCCTCGGGTGCGCCGAGCAGCTCCCCGAGGCCGGCGCGGACGCGGCCGACGAGCTCCTTGACGGGCTTCTGGCGGTGCGACGTCCCCATCAGCGCGGCGGACTCGCCGGCGAGTCGCGCGAGCTGATCGGCGCGGATCTTCGACGGGCCGCAACCGAAGCGGCCGTCGGTCGGTCGGAGGGCTTGAGGGATCTCGAGCTGGGTGCTCGTCGTCATGGCAATGGTCCTCGCAGGATCTGCGGTTGACAGGACTGATGCCCAGGCGTGCGGCGCGGACTTCTCCATCGCTCCCCGGTGGTGTGCTCCACCAGAACTAACGCCAGTCGCGACGGCCCGAGGCAGTCTAGCGAGCGCCCGCGCCGCCTCGTGCGACCTACTCGTGAAAGTCCGTGTCGATCCAGGCCATCATCGAGCGCAGCTCCTTGCCGGTCGTCTCGACCTGCGTCGCGGCCTGCTCGGCGCGCATGCGCTTGAAGTTCTCCTGGCCGGCGCGGTTCTCGGCGATCCACTCGCGGGCGAAGTCGCCGGATTGGATCTCGCCGAGGATCTTCTTCATGTTCTCGCGCGTGTCGGCGGTGATGACGCGCTTGCCGCGGCTGTAGTCGCCGTACTCGGCCGTGTTGGAGATCGAGTAGCGCATCCCCGCGAGGCCCTTCTCGTACATGAGGTCGACGATCAACTTGAGCTCGTGCAGGCACTCGAAGTACGCCATCTGCGGGTCATAGCCCGCCTCGACGAGCGTGTCGAAGCCGGCCTGGACGAGCTCGGAGGCGCCGCCGCAGAGGACCGCCTGCTCGCCGAAGAGGTCGGTCTCGGTCTCCTCGCGGAAGGTCGTCTCGAAGACGCCGCCGCGGGTGCAGCCGATGCCCTTGGCGTAGGCAAGCGCGAGCTGCTGCGCGTCGCCCTGCGGATCCTGCTCGATCGCGACGAGGCCGGGGACGCCGGAGCCCTCGGTGTACTGGCGGCGCACGAGGTGGCCGGGGCCCTTCGGCGCGACGAGCGCGACGCCGACGCCTGCCGGGGGCTGCACCTCGCCGTAGAGGATCGAGAAGCCGTGGCCGAAGAGCAGCAGGTTGCCCTCGGCGACGCCGTCGGCGACGGCGCCCTCGTAGACCTCGCGATGCAGCTCGTCGGGGACGAGCATCATGATCAGGTCGCCGCGGCTGGCGGCGTCGGCGACGGGCAATACCTCGAGGCCGTTGGCCTTCGCCTTCGCCTCGGAGGACGATCCCTCGCGCAGGCCTACCACGACGTCCACGCCGGAGTCTGAGAGGTTGAGGGCGTGGGCGTGGCCCTGGGAGCCGTAGCCGATGATCGCGACGGTCTTGCCGTCGAGGAGCGTGAGGTCTGCGTCGTCGTCATAGAACATGGCGCGGGATCCTAGTGCGCGGGCGAACGCCCCGGCGGCGAGCGGGCGCCGTTCGGCATCCCGCAGCAGCTCGCCGCGCGCTGGGACGTCCGAGCGGCCGCAGACGTGCTTTCTAGCCGATGTGACCGGATTGCAGATCGTCCCGCGCGGCCCGTTCTCGCTGCGGGCCGCGGCCGGCTTCGGCTTCGGCGGGACGATCGGCGCACCCGCGTACGACGGCGCGATGCGCCTCGCGTTCGCGGTCGACGGCTTCGCCGGGCACGCCGGCGTGCTGCTGCGCGAGCGCGACGACGGGTCGATCGAGGGCGAGGTACAGGGCACCCGCGACGTCGATGCCGTGCGCGCCCAGGTCGCGCGGATCCTGTCGCTCGACCACGACGCAGTCGCCTGGATGGCGGTCGGCGAGCGCGACCCCGTCATCGGTCGCCTGCAGCGCGAGTACCCGGGCGTGCGGCCCGTCCTGTTTCACTCCCCCTACGAGGCGGCGGCGTGGTCGATCGTCTCGTCGCGCCGGCAGGCCCACCACGCCGCCGAGGTCCGCCGCCGGATCTCGGTGCAGCTCGGCGCCACGTTCGACGTCGGCGGGGTCGCGATGGCCGCGTTCCCGCTGCCCGAGCGCCTGCTGGAGGTCCAACCCGGCCCCGGACTGCCGGAGGAGAAGGTGGTGCGCCTGCGCGGGATCGCGGAGGCCGCGCTCGCGGGGCTCCTGGATCCGGTGCGGCTGCGCGCGCTCGAGCCCGAGGCCGCGATCGCCGAGCTGCAGACCTTGCGCGGGATCGGGCCGTTCTACGCCGCGCTGATCCTCGTGCGGTCGTCGGGCGTCGCGGACGTCACCACGTTCGATCCGCGCGTGCTCGCGACCGTCGCGCACCACTACGGGCTCGAGCGCCGTCCCGACGCCGCCGCGTTCGAGCAGCTCAGCCTGGCGTGGCGCCCGTTTCGCACCTGGGCGCAGGTGCTGCTGCGCGTGGCGGCCGGCGACGCCGAGCGGCGCTGACGCCGGCGGTCAGGCGCTCGCGGCGGCGACGTGCGTGCGCCCGGGCAGCGCGGCCGACCCGTCCGCCGCGACGTACGGGGCCAGGCGGGCGTCGATCGCGTCGCGCAGGTCGTCGCGCTGGGCGGGCGTCAGCAGGCCGACGCCCGTCGCGAGGCCGGTCGAGTTGTCCAGCTGGACGTCCCACCACGTGTCGAGGTCGTCGTAGTGCCAGACGAGGTCGAGCTGCTCGATGGCGACGTCGGTGAAGCCGGCCTGCTCGAGCAGGTCGAGGATCCGCGCCGGGTCGTCGAACGCGTACATGTTGGGCTCGTCGGGGTCGGGGGGCGCCATGACGCCCGTCGCCGCGAGCTCCTGCTGGGCGACGGCGATCCAGGGGTTCTCGTCGGGCGCGGTCCACGCGGCGAGCGCCACGCGGCCGCCCGGGCGCAGGACGCGGCGCGTCTCGCCCAGCGCGGTCGCCGGATCGGCGAGCAGCATGTAGCCCCAGCGTGCGATGACGGCATCGACGCTGGCCGTCGGCAGGTCGATCCACTCGGCGTCCATGCGCCGGAACTCGGCGTTGGTCACGCCGAGCTCGGCAGCCCGCGCACGCGCGAGCTGCACCATCGCCTCGACGCCGTCTGTGCTGATCAGCGTGCCGCCGGGAGCTATCAGCTCGGCCGCGAGCAGGCCGGTGTCGCCGGGGCCCGCGGCGAGCTCGAGCACGCGATGGCCGGGCTGCGGCTCGATCGCGTCGACGAGCCAGCCGGACACGGGGCGCGCGCCGGCCTGGAACAGCGCGCGATGCTCGCCCCAGCCGCGGGAGGCGCGCTCCCAGCGGTCGAGGCTCGCCTCGCGGTACTCGGCCGGGTCGTACCCCATCGGCACGACCTGGCCGTCCCGTCCTACTTGATCAGCGTGAAGGTGCGGATCGCGTCCGCCTTCGCCGCCGAGTTGCCGGCCGCACCGGAGTTGTCGGCTCCGATGACGATCACGCGGTACTTGCCCGCACCGAGCTTGATCGTGCTCTTCACGTTGAAGACCCAGGTCCCGTCCTTGTTGAGCTTCGCCAGCAGCAGGACCGGCACGTTGCAGCTCTTCACGACGATGCCCTTGGTCGCGTTGAGCCACTTGCACTTCTGCGCGGGGGTCGTGGTCGTCGTCTGGCTCGCCTTCGCCTTGGATGCCGTCTTCTTGGGCGTGCTGACCGTGGTGCTGATCTTCTGCACCGTCAGCACGACGGCCTTGACGCCGGACGGGTCCTTGGCGGTGCCGGAGATGGAGATCTTCGTGGGCTTGGAGGTCTTCGTCTTGACCTTGACCTTCTTGCCCTTCTTGGTGACGGTCTTCGTCTTCGTCGTCACGGTCGTGATGTGGATCTTCTGGTTGGCGGTCGGCTTCGAGATGACGACGGCCGGCGGCGTGCCGTCGGTGACCGTGCCCGGCGGGGGCGGCGGCGGGGTCGTCGGCGTGGGCGCGACGTACTCGTCGGCGCCGAGGTCGGTCGGCGCGGTCGCGCGGTCCTGGCCGTCGATGTCGGTCGTCGACTCGCCCGGTGTGACGCCGCCCTTGCCGATCGCCGGGGACCCGGCCTTCAGGCGGTAGTTGTGGGCCGCCGGGTTCTCGAAGACTGCGGTCGCGTCGAACGGCGCCTGCATCGTGCGGGTGTAGGTGTCCGTCTGCGTGTTCGGAGGCGCGGTGATCGTCAGTGTCCCGAGGATGCCGAGGTAGGGGATCTTCGCCGTGCCGTTCTGGAGGATCGAGTCCGTGACGTCGGCGGTGATGTTGCCGTAGGGCCCGCCGATCAGGGGGTTCGCCTTGCTGCCGTCGAGCACGAGGCTGTTGGACGAGCCGGCCGCGGTGACGTGGTGCAGCACGAGGGCGACGTCGCCCGGATGCGACACGAGCCCGTTGCCCTCGCCGGTGTCGACGGCCACGCCGGCGGCGCCGCCGCTGACGATCGAGGACTCGATCGTGAGCTTCTTGGCGTCGGTTGAGAGGTCCGCCGACGTGACGCGCACGGCGGCGGTCGTCGCACCACCGGTGACGATCACGCTGCGCACGATCTTGTTGGCCGTGCCGGCGGAGTACGTCACGCCGTCGCCGCTGGGGCTCGCGATGACGGAGTCGTCGATCTCGACGCCCGCGTCACCGGTCGAGATCACGCCCGCGTTGCTGCCGTTCTGCTGGGAGAGCGCGACGTGCTGGAGCTTGACCGGCGAGCCGCCGTTGCCCGTGAAGGCGAGCGAGCCGTTGACCGTGAAGGTGGGAGCGCCCGCGAGCGTGATGGCGCCGACCGTGAAGGTCGCCGAGCCGTAGGTGCCCGGCGAGACGTTGAAGACGTCCCCTGGCGCCGCTGCGGCAGCGGCCTGCGCGAGGTCGCCGCAGGCGAGCACGCCCCCGCCGCAGACGCCGTCCCCGGCATGGGCGCCGACCGTGTACGTGGCAGCCTGTGCGGCCGCAGGAGCGGCGAGCACGGCGGCGAGAGCAGCGGCGATGGTAAGCGAGCGACGACGGCCCGTTCGTGGCATTCAATCCTCCAGATCTCGGCGCAGGAGCTTTCCCGACTGCGTCCGCGGCAAGTCTAGGGAGAACCTGAACACTTTGGGCACCTTGTAACGAGCGAGTCGGACACGACAATAACCCGCCAGCTCCTGCGCGGTTGCGCCGGCGCCATCGCGCAGCACGATCGTGGCCACCACGCGCTCCCCCCACTCGTCGTCGGCAACCCCGTGCACGCCGACGTCCGCGACCGCCGGGTGCGACGCGAGCACGGCCTCGACCTCCGCCGGTGCGACGTTCTCGCCACCGGTGACGATCGTGTCCGCGGCACGTCCGGTGACGGTCAGGTTGCCGGCCGCGTCGAGCTGCCCGAGGTCGCCCGTGTGCAGCCAGCCGTCGTCCGCCAGCGCGCCCGGCGCGACCGTCGGGCCGGCGACGAGGATCTCGCCGTCCGCGGCGATCCGCACACGCGTGCAGAACAGCGCCGGCCCGCCCGTCGTGGCCTGCGAGCAGGCCTCGGTGAGGCCGTAGGTCGTCACGGTCGGCACGTTGGCGGCCACCGCGCGCTCGAGCAGCGCCGGCGCGATCGGCCCGCCGCCGACGAACGCGGCACGCAGCCTCGGCGGATCGCGCAGGCCGGCGTCGAGCAGCCGCGCGAGCGTCGTGGGGACGACCGACACGAGCGTCACCTCGCCGTGCTGGAGCTCGTCCACGACGGCGGCCGCGTCGAAGCCCTCGTTCAGGATCGCGGTCGTCGCGTAGATCGCGCTGCGCAGCAGGATCGACAGCCCGCCCACGTGCGACAGCGGCAGCGTGCACAGCCAGCGCTCGCCTGGGTCCAGTCCCAGCGCGACGGCCGAGCCGAGCGCGCTCCACAGCCAGTTGCCGTAGGTCAGCTCGATCGGCCGCGCGCCCGACGTCGTGCCGGACGTATGGACGACGATCGCGGACGCGGCGAGGTCGTGGACTACGGTCAGCGGCGCCGCGGCGTCCTGCTCGCCGTCCAACGGGGCATCGACGGTCAGGACGCAGCCCGCGCGCCGCGCGGCGCGCTCGGACGCGGCGAGGCGCAGGTCGATCGGGACGGCGACCGCGCCGAGGCGCAGGCAGCCGTGCAGCGCGACCACGAACGGCGCCCGTGCCGGCAGGGCCAGGCCGACGCGGTCGCCCGGTCGCGCGCCCAGCGCGCTCAACCGCCGCGCCGCGGCCGTGGCCGCCGCGTCGAGTGCGGGGTAGCTCAGCGCGCCCTCGGCGGTGCGCAGCGCCTGCCCCTGCGGTCGCATGCGAGCCGCGCGGGCGAGCCAGGATTCGACGAGCACTCCCTGAAAGTAGCCTGCACGTCCATGGCAGTCACCTGGACCGCGGCCGGCGAGTACACCGACATCCGCTACGAGCTCAGCGGGGACGGGATCGCGAAGGTCACGATCGACCGGCCCGAGGTGCGCAACGCGTTTCGCCCGCAGACGCTGATCGAGATCTCCGAAGCGCTCGAGCGCGCCCGCGAGGACACGAGCGTCGGGGTGATCGTCCTGACCGGCGAGGGGCCGCTCGCGTTCTGCTCGGGCGGCGACCAGCGCGTGCGCGGGGACACGGGCTATGAGACCGAGCCCGGCAAGCCCGGCGCCGTCGGGCGCTTCCACGTCACCGACCTGCACATCCAGATCCGCCGGCTGCCCAAGCCCGTCGTGGCGATGGTCGCGGGCTATGCGATCGGCGGCGGCCACGTGCTGCACCTCGTCTGCGACCTCACGATCGCCGCCGACAACGCGCGCTTCGGCCAGACCGGCCCGAAGGTCGGCTCCTTCGACGGCGGCTTCGGTGCCGGGCTGCTCGCGAGCCTGGTCGGGCCGAAGAAGGCGAAGGAGATCTGGTTCCTGTGCCGCCAGTACGACGCGCGGCAGGCGTTGCAGATGGGCCTCGTCAACACGGTCGTGGCGCTCGACGAGCTCGAGGACGAGACCGTGTCCTGGTGTCATGAGATGCTCGCGATGTCGCCGTTCGCGCTGCGGCTCATGAAGGCGAGCTTCAACGCGGCCGAGGACGGCCTCAGCGGCATCCAGCAGCTCGCCCACGACGCCAACCTGCTCTTCTACGCCAGCGAGGAGGCGCGCGAGGGCCGCGAGGCGTACAAGGCCAAGCGCGCCCCGGACTTCTCGCGCTTCCCGAAGCGGCCGTGATCGCGGTGCGCCGCGAGGAGGCCCGCTGACATGCGCATCTGGCTGATGGCCGCGCGCCTGCGCACGCTGCCCGCCGCGATCGCGCCGGTGCTCGTCGGCACGGCGCTCGCCCACACGCTCAGCGACGTCTTCAAGCCCGGCGCGTTCGTCGCGGCGCTGCTCGGCTCGATCTTCATCCAGGTCGGGACGAACCTCTCCAACGACTACTCCGACGCGCGCCGCGGCGCCGACGCCGAGGATCGCCTCGGCCCGGTCCGCGTGACCGCCGGCGGGCTCGTCCCGCCCAAGCAGGTCCTGATGGCCACGTACGTCACGTTCGGGCTGGCGGCGGTCTGCGGCGTCTACCTCGTGGCGGTCGCGGGGATCGCGCTGCTGTTCGTCGGGATCGCGTCGATCGCCGCGGGCGTGCTCTACACCGGCGGTCCGAGGCCCTACGGCTACGAGGGCCTCGGCGAGATCTTCGTCTTCCTCTTCTTCGGCGTCGTCGCCGTCACGGGCTCCACCTTCGCCCAGACGAAGGGCTGGCCGTGGGAGGCGTTCGTGCTGTCGGTGCCGGTCGGCCTGCTGGCGGCGGGGATCCTCGTCGTCAACAACGTCCGCGACATGGACTCCGACAAGCGCGCGGGCAAGCGCACGCTCGCGGTGCGCCTCGGCCGCGAACGCGGGCGCGCGTTGTACGGCGCGATGGTCTACGGCTCCTATGTCGTGGCGCCGCTGCCGTGGCTGCTGGGCCCGCTGTCGCCGTGGCTCTTGGCGAGCTGGCTGACGCTGCCGCTCGCGGTGCGGCTCGTGCGCATGGTGCGTCAGCACACCGACGGCCCGACGCTCAACGAGGCGCTCGCGCAGACCGGGATGCTGCAGCTCGCCTTCTGCGTGCTGCTGAGCGCCGGCATCCTCGCGAGCTGAGCCTCGGGGGGCGTCTCGGGGGTGCGCGTGACGATCGAGCAGCGCACGCTTCGCTTCCGCACGCCGATCGCGACCGCCTTCGGCGAGCTGATCGAGCGCGACGTCTTCGAGATCGAGATCGAAGGCGCCGACGGCGTGCCCGGACGCGGCGAGTGCGCGCCGCTCGAGCCCTACGACGGGATCTCGACCGACCGCGCGCTGGCGGCGCTCGAGTCCTACCGCGCGCTGCTGTGCGAGGACGGCGCCGAGCTCGAGGGCGGCGAGCTGCTCGAGGCCTGCCGCCGCGCCGACGACCTGCCCCAGGCCCTCGCCGCCGTCGATCTCGCGCTGTGGGATCGCGCGGGACGGCGCAGCGGCCGGCCGGTCGCGGCGCTGCTGTCGGACGCGCTGCTGCATCGGGTCGTCGTCAACGCGACGATCGGCGCCGAGGATCGAGCGGGTGCGTCTGCGGCTGCGGCGCGCGCCCGCGCGGCGGGCTTTCGCTGCGTCAAGCTCAAGGTCGGCAGCGGCGACGACGGCGGCCGCGTCGCCGCGGTGCGCGCGGCGCTGGGGCCGGACGTGGCGCTGCGGCTCGACGCCAACGGGGCGTGGACGGTCGAGCAGGCCGTGCGCCACGTCGAGGCGCTGGCGAGCGCCGGCCTCGAGCTCGTCGAGGAGCCGGTGCACGGCCTCGCGGCCACCCGCGAGGTCCGCGATCGCGTCGCCGTGCGGATCGCGATCGACGAGACGGCCGCCGAAGCGGGGGCGCTCGCGTCCGGCGCGGCCGACGCCGTGTGCCTCAAGCTCGGGCGCTGCGGCGGCATCTCGGGGCTGCTGGCGAGCGCGACGCTCGTGCGCGCCTCGGGCGCCGAGCCCTACGTGGCGTCGACGTTCGACGGCCCCCTGGGGATCGCCGCGGCGGTGCATGCCTGCGCCGCGCTACGGCTGTCGCCGGCCTGCGGCCTCGCGACGCTCGAGCTCTTCGAGGACGCGGGCCCGCCGCAGCTCGCGGCGGTCGGCGGCGCGATCGCGGTGCCGCGTGGCCCGGGCCTGCTGGGAGCGGCGAGCTGATGTCGCTCGCCATGCGGATCGCCCGCTCGGTGCTGCGCCGCCCGCCGGCGCGCCATCGCTACGGGGCGCATCCGCACCAGGTCTGCGACCTGCACCGGCCGGTCGGCTCGGGGCCCCACCCGGTCGCGGTCGTGCTGCACGGCGGCTACTGGCAGCCGCCGTACACGAAGCTCATCATGCGTCCGCTGTGCCTCGACCTCGCGCGGCGCGGCTACGCGGCATACAACGTCGAGTACCGGCGGCTGGGCCGCGACGGGGGCGGCTGGCCGCAGACGTTCGACGACGTCGCCGCGGCGATCGACCTGCTCGCCGATCTGCGCGACCTCGATCGCGACCTCGACCTCGGCCGGGTGACGCTCGTCGGGCACTCAGCCGGCGGCCAGCTCGCGCTGTGGGCGGCGGGCCGTTCGGCGCTGCCCGCGGACGCGCCCGGCGCCGCGCCGAAGGTGCTCGCCGCGCGCGTGCTCGCGCAGGCCGCCGTCTGCGACCTCGAGCGCGCCGGCCGGGTCGCGGTCGCGCTGCTCGGCGGCGACCTCGCAAGCGTGCCCGACCGCTGGGCCCAGGCCGATCCGATGCGCCGGATCCCGCTCGGCATGCCGGTCGCGCTCGTGCACGGCGTGCGCGACGGCACCGTCGAGGTGCAGCGTTCGCGGGACTACGCGGCGGCGGCCGCCGCCGCCGGTGCGCCCGTGACGCTGATCGAAACCGGCGGCGATCACAGGGAGCTCATCGATCCGGCGAGCGCGTCGTGGCAGGCGGCGGTGCAGTGGCTGGGTCGGGCGTGAGCGCAGGGCATGGGCGCCGATGCACGCTCGCCGCGGCCGTGTTCGCCGTCCGCGCCGCCGTCGACGCGGTGCTGCCGGCGGCGTCGAATCAGCTCGAGGGCGTGATCAGCGGGCGAGCTTGGCGCGCAGCGCCAGCACGCGCCGCGCCTGGGCCGTCAGCGCGGCGCGGCTGAGGTCGCCGCGGCGTGCCGCGGCCAGCAGGCCCTCCGCCGCCTGCGCGCTCGCACGGTAGCTCGACGCGAACAGCGGCAGGTCGATGCCCGCCCGCACCGCGAGCACCGCGCGCTGGGCGATCGAGCCCGACGCCCGCACCGCGGGCGTGGCGAGATCGTCGGTCATCGCGACGCCGCGATACCCCAAGCGGGTACGCAGCTCGGTCGTCACCCAGCGCGACGAGAACGCCGCCGGGCGGGCATCGAGCGCGGGATAGACCGCGGTCGAGACCATGACGGCGTCGATGCCCTTGGCGATCAGCGCGCCGAACGGCCGCTCGTCGACCGCGCGCAGCGTCGCGAGCGATGCGCCGATTCGCACCGGGGCGTCGTCGGTGTTCAGCTTCGCGGCCCCGAACCCTGGGAAGTGCTTCGCCGTCGCGCGGACGCCGCCGGCGTGCAGGCCGGCCGCGAAGGCCGCCGCACGGGCCGATACGGTCGGCGCCGATCGTCCGTAGCTGCGCCGCTCGCGCTCGAGCTCCGCGCCGGCGCGGGCGACGTCGGACACGGGCGCAAGGTCCATGTTCACGCCTGCGCCGCGCAGCACGCTCGCCGCCGTGCGGCCGTCGTCGCGGGCCTGGGCGGCGTTGTCGACGTCTCCCGCAGCACGGGCCGGTCCTCCCGGGATCCGCCGTACCGGTCCGCCCTCCTGGTCGACCATGACGAGCAGCGCGGCGGTCAGGCCGCGCGGCCTGGGAATGCCCTGCAGGCTGCGCACGACGCCACGAACCTGGGCCGCGGAGCGAACGTTGCGGGCGAACAGGATCACGCCGGCCGCCTCACCGCGTGCGATGCGCTTGCGCAGCCCCTGCGGCGGCGTGAGGCCGTCGTAGGCGAAGACCATGTGCTGGCCGGCGAGCTGGGCGGTCGTCAGCGCGGGCGCGGTCGCACGCTCCGTCGCGGCCGCCTCCGTCGCGGCGGGCAGCTGCGCCGAGGCGACCGCCAGCGCCACGGCGAGAAGCAGTCCCATCGCTTCGACGATACGTGCTACACCACAACGCTGCGCGCCCCCGCCGTCATCCTGGCGCTGCTCGCGGTCCTGGCATCGGCGCCGGCCTCCGCGACTGCGGCACCCGTGCGCTGCCCCGCCGTCCCGCGGGGGCACTGCGTCAGCGTGCGCGTGCCGCTGGACCGCAGCGGCGCGATCGAGGGGACGATCCGCATCCGCGCCGTGCGGATCGCCTCGCGCCACGCGACCCGCCCACCGATCGTCGGCCTCACCGGTGGTCCGGGCCAGGCGGGCGTGGTGTTCGCCTCCGACTACGACTACATCCTCCCCACCGCGGGACGCGATCTCGTGCTGTTCGACCAGCGCGGTACGGGCGCGTCGGGGCTGCTGCGCTGCCCGCAGCTCGAGCGGCGCGTGCAGGTGGACGTCGGTGCGGCGGCCGCGGCGTGCGGGCGCAGCCTCGGTCCACGCCGCTCCTTCTACACGAGCGCCGACTCGGCCGATGACATCGAGGCGCTGCGGGTGCGCCTCGGCGTGCCGCGGATCGCGCTGTATGCCGTGTCCTACGGGACGCGGGTCGCGCTCGAGTACGCGCGCCGCTACCCGCAACACGTCGAGCGGATGATCCTCGACTCGGCGGTCGGGATCGACGCGCCCGACCCGTTCGGCCGCGAGACCCTGGCCGCCGTGGCGCACGTGCTGCGCGCCGCCTGCCGCTTCGGCTGCGGCGGCGCCCAGGCCCATCCCGTCGCTGATCTGGCGCGGCTCGTCCAGCGCCTGCGGCGGTCCCCGATCCGCACCACGCTGCGCCACGGCGGCCACCGCGTGCCGGTCACCGTCACCGTCGACGACCTGCTCGGCATGCTCGTCTCCGGCGACCTCGCGCCTGTCTTCCTGCGCCGGATCCCGCCGGCCGTGCGCCTCGCGCTGCACGGCGACGTCCGCGCGCTGGCGGGGCTCGAGGTCAGCCCGTACGACCTCGAGGACGACGACCCCGTCAGCGAGTTCAGCTCCGCGCTGTACGCCGCGACGACATGCGAGGAGGGGCCGTTCGCCTGGGACCCGAGCGCCGCTGCGGCGACGCGCCTGCGCCAGGCGCGCGCCGCGCTCGCCGCCACGCCGCTGCGCACGCTCGCGCCATTCGATCGGGCGTCCGCGCTGGACTTCGGCGTCCTGTCGCTGTGCGCGCACTGGCCGGCGCGAACGCGCGTCCCGGCGCCCGAGCCGCCGCTGCCGACGACGATCCCGGCGCTCGTGCTGTCCGGCGACCTCGACCTGCGCACGCCGCTCCAGAACGCGCGCCGGCTGGCGCGTGCGCTGCACGGCCACCTCGTCGTCGAGCAGGGCGTCGGGCACGGCGTGCTCGGCGAGCGGCACAACGGCTGCGCGTCGCCGGCGGTCGCGGCGTTCCTGGCCGGCCGCCCGCTGGCGCCCTGCCGGCGCTGACCGCTGCGATCGTCAGGTCGCGACGATCGCAGCCGCGACCGCGACCGGCGCCTCGAGCGCCAGCGCATGGCCCGCGCCGGGCACGATCGTCAGCGTCGCGCGCGGCAGCCCGGCAGCCAGCCGCCGTGCGATCGCGACGAACTTCTCGTCGCGCTCCCCCGCCAGCACGGCGACCGGCAGCTCGAGCTCGCCGAGCCGCTCCCACAGCGGCGCCATGACCCCGGTGCCGATCCCACGCAGCGACGCGGCGAGGCCCGCCGGCGTGCTGCGCAGCCGGTCCGCGCGCGCGGCGGCCACGACCTGTGAGGGCTGACCCGCGAACAGCGGCTGCGCGCCCCAGCGCTCGGCGACCTCGCCGATGCAACGCGCGCCGTCCATCCACGCGGCGAGCTCGTCGTCGCGCACGCGCCGTGCCGCGCGCTCGGCCGGGTCCTCGATGCCCGCCGTCGTCGAGACGAGCACGAGCCGCGAGACGCGCTCGGGGTGCGCCAGCGCGACGTGCAGCGCGATCCGCCCACCCATCGAGTAGCCGGCGAGCGCGAAGCGCCCCGCCACGGCGCCGGCCACGTCGCCCACGCACGACGCCATGTCGATCGGCCCGCGCGCGCCGGCCGCGCCGTGCCCGCGGAGGTCGGGCGCGAGCGGGCGGTAGCGTTCGCCGTCGAGGTGGCGTACCACCTCGTCCCAGCTGCGCCCGGTCTGCGTGAAGCCGTGCAGGAGGAGGAGCGGCTCGGACACGCCCGCCATCATGCCCGCCGGCCCCGACACCCACCTCCTGCTGCGCGCGTTCGTCGACGAGCTCGCGCGCTGCGGCGTGCGCGAGGCCTGCACGTCGCCGGGCTCGCGCTGCTCGCCGCTCGTCCTCGCGCTCGTCCGCGACGCGCGCCTGCGCTGCTACTCGCACATCGACGAGCGCTGCTCGGGCTTCTTCGCCGTCGGCGCGGCGAAGGCGGCCTGCCGGCCG
>DASXCR010000094.1:0-5534 GCA_036491075.1 Solirubrobacteraceae bacterium
GAAGGACCAGGTCGCGCGGATGGTGCAGTCGATGCTGTCGCTCGAGCAGCCGCCGCACCCCGAGCACGCCGCGGACGCGCTCGCGATCGCGATCTGCCACATCAACGGCGCCCCGCACGCGGCCGCGGTCGCGGCCAGCCGGGTCGTGCCCGCGGCCGCGCGGCCCGACGAGGACGACGACGAGGTCGAGATCCACGACCGCCGGACGCGCGCGTGATCGCACTCGTCCGCGGCGCGGTCGCGGTCCGGCGCGGCGACCACGTGGTGCTCGAGACCGCGGGCGTGGGCTACCGCCTCGCGGTCTCCGCGGAGACGCTGCGCCGCGTCCCGCCCGTCGGGCAGCCCGTCACGCTGCACAGCCACCTGATCGTGCGCGACGACGCGATCATGCTCTACGGCTTCGCCACCGAGCAGGAGCGCGACCTCTTCCTCGCGCTGATCGGCGTGCAGTCCGTCGGCCCGAAGGTCGCGCTCGCTGTGCTGTCGGGTGGGACGCCGCGCGAGCTCGTCACGGCCCTGGCGTCCGGCGACGTCGCGCGGCTGCAGGCCGTACCCGGGATCGGCAAGCGCACGGCCGAGCGGATCATCGTAGAGCTGCGCGAGAAGGTCGCCGGCGGCGTCGCGGCCGACGACGACATCGTGATCACCCGCGCCGACGACCCGCGCAGGCTCGCACGCGACGGCCTCGTCGAGCTCGGCTACTCGGTGGTCGAGGCCGAGGAGCTGCTGCGCGACGCGCCCGTCGACACGCCCGAGGCGCTGATCTCCGGCGCGCTGCGCGCCGCCCGCAGATGAGCACGCCGCGCATCCAGACCCCGCAGCGCATCGAGGACGAGCTCGAGCTCGACCGCTCGCTGCGCCCGCGCTGCCTCGAGGACTTCGTCGGCCAGCCGTCGCTGAAGGAGCAGCTCGCGATCTCGATCGAGGCGGCGGTCGCGCGCGGCGAGGCGCTCGACCATGTCCTGCTCGCCGGGCCGCCCGGCCTCGGCAAGACGACGCTCGCGCAGATCATCGCGGCAGAGCTCGACGCGCCGTTCGTCATGACCGCCGGCCCCGCGCTCGAGCGCAAGGCCGACGTCGCGGCCTTCCTGACGGCGCTGGAGCCCGGCAGCGTGTTCTTCGTCGACGAGATCCACCGCCTGCAGCGTGCCCTCGAGGAGACGTTCTATCCCGCGATGGAGGACCGCCAGCTGCCGATCACCGTCGGGATGGGCGCCGGCGCGCGCGTCGTCACGCTCGAGCTGCCGCCGTTCACGCTGATCGGCGCGACGACCCGCACCGGGCTGCTGACGGCTCCGCTGCGCGACCGCTTCGGCCTTCAGCACCGCCTCGAGCACTACGACCTGACCGACCTCGCGACGATCGTGCGGCGCTCGGCGCGGATCCTCGACGTCGCGCTGCAGGCGGGCGGTGCCGAGGCGATCGCCTCGCGCAGCCGCGGAACGCCCCGCGTCGCCAACCGCCTGCTCAAGCGCGTGCGCGACTACGCGCAGGTGCGCTTCGGCGGCGTCGTCACCGCCGACGCGGCCGACGCCGCGCTCGCCATGCTCGAGATCGACGACCTCGGCCTCGACCGCCTCGACCGCGAGCTGCTGCGCGCCATCTGCGAGAAGTTCGAGGGCGGACCCGTCGGTCTGTCGACGCTCGCAGCGACCGTCGGCGAGGAGCAGGACACGATCGAGGACGTCTACGAGCCCTACCTGCTGCAGTGCGGCCTGCTCAAGCGCACGCCGCGCGGGCGCGCCGCGACGCGACGCGCCTTCGAGCACCTCGGGCTCGCACTGCCCGTCGTCTCGGCCGCGAGCCTGTTCTGAACAAGCCCCGGGCGAGTCTTACGCGCCACCTACGAACGCTTCTCTACGCTTAGAGCGCACTCATGGCACACCACTTCATCTGCCCCAGCTGCGGGGATCGCAGCTCCGCCACCGATCGCACCGCCGGATTCACCCGTCAGGCAAAGGGCTGTGCGAAGTGCGGCTTCGGGTTTCTCTTCGAGCTGCTCGACGACTACTACCCGGCCCCGAACGCCGCGTTCTTCGTCTGCGACCAGAAGGGCCGCGTGCTCGGCTGCGGCCGCGGCTCGTTCGAGCTCACGGGCCTGGACGACGAGCACGTCATCGGCCGCGACGTCAACGAGGTGCTCGGCCTGAAGTTCGAGGGCGGCGACGACCACGTCAGCACCGTGCTGGAGTGGGGCGTCCGCGCGCTCGGCAAGCCGGTGCAGGTCAACGCCGAGGGCGACCTGCCCGCCACCGCCGTGGCGGACCTGTTTCCCGCGTACGACGACGACGGTGGCCTGCTGCTCGTGTTGACCCCGACGAAGTAGGCTGGAAGCAGTTCTTCCGTGACCGACCGCCGCCGCAATCTCTTCGTCCTGCTGCTCGTCCTCGGTCTGCTGATCGCGTCGGCGGGCGTCATCGCGACCAAGCCGACGAAGCAGGGACTCGACCTGCAGGGCGGCGTCGAGCTCAACTACCAGGCGCAGGGCACGAAGACGTCGCCGCTGAACGCCGACTCGCTGTCGCGCTCGATCGACGTCATGCGCAAGCGCATCGACCAGCTGGGAGTCGCCGAGCCGGAGATCCAGCGCAACGGCAACAACCAGATCACCGTCGCGCTGCCGAACGTCTCCAACCTCCAGGAGGCGATCCAGCAGGTCGGCACCGTCGCCCAGCTCGAGTTCTACGACTGGGAGCCGAACGTCATCGGTCCCGACGGCAAGACCGACCCCGAGAACCCGAACGTCACGGGCCAGCACGACGCGAACGCGAACGGCAACGTCATGACGCTGTACGACGCGATCATCCTCGCGTCCAAGCAGCCGAAGAAGATCAAGCCCGACGACTCGCGCGAGGACAGCCTCTTCTACGCCGTCGACCCGGCGAAGAAGCACGTCTTCGGCAGCGGCACGGGCGGCTCGGTGCGATACGGCGCGGAGACCAGGGCACAGGCGCTGCTGAACGTGCCCAAGGCGATCCGCGCGAAGGCGAAGGTCTATGAGGTCAAGCCCGGCACGGTCATCCTGCGCACCGAGCAGGCCGCGGGCGTCAAGGACAAGACCGACACGTGGTACGTGCTGCAGGACAACGTCGCGCTGCGCGGCCAGGACATCAAGGATCCCGAGCAGCAGTTCGACAGCGGCACCGGCGGCGACGGCGCACCCAACGTCACCTTCCAGTTCACCTCCAAGGGCCAGAAGATCTGGCAGAAGGTCACGCGCGAGATCGCCGATCGCGGCAGTCGCGCCCTCGGCGTCGGCAGCTCCGATCCGAACGACTCCAACCAGCACTTCGCGATCGCGCTCGACGACGAGCTCGTCTCGATCCCGTACATCGACTGGCGCAAGAACAGCGACGGCATCGACGGCAGCAACGGCTCGGAGATCTCCGGCGGCTTCACGATCAAGTCCGCCCAGGCGCTCGCCAACGTCCTGAAGACCGGCGCGCTGCCGCTGAAGCTCAACCTCATCGCCAGCTCGCAGGTGTCGGCGACGCTCGGCCGCGAGGCGCTGCACCAGGGCCTGATCGCGGGCATCGTCGGCTTCATCGTCGTCGCGCTGTTCCTGCTGCTCTTCTACCGCCTGCTGGGCGTCATCGCCGTCGTCGCGATGGCCGTCTACGCGCTGTACTTCTACGCGCTGATCAAGCTCGTCCCCGTCACGCTGACGCTGCCGGGCATCGCCGGCCTGATCCTCACGCTGGGGGTGGCCGCCGACGCGAACATCGTGATCTTCGAACGCGTGAAGGAGGAGATCCGCGGCGGTCGCTCGATCATGGCGGGGATCGCGACGGGCTACAAGAAGGGCCTCTCGGCGATCATCGACGCGAACGTCGTCACGATCATGGTCGCGTTCATCCTGTTCGTGCTCGCGACCGCGGAGGTCAAGGGGTTCGCGCTCACGCTCGGCCTCGGCGTCATCGTGTCGCTGTTCACGGCCGTGCTCGCGACGCAGGCGATCCTCGGCACGATGGGCAAGTCGCGGCTGCTCTCCAACCCGAGCGCGCTCGGCGCGGGCGGCGAGAAGGGCGATCGCTTCCGCATCGACTACATGGGCTACTCGAAGTGGTTCTTCAGCTTCTCGGGCGTGATCCTGCTCGTCTGCGCGCTCGCACTCGGCTCGAAGGGCATCAACTTCGGCATCGACTTCGAGTCGGGCACGCGGATCAACGTGGCGCTGAACAAGAGCGTCGACGAGGACGCCGTGCGATCGGTGCTGTCGGCCAACGGCGAGGGCGACGCGAAGGTCCAGAAGGTGACCGCGAAGGGCGCGGGCGCAAGCAAGTTCCAGATCTCAACCGCGACGCTGAAGCCCGCCCAGCAGGCGAGGATCACGAACGCGCTGCAGTCGAAGTACGGCTTCGCGCACGCGTCGGACTCGAGCACGATCGGCCCGACCTTCGGCCAGACGATCGCGAAGTCGGCGATCATCGCGATCATCTCGTCGCTGCTGGTGATCTCCGCGTACATCGCGTTGAGATTCGAGCCGAAGTACGCCGTCCCGGTGCTCATCGCCGTGATGCACGACATCCTCATCACGGCGGGCGTCTATGCCCTCTTCGGCCAGGAGGTGACAACGGCGACGGTCGCGGCGTTGCTCACGATCTTGGGCTTCTCCCTCTACGACACGATCATCGTGTTCGACCGGATCCGCGAGAACGTGCCGCGCATGCCGCGCGCCGCCTTCTCGCAGATCGTCAACCGCTCGATGTCCGAGGTCGTCGTGCGCTCGCTGGCGACGAGCTTCTGCTCCGGCCTGCCGGTGCTCGCGCTGCTGCTGTTCGGCGGCGAGACGCTGAAGGCGTTCGCCTTCGCGCTGCTCGTCGGCACGATCTCCGGCACGTACTCGTCGGTCTTCATCGCCGGTCCGGTGCTCACCGCGTGGAAGGAGCGCGAGCCGGTCTACCGCCGCCGCCACGCGTCGATCGCCGCCGAGAACGGCGGCGTCGTGCCGGCGTTCGCGACGGCGGCCGCGGCGATCGAGGTCGCGCCGAAGCAGCGCGCCCGCCGCAGCGGTCGCCTCACCGCGCCGGACGATCCCGACATGGGCGTCTCGCGCGAGGAGTTCGACGAGATGGTCCGCGACCTGCACGTCGAGCCGGCGCGCGGCGGCAAGGCGGCCGCGGTCGCCGAGCCGAAGGCCAGGCCGAAGGCGCCGCCCAAGCCACAGCGCCCGAAGATCGATCCGAGCGCCGACGCGCTGCCGGAGGACGTCGTCATGCCCGACCGGCCCGAGACGGCCACGGGCAAGCCGAAGACGCGCTCGTCGGCGGCCGCCAAGCGCAGGAGCAAGCACGGGAGGCCACGCTGATGGGCGCACTTGCCTGGACCATGATGGGGCTCGCGCTCTGGCACTTCACGATCTTCATCCCCGACCACTTCTGGGCGGGCATCGTCGGCGCGTTCCTCGGGTCGGTGTTCGGAGCGATCCTCTTCGGCCTGATCGTCAACGGCTTCTCCGTTCCGGGGCAGCACGCGACCGACCTCGGGACCGTGCTCGAGGCCGTTCCCGGCGCGATCATCGGCGTCGCGGTCGT
>DASXCR010000095.1:0-3365 GCA_036491075.1 Solirubrobacteraceae bacterium
CGGCGGGCGCCTCGGACGCGGAAGACGAGCGGACCCCCGACGAGCCGCGTGGGGACGCTGCTCGGCGGATCCGGTGGCGTCCGCCGCAGCCCGGCCTGCCGCGCGAGCGGCACCGCGACCTGCTCGGCGTCGGGTGCCCGCACGGCCGCCGTGGCCGTCGTCACCGCGCCGGGCACATGCGCCGGCCCGTGCATCGCGCCGGCGCCACGGCCTCCGAGCGCCGACGCGGCGGTCAGGGTCACGAGCAGGCGCGCGGGCATCGCCGCCTGAACGAGCCGAACGCAGAGAAGCTGCGCTCGTCGAGCCGGAGGATCAGCCGCGCTTGACGAGCCGGCCGACCGCGGCCATGAGCTCGTCGGTGCGATCGGACTGCAGCTGGCCGTCCGCGGGCAGCACGCAGGAGCGCGCATGACCGTCGAGCAGCCCCAGCGCGACCTTCTCGAGCGCCGCCTGCGCGGCGGAGATCTGCGTCAGGACGTCGATGCAGTAGCGGTCGTCCTCGACCATCCGCTCGATCCCGCGGACCTGTCCCTCGATCCTGCGCAGGCGCGCCTGCAGCTGCTGCTTGCTGGTGGTGTAGCCGCGACCCGTAGGCGGCGGCGAAGGCTCGGCGACGGCCATGCGACGATCGTACCGTACCCGGCGGGGGTATACTGCCCGCCACGAGTCGCATACCCCCTATCCGTATCGCAAGGAGCATGAGCTGATGTCCGACGCCGATCGCAACTACCTCGTCACCGGCATGACCTGCGGTCACTGCAAGTCCTCCGTCCTGACCGAGGTCCTCCAGGTGCCCGGCGTGCAGGGCGCCGACGTGGACCTCGAGGCCGGCGAGCTGACCGTCCGCGGCACGGCGTTCGACGACGCCGCGATCCGCAAGGCCGTCGACGAGGCGGGCTACGCCGTCGCATGAGCCCCGGCGCCCGGGTCGCGGCGTTCGTCGCCCTGCTCGCCGCGATCTTCGTCGGCGCCGCCGTCGCTGGCGGCGCCGTCGGGCCGGCGCACCATGACGACCCCGGCCCGGCGCACCACACGACCGCCCCGACAGGTGGGATGACGACGACCCGATGAGCGCGACGATCCCCGAACCGAGCGAGCGACTCGACCTGCCGATCGTCGGCATGACGTGCGCCGCCTGCGCGGCGCGGGTCGAGAAGCGCCTCAACCGCCTCGACGGCGTGCAGGCGTCCGTGAACTACGCGACCGAGCAGGCGGCGATCTTCTACGCGCCCGCGAAGCTCGGCCCCGCCGAGCTCGTCGCCGCGATCGAGCAGGCCGGCTACACCGCCCCGCTGCCCGCGCGCGACCCCGGCACCCCGCCCGGCCCGACCCGGCGTCCCGGGACCCGGCTGCGCGTGCGGCTGATGTTCTCCGCCGCGGCATCGGTCCCCCTGCTGCTGATCGGCATGATCCCCGCGCTGCAGTTCGACAACTGGCAGTGGCTGTCGATGCAGCTCGCGACGCCCGTGCTCGTGTGGTGCGGCTGGCCGTTTCATCGCGCCGCCTGGACGAACCTGCGCCACGGCACGGCGACGATGGACACGCTGATCTCGATCGGGACGATCTCCGCTTGGGGCTGGTCGGTCGTGTCGCTGTTCTTCCTCGGCGCCGGCGAGCCGGGCATGCGCCACGCGCTGAGCCTCGTGCCCGAGCGCGGCGCCACGAGCAGCGGCATCTACTTCGAGATCGTCGGCGTCGTGATCACGTTCCTGCTGGCCGGGCGCACGTTCGAGGCGCGTGCCAAGCGACGCGCCGGCGACGCGCTGCGGGCGCTGATCGCGCTCGGCGCCAAGGACGCGGCGATGCTTGGTTCCGACGGCTCCGAGCGGCGCGTGCCGGTCGACCAGCTGCGCGCCGGCGATCGCTTCGTCGTGCGGCCGGGCGAGAAGATCGCCGCCGACGGCGAGGTCATCGAGGGCGTCTCGGCCGTCGACCGCTCGCTGCTGACGGGCGAGAGCGTGCCGGTCGAGGTCGGCCCCGGCGACGCGGTGACGGGCGCGACGGTCAACGTCGGCGGGCGCCTCGTCGTGCAGGCCACGCGCGTCGGCGCCGACACGGCGCTCGCCCAGATCGGGCGGCTCGTGACGCGCGCGCAGTCCGGCAAGGCACCGGTGCAGCGCCTCGCCGACCGGGTGTCGGCGATCTTCGTGCCGGTCGTGATCGCGATCGCGATCGGGACGCTCGGCTTCTGGATCGGCCGCGGCGAGACCGGCGTCGCGTTCGCGGCGGCCGTCTCGGTGCTGATCATCGCGTGCCCGTGCGCGCTCGGCCTCGCAACGCCGACGGCGCTGCTCGTCGGGACCGGACGCGGCGCGCAGCTCGGGCTGCTGATCAAGGGGCCGGAGATCCTCGAGTCCACGCGCCTCGTCGACACGATCGTGCTCGACAAGACGGGCACGGTGACGAAGGGGCGGATGTCGCTGCGCCAGGTGGTCGCGGCGGACGGCGTCGACGAAGCGCGCGCGCTGGCCCTCGTCGGCGCGCTGGAGCATGCGTCCGAGCACCCGGTGGCGCGCGCGATCGCGAGCGCGGCGCGCAAGCGCGGCGGCGGCGAGCTGGCGGCCGTGGCCGACTTCGCCAGCTACGAGGGCCTCGGCGTGGAGGGCATGGTCGGCGGTCACGCGGTCGTCGCCGGGCGGCCGGCGCTGGTGGTGGGCGCGGACGAGCCGCACCCGCTGCCGCCCGAGCTCGAGCGCGCGCGGGCCGCGGCCGAATCCGAGGGCCTGACGGCGATCGTCGGCGGCTGGGACGGCTCGCCGCGCGCGCTGTTCGTGGTCGCCGACCAGGCCAAGCCCTGCTCGCCGGAGGCGATTCGGCGCCTGCGCGACCTCGGCCTGCGCCCCGTGCTGCTGACCGGCGACAACGAGGCGACCGCGCGCGCGGTCGCGGCGCGCGTCGGCATCGAGGAGGTCATCGCGGGGGTCCTGCCCGGCGACAAGGCCGCCGTCGTGCGCCGTCTGCAGCGCGAGGGCCGCGTGGTGGCGATGGTCGGCGACGGCGTCAACGACGCCCCCGCGCTCGCGCAAGCCGACCTCGGGATGGCGATCGGGACGGGCGCCGACGTCGCGATCGAGGCGTCGGACCTGACGCTCGTCTCCGGCGATCTGCGCGCCGCGGCCGACGCGCTGCGCCTGTCGCGCCGCACGCTGCGCACGATCAAGGGCAACCTCGCGTGGGCGTTCGGCTACAACCTCGCCGGCATCCCGCTCGCGGCCGCCGGCCTACTCAACCCGATGATCGCGGGCGGCGCGATGGCGCTGTCGAGCGTCTTCGTCGTCTCGAACTCCCTGCGCCTGCGGCGTTTTCGCATCGAGCGCGACTGCTGAGAACGCCCTCGGCGCGCCCATCCGCGAGCTCGCTGCCCA
>DASXCR010000096.1:0-4601 GCA_036491075.1 Solirubrobacteraceae bacterium
AGGCGCGTAGGGTCGCGTGGTCGCGCACGTCGGCCGGCAGCAGGTCGAGCTGGCGCCGCGCGCCGAGGATCTCGCCGGCCGCGCGGATCGCGGCGCGCGCGGCCTCGCCGAGGCCGGCCCAGCCGTCGGCGCCGATGCCGACGACGGCGATGCGTGGCGCTGCGCCCACGCGGGTCGCTACCGCGGAAGCTCGGCGAAGAGGTCGTCCAGCGCGAGCGCGAAGCCGGGCATCGCGGTCATCGTACCTCCGTCCCGCTCGTGTCGGCGGCGTGACGTCCACCTGCCACAGCCCGCGAGGACCGGGAGTTCGCCCCCCTCTGCGACCACCGCCGCGCGTCAGGTCGCAAGCGCGTCCTCGATCGCCGCGACGAGCCGCGCGTTGGATCGAGGATCGCGCGCGGTGAGGCGGACGTGCCGCGCGTCGAGGCCCGGAAACGAGGCCGCCGGACGGACCGCGATGTCCCGCGCGCGCAGGGCGGCGACGAGCGCCGCACCGTCGGCGACCTCGACGAGGCAGAAGTTCGTCGCGCTCGGCCAGGTCCGCAGGCCGGCGACGGCTCGCAGGCGCCGGGCGAGGTCGTCGCGCTCGCTCACGACTCGCGCGGCGATCGCGGCAAGCGCCTCGGGGTGACGTGCCGTGGCCGTCAGCGCGGCGAGCGCGAGCGCGTTCGCCGACCACGGCGGGCGGACGGCGCGCAGGCGCTCGGCACATGGCGTTGCCGTGACGGCGTATCCCGCCCGCAGGCCGGGGATCGCGAGCGACTTCGTCAGGCTGCGAACGACGACGACGTCGTCCAGGCGCTCGCGCACGAGCGAGCCCGGCTCGCCGGGGACGAGATCCATGAACGCCTCGTCGACGACGACGACGCGGCCGGGACGGCGCAGCGCGAGCAGCGCGTGGGCCGGGTCGAGCGTGCCGCTCGGCGACGCGGGGTTGCCGACGATGACGAGGTCGGCCGCGTCCGGGACGTCGCTCGGATCGAGCGCAAAGCCGCGGTCCGGGTCGCGCTGGACCCGCACGACCGGGATCCCGTGCGCGCGCAGGGCGGCCTCGGACTCCGTGAAGCCGGGGTGCACGCAGGCGGCGAGGCGCGGGCGCAGCGCGGCGGGTAGCAGCCACAGCGCCTCGGCGGCGCCGTTCGTGGCGACGATCTCGGCGGGCTCGCGGCCGTGCAGGGTCGCGATGGCCTCGCTGGCCCCCGTGTCGTCCGGGTAGGAGCCGACGTCCACGTCGAGGGCTGCGCCAAGCGCCTCGCGCAGCCACCGCGGCGGGCCGCCGGCGACGACGTTGACGGCGTGGTCGGCGTCGCCCGGCCGGACGTCGCGGTCGCCGTGGTGGCGCAGGCCGGCGAGGTCGTCCGGCCGGTCGTGGCACGCGGTGGCGGTGCGCCTTTCTGGCGCGGCTCTTGGCTCGGGGCAACCGCCGTCCTCGCTCGCGGCGGCGCTGCCCGCGGGCGCGCCGAGCGCGACGCTGCGACCCGCGACGACGAGCTCCACGTGCGCGGCGCGCGCTGCGAAGCGCTGCGTCGCCTCGCCGAGCAGGTCGAGCCAGGCGCGCGCGCCGGGGTCGGGCGGCAGCAGGCCCGCGCCGGCCTGCTCGGCGACGACGATCGTCGCGCCCGCGCGCAGCGCGGCGTGCGCCGCGCGGTCGACGTGGCCCAGCACGTCCTCGCGCACGCGCGCGAGGACATCGTCGTCGCCGGGCGCGTCGAAGACGCCCGCCACATGCAGCGCCGTCGCGATCCACGGGCCGAGCCCGTCGAGCAGGACGCATGTGCCCTCGCCCTCGCCGAACGCCTCCGCGAGCGTGGGACTCGCCTGCACCGTCGTCCACGACGCCGGCCGGCTCGCCACGTGCGCGGCGATCCTGGTCGCCATCGCCGGGTCGGCGGCGTCCGCAGTGGCGACGTAGCGCACCGGCAGGCCGGTCTCGAGCGCGAGCCACTCGGCACGCGCGCTCTTGCCCGACCGGGTGCCACCGATGACGACCGTCAGCGTCATGCGCCGCGACCCACGGTCGCCGCCCACCCGCGCCGCGGCACGGGACACCCGCATCGGCCGAGCGCGCGCCCGCCCCGTGGTCGTGTCGCGAGATCCCCGTATGGAGGGGTATTCGCGACACGACCCGAGCTCGGCAGCCGCGGGGTCACGCCGCCGCGGGATGCGCGTCGCGCGCGGCGCGGGCGAACCGCAGGGCGACGTGGGGGTGCGCGGCCCAGTGGACGTGGAGGTAGCTGGCCTGCAGCCCGCCGGCGGCGACCCCCTCCGGTCGGGTCGTGCCGCGGGCGGAGAGCGTCCACGCGGCGGGCCCGGCGGTGCCAGTCTGCTGCAGCTGCGAGTAGTGGAACTCGTGGCCGCGCACGCGCTCGCCGGCGCGCAGCCACGGCGTCGCCGTCATCGCGGTGGCCGCGCGGTAGCCAAGCGAGAGGCGGCCGGTCATCGTCGCGCGCGCGCCGATCGCGCCGCACATCTCGTGGCCGTCGAGCTCGTCGCAGAGATACAGCAGCCCCCCGCACTCGGCGAGCACCGGCCTGCCGGCCGCGACGAACGCGGCCACCTCGGCGCGCAACGACGCGTTCGCCGACAGCTCGGCTCCGAAGACCTCCGGGAAGCCGCCCGCGAGGATCAGCGCGCCGCAGTCCGCGGGCAGCCGCTCGTCGCACAGCGGGTCGAACGCGGCGAGCTCGGCGCCGGCGGCGGCGAGCAGCTCGAGGTTCTCCTCGTAGTGAAACGAGAACGCGGGTCCGCGCGCGATCGCGATGCGTGCCCCGGCGGCGGGCGACTCCTCGGCGGCAGGCCGATCGGCGGCGACTGCCGATCGCAGCGCGGCGGCGGAGGGCTCGGGGCTCCATGCCGCGCCGCCACTCCCAGCGTCGCCGCCGGCCGCGGCACGCGCCAGCCGCTTGATCGCGGGCACGTCGACGTAGCGGGCGACCGCTCCCGCGAGCGTGTCGAGCGCGACCCGCGTGCGCTGCTCGCGCTCGCCCGCGGGCACGAGCCCGAGATGGCGCTCGGGCGCGACGACGCGCTCGTCGCGGCGCAGCGCGCCGAGGACCGGGATGCCCAGGGGCGCGACCGCCTCGCGCAGGAGAGCCTCGTGGTGCTCGGAGCCGACGCGGTTGAAGATCAAGCCCGCGATGCGCAGCTCGGGGTCGAAGGTCGCGAAGCCGTGGACGATCGCCGCCGCGGAGCGCGCCATCGCCGACCCGTCGACGACGAGCACGACCGGGGCGTCGAGCAGCTTTGCGACGTGTGCGGTGGAGGCGAGCTCGCCGCGGCCGGAGGCGCCGTCGAAGAGGCCCATGACGCCTTCGATCACCGCGATGTCCGCGCCCCGCGAGCCGTGGCGCACGAGCGGCGCGATCAGCTCGGGACCGCTGAGGAACGCGTCGAGATTGCGCCCCGGACGGCCCGAGGCGAGCGCGTGATAGCTCGGATCGATGTAGTCCGGGCCGACCTTGAAGCCCTGCACGCGCAGCCCTCGCGCGCGCAGGGCGCCGATCAGCCCGCAGGCGACGGTCGTCTTGCCCGCGCCGGAGCTCGTCCCGGCGACGACGATCCGAGCGATCATCGGCGCGCGAACGACGCAGCGCCGGCGACGGCTACCACTCGATCCCCTGCTGCGCGCGGATCCCCGCGTCCATCGGGTGCTTGACCTTGACGACCTCGGACACGAGATCGGCGAGCTCGAGCAGCTCGGGGGCGGCGTCGCGGCCGGTGATGACGACGTGCTGGAAGCCGGGCCGGTCGCGCAGGGTCGCGACGACGTCGTCGACCGCGATCCAGCCCCACTTGATCGGGTACGTGATCTCGTCGAGCAGCAGGAACTCGTAGCGCTCGTCGGCGATCGCGCGCCTGACCTCCGCCCAGCCCTCGCGCGCGAGGTCGGCCGACTCGACGAGGTCGCGCGACAGCCACGACCAGCCGTCGCCCATCTTCTCCCAGTCGATGCCGCCGAGCGCGGCCGCCGCCTTCGCCTCGCCGACCTTCCACTTGCCCGACTTGACGAACTGGAACACGCCGCAGCGGTAGCCGCGCGCCCACGAGCGCAGCAGCATCCCGAACGCCGACGTGCTCTTGCCCTTGCCGTGCCCCGTGACCACGATCAGCAGCGGCTTGTCGCGGCGCTTGCGGCGCTTGGGCTCGGCGCTGCCCTTGTCGCCGGGACGGTGCGGGACGTCGACGCCGGCCGCGCCGTGGCGGGCGAGCGGGGAGCCGGGCGGGGGCGTAGCGGGGGCGGACTCGGACGCGCCGGCATCGGCGGCCCGGGCAGGCGGCGCGCCCTCGGACGGTGCGCCGACAGAGGACTCGGTCGCGCCGGCGTCGGCGGCCCGGGCAGGCGGCGCGCCCTCGGAGGGTGCGCTGGCAGAGGACTCGGTCATGCGGCTCTCCTGGTCGAAGTGGGTGCGGCGGCGAGCCGGTGGACGTGGCCGCCGGCGGCCTGCGCCAGCGCGCCCGCCAGGCCGAGCCGCACCGGACCGTCCTCGGTGTCGACGACGTGGACGACGTCGGCGACGCCGCCGAGCCGCGCCGCCGCGCGCGGGATCGCACCGCCGGGATCGGCGACGCGCCCGTCGGTCAGCACGACCGCGATCGCGCGC
>DASXCR010000097.1:0-40989 GCA_036491075.1 Solirubrobacteraceae bacterium
CCAGACTGATCGACGGCCGGCTCGCCGCCGTACCCGACCCGCCGAGGCGCGCCGCGTAGAGTGGCCAGCCGATGGCGGACCGCCCCGAAGAGCTCTTCCTCATCGACGGCAACTCGCTCGTGTACCGAGCGTTCTTCGCGCTGCCGGAGTCGATCGCGACCTCCACCGGCTTTCCGACGAACGCGATCTTCGGCTTCGCGTCGATGCTCGTGAAGATCCTCACCGAGCACGGCACGAAGCCGACCGTCGTCGTCTGGGACGCGGGGTCGAGCGGTCGCAAGGAGGTCTATCCCGCCTACAAGGGCACGCGCAGCTCGCGGCCGGACCTGCTCAAGCAGCAGTGGCCGCACTTCTCGCCGCTCGTCGAGGCGTTCGGCTACACGAACGTCTCGCTCGAGGGCTTCGAGGCCGACGACGTCATCGCGACGCTCGCCGAGCGCGCCCGCGAGCAGAAGATCCCCGTCGTGATCGTGACCGGCGATCGCGACGCGTTCCAGCTGATCGACCCGGAGGGCATCGTGAAGGTGATGGCGACCTCGCGCGGCATCACCGAGACGAAGCTCTACGACCATCGCGCGGTGATCGATCGCTACGGGATCGAGCCCGAGCTGATCCCCGACTTCTATGGCCTCAAGGGCGACACGAGCGACAACATCCCGGGCGTCCCGGGCATCGGCGACAAGACGGCCGCCACGCTGCTGCAGGCCCACGGCGACCTCGAGGGCGTGCTCGGCGCGATCGACCAGATCTCCGGCGCCAAACGCAAGGAGAACCTCGTCAACCACGCCGACGACGCCCGCGTCTCGAAGGTGCTCGCGACGATGCGCCGCGACCTGCCCGTCGATCTCGACGTCGCCGTCGAGGCTGGTCGCGCCCCCGATCGCTCGAAGCTGCGCGAGGTCTTCCGCGAGTTCGAGCTGCGCGATCCGCTGCGCCGCCTCGAGGAGTTCCTCGGCGCCGAGGAGGCCGCGCCCGCGCCCGAGGCCGAGACGACGCTCACCGCGCCCGTCCGGGCCGGCTCGCTCGCCGATGTCGCGGGCCTGCGCGGCGACGAGCTCGTGCTCGCCGTGCGGGCGCCCGAGATCGCCGAGGGCGAGCTGCTCGCGGTCGATCCGACGTGGCGCTTCGCCGTCGCGACCGCGACCGAGATCCTGACCGGCACGCTCGACGACCCGACGCAGCTCGTCGCCGCGGCGAGCGACCGGGCCGTCGTCGCGCACGACGCGAAGGCGCTCGGCGTCGTGCCCGCCAACCTCGTCCACGACACGCTGATCGGCGCGTACATCCTCGAGCCCGCGCGCCGCGGCTATCCGCTGCGGGAGCTGTTGGAGGAGAGAGGCCTCGCGGCGTCGACGGCGATCGAGGACGAGGCCGCCGCAGAGGCGCTGCTCGTGCGCGAGCTCGCCGTCTGGCAGCGCGAGCAGATCGTCGGGCGCGAGCTGACCGTCGTCATGGAGGAGATCGAGCTGCCGCTCGTGCCGGTCCTGCGCGCGATGGAGGTGGCCGGCGTGCGCCTGAACACCGATCGCATGCGCGACATCACCACGCGCGTGCGCGACGAGGTCCACGACCTCGAGCTCGAGGTCTGGCGGCTGGCGGAGACGGAGTTCGTGATCGGCTCGCCGCAGCAGCTCGGCGAGATCCTGTTCAACAAGCTCAACCTGTCCAAGAAGCGGCGCGGCAAGACCGGCTTCTCGACGGACGCGCGCGTGCTGCAGGCGATCCGCGACGAACACGAGATCATTCCGCTGATCGAGCGCTGGCGCGAGCTCAACCAGCTCGACAAGACGTACTTCTCCGTGCTGCCGCAGCTCGCGCGCGCCGACCCCGAATCGCGCATCCACACGACCTTCCTGCAGGCCGCGGCGACCACCGGCCGGCTCGCCTCGACGGACCCGAACATGCAGAACGTCCCGATCCGCACCGACCTCGGGCGCGAGGTCCGCGGCTGCTTCGAGGCGGCGAACGGCAACGTCCTGCTGAGCGCCGACTACTCGCAGATCGAGCTGCGCGTGCTCGCGCACATCGCCGACGAGCCGGTGCTCAAGGAGATCTTCGTGCGCGGCGAGGACGTCCACACCGCGACCGCGTCGAAGGTCTTCGCGACCGACCCGTCGCAGCTCACGCTCGGCCAGCGCTCGAAGGCGAAGATGGTCAACTACGGGATCGTCTACGGCCTGTCGGACTTCGGCCTGGCGGACCGCCTCGGGATCCCGCGCGCCGAGGCCAAGGAGATCATCGACACGTACCTCGAACGCTTCCCGCGCGTGCGCGCGTTCATCGAGGAGACCATCGCGCAGGCGACCGCCGACGGGCACGTCACGACGCTGTGGGGCCGGCGGCGCCAGATCCCGGAGCTCAAGGCGCGCAACTGGCAGGTGCGCACGCTGGGGGAGCGGCTGGCGGTCAACACGGTCATCCAGGGCACCGCGGCCGACGTCATGAAGCTCGCGATCGTCAACGTCGCGGCGGCGCTCGGCGACTCGCCGGTGCGGCTGATCCTGACCGTCCACGACGAGCTGCTGTTCGAGGGCCCGGTGGACGAGGTCGACGCGGTGCGAGAGCTGATCCGCCGCGAGATGTGCGGCGTCTGGGACCACGACCCGCCGCTCGCGGTCGACGTCGGCGTCGGCCCGACGTGGATGCAGGCGAAGTGAGCCGGGCGCCCGCCACGAGATGACCCGCCGCGACCGCTGCGCGGCGGGTCTGCTGGCGCTCGCGCTGTCCGTCTTCCTGCAGGTCGTCCGCGGTCACGCGGATTGGGGACCGAGCGAGGGCGTCTACGCGCTGTCGGCGCGGCTGGTGCTGCACGGCCACCACCTCTACGGCGGGCTCGTCGCGTCGCAGCCGCCGTGGACGTACCTGTTCGGCGCGGGCGTGCTCGCGATCCGCGACTCGCTCGACGCGCTGCGGCTCGCGTGCGGCCTGTTGCAGGTGCTGACGGGACTGCTGGCCGCGGAGGCAGTCTGGCGGCTGACGTCGCGGCGGGTCGCCGCGATCGTGACCGCCGGCCTCGTGGTCGTCACGCCGTGGGCGACCCATCAGCACGGGCTGCTGCTGCCCGAGCAGCTCGGGGCACCGCTGCTGCTCGGCGCCGCGCTGCTCGCGTCGCGCCCGGCGACGGCGCGCTGGGCCGGCGTGCTGGCGGCGATCGCGGTGTTCGCGAAGCTGCCGTTCGCGTTGCCGGCGCTGCTGCTGATCGCGGTATCGCCGCGGCGGGGGACGGCGGCGCGCTGGGCGGCAGCCACGCTCGTGGCGCAGGCGCTCGCCTTCACCGCGATCTTCGGCACGCACCTGTGGTCAGACGTCCTCACCGCGCAGGCGCAGGCCGGGCACGGCCTCGAGCTGCAGGCCGGTGCGTTCGCACAGGCCGCGTGGAACCTGCTGCCGATCGTCGTGTTCGCCGCCGTCGCCGTGCTCTGGCGCGGCGACGGCGCCGAGCGGCCGCTCGTGCGCACGCTGGGCGCCGCGGCCGTCGGCCTGCTCGTGACGGTGCTGACGATCGTCAAGCCCGGCACCGGCCTGAACGTCATCGTCCCGGTCGAGCCGCTGCTCGCGACGCTGTCGGTCGCAGGCGTGGTGTGGGCGCTGCGCGTCCCGGGCCTTCGCAAGCGCGTGGCGCTGTCGGCGACCGCGCTCGGCCTGCTCGCGCTCGCCCAGTCGGCCTCGCTGCTGCTGCACCCGACGGACCCGCGCCCGTTTCACCGGCCGCTGTCGGCCACGCCGGGCTGGAAGGTGCTGCGCACGAGCGCCCAGATGCGCCGGCTCGTCGTGGCCGCCGAGCGCTGCCCGCCGGGCGCCGTCTACGACGGGCCGCCGCTGGTCGCGTTCCTCGCGCACCGACGCGTCCCCGCCGACCAGCCCGACGCGTTCATCGTCGACCGCGCCGCGATGCACGCGGCCGTGCTGAGGCGCATGCTCGCGGCCGCGCCGCGCTGCCCCTGACGCTCTGAGCCGAGCACGGTCGCACGCCGCGCGGAGGCCGCCGATGCGCCGCCTGGCGCGCCAAGATCGACGGGCGGTGACGCACATCTCGCGCCGAGGCACCAGAATGTGCGGCCGATGGATCGATACGTCGTTGGCAAGGGATGGCTGCACGGGAGAATCGTGCTCTGCGCGGCCGCATGCCTGGTCGTGGTGGGCGTCGCGGCAGCCCCCGCGTCGGCGACCTCGCTGCGCGCACGGCTCGTGCAGACGCTCGCCCCCTCGCTGAAGCACGTGCACCAGCTGCTCGGGCCCGCGCCCACCGACGCGACCGTCAGTGCGCTCGTGTCGCTGCAGCCGCGCGACGCAGCCGGCCTGCGCACCCTGATCGCGCACGTCACGAACCCGGCAGACAAGCGCTACGGCCACTACCTCAGCCCGGCGCAGTTCCGTAGGCGCTTCGCGCCGACGAAGGACGACGCGAACGCCGTCGCGGCGTGGCTGCGCTCGAGCGGCCTGAAGGTCACCGCGATCCCGGCGAACCACCGCTTCGTCGCGGTGTCCGGCACGGTCTCGCAGGCACAGCACGCGTTCGACCTCACGATCGGTCGCGTGCGCGACACGCTCGGCGCGATCGTCAACGCGCCGCTACGGCGCGCCCGCGTCCCCGCGGCGCTGTCGCGGATCGTCTCCGGCGTGCGCGGCCTGGACGGAGGCGACGTCGTCAAGGCGCAGTCGCTGCTCGCCCCGCCGGCCTACCAGACCTCGGGCCCGTGCTCGTCGTTCTTCGGCGAGATCACGGCGAGCGACACGCCCGGCGCGTTCGGCCAGGGTCCCTTCCCGGTCGCGCCCTGCGGCTACACCCCGACCCAGCTGCAGTCCGCCTACGGACTCAACCCCGCGTACGCCGCGGGCGTCGACGGCCGCGGCGTCAAGGTCGCGATCATCGATCCGTTCGACTCGCCGCGCGCCAAGCAGGACACCGACACGTACTCCGCGCGCCACGGCCTGCCGCCGGTCAGCCTGACGCGCGTCGCCGACCCGTACGCGACGGCGGTCCCGAGCCTGCCGTCGCTGCCGGATGCGCTCTCGAAGGTCCCCCTCGTCGGCTCGGTCGGTGGGCTCGTCACCGGCCTCGTCGATCCCGACGGCGCCAGCGAGGAGGAGACGCTCGACCTCGAGGCCGTCCACGCGCTCGCGCCGGGCGCGGCGATCGTCTACGAGGCATCGGACTCGCTGCTGGACATCAGCCTGCTGATCGCCCAGAACGACGTCGTCGACCACAAGCGGGCGCAGATCGTGTCGAACTCCTACGGCTCGGCGGTCGACTCGCAGGACCCGATGGAAGACGCGGTCCTGCAGCAGGCCGCCGCCGAGGGCATCGGCTTCTACTTCTCCAGCGGCGACCAGGGCGACGAGACCCGCGATCCCAACGGACCCGGCGATCGCGAGACCGACGCGTCGGCGAACAACCCGCTCGCGACCGCCGTCGGCGGCACGAGCATCGCGATCGGCGCCGACGGCAAGGCCATGTGGCAGACCTACTGGGGCAACTTCACCTCGACGCTCGTCAACGGCGCGTGGGCCCCGACGCCCCCCGGCGACTTCTACGCCGGCGGCGGCGGCGGCACGAGCCAGGCCTACGCCGAGCCGGACTACCAGAAGGGCGTCGTCCCGGACGACCTCGCGAACCACTGGTCGGGCAAGCCCGCCGAGCTGGGCGCGACCCAGACCTCGATCGTCCCGCTGCAGTCCAGCCCGATCACGCCGCAGGTGCCCGGCCGCGTCGAGCCGGACATCTCGATGCTCGGCGATCCGAACACGGGCATGATCGTCGGCGACACGCAGGACTTCACGGCGTACAAGAACCTCCTCGGCCAGCAGCTGCCGACCGACGACGTGCACTACGCCGAGTTCCGCATCGGCGGGACGAGCCTCAGCTCGCCGCTGTTCGCCGGCCTGATGGCGCTCGCCGACCAGGCCGCCGGCCACCCGCACGGCTTCGTCAACCCGGCGCTGTACGCCGCCTACAAGCACGACCCCTCGATCGTCACCGACCTCACCGCGACGACCGCGAAGAACGCGGTCGTGCGCCGCAACTACGTCAACTCGACGGACACGTCCGGCGGCATCACCACGCTGCTGCGCGACTTCGACGAGCCGCTCACCCTCCACGATCGGCCCGGCTTCGACGACGCCACCGGCATGGGCACGCCGAACGGCATGCCCTTCCTGCAGGCGCTCGCACCCGGCTCGACGATGCTGCGCTCCGCGGCCAAGCCGGCGCCCAAGAAGCCCGCGCACGCCAAGTCGAGCCGCGCGACCACACGCTAGCCCGCCGCCAGCCCCGCCGGCAGCCGCGCGCTATGTGTATGGTATGCGCATGGCTCGCGTCAACATCACGGTGCCCGACGAGCTGATCGACGCGGCACGAACCGCGCGACTGAACGTGTCGCGCGTCGCCGCCGCGGCCCTCGCAGAGGAGCTCGACCGGCGCGCGAAGATCGCCGCGCTCGACGGCTATCTGCAGGAGCTCGAGAACGAGCTCGGACCGGTCTCGCTCGATGACCAGGCCGCCGCGCGCGCGTGGGCCGACCGCGCGTTCGCGGACGGGGTGCGGCAGGCGCCGCGCCGGACACGCCCCGCCGCGTGACGCTCGTGCTCGACTCCGGCGCGCTGACCGCGCTCGCGCAGCAGCGCGCGCGCCTTCAGGAGCTGGGCCGGCGCGGGCTGTGGCCGGCACAGGTGCCGGCCGTGGTCCTGGCCGAGGCGCTCACCGGAGACCACCGCCGAGACTTCCACGCCAACCGCCTCCTGCGTCTCTGCCAGGTGCGCGAGATCGACGAGGAGCACGCGCGCGAGGCGGCCCGCCTGCGCACCGCGGCCGGTCTCGCCGGAGCGATCTCCGCGGTGGACGCCGTCGTCGTCGCGCACGCCGGCCGGCTCTCCGGGCCGGTCGTGCTCACGACGGATCCGGTTCACCTGCGCGCGCTGGCCGAGCACGCGAGCTCGCCCATGTCGATCGTCGCGCTGTAGCGGGACGGGCGCCGGCGCGCGAGGCTCCGAAGAGCCGGCGAGAAGGCGCCGCACGCACAGGGGGTACGGTCCGAACGTGGGCGAGCGCGCGTTGGACTGGGTGGCATCCGCGGACCGCGGCGCACTCGCGGACGCCGGCTGGGCGGTGGTCGCGTTCGACGAGCTGCTGCGTGGCGCTCGCGACACGGGATCCGGCGCGCGAGCGCCTCGCACGTCGCTCGCCAACCCAGCGCAGGCCTGGCTGCACCGGCTCGTCGCGACGCCGCGGATGGCCGTCGTCGGGGTCCGCCTGACGACGCTGCCCGAGCTCCGCGTGCTGCACGGCCACGTCCTCGAGCCGGCGTCGACGTCCGGGATCCGGCTGCTCGTGCAGAGCGAGCAGCGCCTGCGGACGCTGGTTGAGGAGGACTTCGTGGATCCCGGCTTCGGGTATGCGTACACCCTCGAGCGCGCGCTCGCCACCGCGATGCGCCTGTTCGTCGGCCGCGGCGAGCCGCCGGCACCACGCGCCTGCGGCTCGCCTCGCGAGGACCTGGACGTCGAGCAGCGCCGGGCGGTCGCGGCGCACGACGGCGTGGTCCAGGTCATCGCACCCGCCGGGAGCGGCAAGACGACCGTCCTCGTGGAGCGCGTCCGCGAGCTGCACCGGCGCGGCGTGGCACCCGGGCAGATCCTCTGCGCGACGTTCAACAAGGCGGCGGCGACGGAGCTGCAACAGCGGCTCGAGCTCGCGGGCGTCGGAGGGGTGCGCGCGCGCACCTTCCATGGCCTCGGGCTGTGGCTGCTCGTGGAGGAGGGCGTCGTCGACGGCGCCGCCACGCGGTCGCCGACCCTGAACCAGTGGAAGCGACTGTGTGCGCTGGCCGCCCGGGACGAGGGCACGTGGATCGAGCCGATCCAGGCCCGCGCCGCCGTCAGCGACGCCAAGCTCGGGTTGCTCGCGACGGCAGCCGAGTACCGCGCGCACGTCGCGAGGCTCGAGAACGGCGCGGTGCTGGCCCGCATCTACGAGCTCTACGAGGAGATGCAGCGCGCGTCGGGCGCGATCGACTTCGACGACCACGTCATGCTCGCCGTCCGCGCGCTGCGCGACGACGGCGCGTTGCGCGCCCGCTGGCAGGCTCGCTTCGCGCAGGTGCTCGTGGACGAGTACCAGGACGTCGAGCCGGCGCAGGAGCTGCTCGTCCGGATCCTCGCCGCCCCGCAGGACGGCTACTTCTGCGTCGGCGACGAGGACCAGACGCTGTACGGCTGGCGGCGCGCGAGCGTGCGCCGCATGATCGACCTCGACCTCGCCTACCCCGGCCTGCAGCGCATCTCGCTCGCGCACAACTACCGCTGCCCACCCGAGGTCGTGAGCGCGTCGCGACGGCTCGTCGAACGCAACGTCGTGCGCTTCCCGAAGCCGATCGAGTCGGCGCCCGGCCGCGCCGACGGCGGGACGCGAGCGCTCGAGCTGCGCGAGGACGTCGACCACCGGGCCGGCGCGGGACGCATTGCGCGAGCGCTCGCAGGGCGTCGCCGCGGCGATGTGGTCGTGCTGGCGCGCACCACGAACCTGCTGACGACGGTCGCGCTCGCGTGCATCGCGCCGCAGGTGCGCATCAGCGCGCCGCGGGCGGTCTTCGAGCCGAGCGGGTCGCGGCGGGCGCTGGAGGCCTATCTGCGTCTCATGGCCGACCTCGGCTCGGCCCGCCCGGAGGACGTCGCGATCGTGTGTCGTGCGCCGGGCCGCGGGCTGCCGCTCGACTGCGAGGACGAGGTGGCGGCGCGCCTGTGCGCCGGGCGCACCTTCGCCGCGGCGTTCGCCGGCCTCGCCACCGACGCCCGCGGGCGCGCCAGGCTCCAGGACGCCGGGCAGGTGCTCGACGTGCTCGCCGGCATCGCCCAGGCCGATCGCTTCGTCTCCCACCTGCGCGCCGCGGGCGGCCTCGACGCCTACTTCGCCGCGTACGAGCGGACCTTCGGCGACGCCGAGCAGGTCGAGCTCGAGATCCTCGATCAGATCGCGGCGGAGGCCCGGGACAGGACCGTGTCGCAGCTCAGCGCGCTGCTCGACGCGCGCGCCCACGCGCTGCGCGACATCCGCGACGACGAGCGCGGCATCGAGCTCTCGACGATCCACGGCGCGAAGGGACGCGAGTGGCCGGAGGTCTGGGTCTTCGGGTGCGACGAGGGCCAGCTGCCGCACGGACTCGCGCTCCAGGCCACCGCCGAGCAGACCGCGGCCGGGGAGGGCCTCGAGGCCGAGCGACGCCTCGCCTACGTCGCGTTCACGCGAGCGCGCGAGCGGTTGGTCGTGTGCGCGACCGAGAGCGCTCCGAGCCGGTTTGCCTCCGAGGCCGGCCTGGCGCCCAAGCGCCCGTACGCCCCGCCCGCGCCGGTCGTGACGCGCGACGTGAGACAGCGCCGGTCGCATCGGCCCCCGCGGACGAAGGCCGAACCGCGCACGCGGCAGGCGCGTGTCGGCCCCGCCGACGGCCGGCTGGCGAAGGCCGTCGAGATCGGGCTGGGCTACGCGATGCGCACCGCGCCGACACCCGCGATCGCGCTGCAGACCGCCGCTGCCGCGCTGGAGCAGCGCCTCGTGGGCGATCCGACGACCTCGGCCGCGATGACCGCCGCCAAGCTGGTCGCGAACGTCGAGGGGCTCACGGCCGCCGACGGGGCGGGCATCCTGCGGCGGGCGGGCATCTCCGACGACGGCGTGCTCCTGACGGGGCTCGACGACCCCCTGCGCGTGCGGCTCGCCGAGACCCTGCGCGGATCCGCGTGAGCGCGTCCGCGCAGATCCGCCCGAGCGCGTCGCGAACTGCGTCCGGCGCGTGGGTCGGCTTCAGGCGACGCCGGCGAGCTCGGGGGCGAGCACCGCGGGGTCGCGCAGGCGCTCGAGCGCGTAGCCGGGCGGGCAGATGTCGAGGTAGTTCGTAAACGCCCACCGGACGAACGCCGGCGAGTTCATCATCCGCAGGCCGAGCGGCAGCAGGCGCGTGGGGGTGACGCGGCCGACGAGGTGCTGGACGCGCAGCATCCAGCGGTAGGACCAGAGGTGCTCGGCGGAGAATGCGCCGTAGCGCTCGAGCGCCTGTTCGCGCGTCTGACGGCCGTCGATGACGTCGCGCAGCTCGCGCCCGGCCGCGATCCCGAAGTAGAACGCCGGGCGGATGCCCTCGGCGGTCGTCGGCAGGCAGTGCCCGGCGCTGTCGCCGACGAAGAAGACGCCGTCCTCGACCGCGGGGCGCAGCTCGTGCGGGATCCAGTTGCCCTGCCAGCGCTCGGCCGGCACGCCGACGTCCGCGGCGAGCTGCAAGGTGGGCTCCTTGACGTGATCGCGCGGGTCGAACGACCCGACGCCGACGCGCAGCTCGCCGTCGGCTGGAAAGGCCCACGAGTAGCCGCGCTTGACGTACTTCGGGTCGATCCACAGCTCGAGGTCCTCGCCGGCGGAGTGCGGATGGATCTCGAGGCCGCGCGACAGGCGCGCGTTCGGCGGCTGGACGTTCGCGCCCGCGCCGAGGATCCTCCGCCAGCCGAGGCCGTCGACGATCAGCGGGGCGCAGAGGTCGCCGCGGTCGGTGTGCACCGTGAAGGCGCTGCGCCCCATGACCTTCGCCGTCTCGAAGCGGGCATCGCCCTGTGCGGCCAGCAGCGCGCAGATCCGCCGGTAGTCGAACGTCGAGAACGTCCACGGCAGGGTCCAGCGCAGCGAGCGGCCGGGGACGTGGATCAGCAGGTCGGTGAACGTCTGCTGGACCGCGCCCATGAGGTCGAGGTGCTCGAGCCACTGCGTCGGCGCGGCGCACGCGCTCGTCTGGCGCTCGCCGATCTCGTAGCGATCGATCATCAGCACGCGCGCGCCCGAGCCCGCGAGCTCGCGCGCGACTGTCAGGCCGGCGAAGCTCGCACCGCAGATCAGGACGTCGTAGCTGCCACCCAGCGGGGTGCGCTCGTCCCCGCGCTTCGTGGCTCGAACCGGCATCGCGGGCCATGATAAGCCCGCTTGTGCTTCGGGGTGCAAGGTTGGCGGGAGACCCACTAACCTCCCTCGACACATGACCACCATCACCGAAGCTGCACCAGAGGCGAAGGTCGTCGAAGGCTCCAACGGCCTGCTGCTCGAGATCGACGGACAGATCGTCCCGAACTACGACGCGACGTTCAGCCCGTTCGAAGAGGGCGAAGTCGTCACCGGCATCGTCGTCCGGATCGACAACGACGAGGTCCTCGTCGACATCGGCTACAAGAGCGAGGGGGTCATCCCCTCCAACGAGCTTTCGATTCGCAAGGCCGTCGACCCGCACGACGAGGTCGAGATGGGCGAGGAGGTCGACGCCCTCGTCCTCACCAAGGAAGATCAGGACGGCCGCCTGATCATGTCCAAGAAGCGCGCCCGCTTCGAGAAGGCGTGGCGGCGCATCGAGGCGGCCGCCGAGTCCGGCGAGCCCGTCGAGGGCACGGTCATCGAGGTCGTCAAGGGCGGGCTCATCATCGACCTCGGGGTGCGCGGCTTCCTGCCCGCCTCGCTCGTCGACATCCGCCGCGTCCCGAACCTCGACGAGTACCTCGGCACGAAGATCGAGTGCAAGGTCATCGAGCTCAACCGGGCGCGCAACAACGTCGTCCTGTCGCGCCGCGCCGTGCTCGAGGAGGAGCGCAAGGAGCAGCGCCAGGAGATCCTCGACCGCCTGCAGCCGGGCCTCATCGTCGAGGGCCAGATCTCGAACATCGTCGACTTCGGCGCCTTCGTGGACCTCAACGGCATCGACGGCCTGATCCACATCTCCGAGCTGTCGTGGTCGCACGTCAACCACCCGTCGGAGATCCTCTCGATCGGCGACACCGTCGCGGTGAAGGTGCTCGACATAGACCGTGAGCGTCAGCGCATCTCGCTCGGCCTCAAGCAGACGCAGGAGGATCCGTGGCAGCGGGTCGTCGACACGTACAACGTCGGCGACGAGCTCGAGGGCACCGTCACGAAGGTCGTGACGTTCGGCGCGTTCGTCGAGATCCTCGACGGCGTCGAGGGCCTCGTGCACATCTCCGAGCTCGCACCGCACCACGTCGAGAACCCGCGCGAGATCGTCTCGCCCGGTGACGACGTCAAGGTGAAGATCCTGGAGATCGACTCCGAGCGCCGGCGCCTGTCGCTCAGCGTCAAGCGCGTCGAGGGCCAGGTCCTCACGCCCAAGACGCTGCCGCCGGAGGAGCTCGAGGCCGGTGCCGGCGATCTCGACGACCTGCCCGAGCTGGGCCTCAGCGAGGACGTCTTCGCCGGCGCCGACCAGTCGCCGGCCGAGGACGACGGCGCGGGCGAGCCCGTCGCCGAGGCAGTGGTCGGCGAGGCAGAGGTCGCTGCGGAGGAGCCGGCCGCCGAGGCCGGCGCGGCCGAGGCCGACGCAGAGCCGGAGGCCGAGGTCGAGGTCGCCGAGCCAGTCGCCGAGGCCCCGGAAGCGGTCGTGGCCGCCGACGTCGCCGGCGAGGAGAACGCCGCGGAGGAAGAGGCCTGACGCTCTGGTGGCGCGCGTCCCGTTCGTCGGGCTGACGGGCGGATTGGGCGCGGGGAAGTCGACCGCGCTCGCGGCGCTCGCGCGCCTCGGTGCGGCGACGCTCTGCACCGACGCGGTCGTGCACGAGCTCTACGCGACCGCCGCGGTGCGCGACGCCGTCGTCGCACGCTGGGGCACGGCAGTGGCGCCGGCCGGGGTCGTCGATCGCGCGGCGGTCGCGCGGCACGCGTTCGCCACGCCCGAGGAGCGGGCGTGGCTCGAAGGCGAGCTATGGCCGCGGGTCGGCGCTCGCGTGGCCGCCTGGCGCGAGGAGGTGGTAGCCCGCGAGCCGCCGCCCGTCGCGGCCGTGGTCGAGACGCCGCTGCTCTTCGAGGCCGGCCTCGAGCGCGACTACGACGCGACGATCGCCGTCGTCGCGGCAGAGGACGTGCGCGCCGCCCGCGCGGCGTCACGCGGCCACGCCGCCGCGGACGAGCGGGTCGCGCGCCAGCTCTCGCAGGAGGAGAAGGCCCGGCGTGCGACGTACATCGTGCGCAATGACGCTACCGTGGTGCAACTCGAGCACCAGCTGTCTGCCGTGCTCGCCAGACTGAGCCTCCCTTGAGCGCCCGTCCAGCCACCCGGCCCGTCGCCACGCGGGCAGCTCGTCCCGCCGCCGTGCGACGTCGCCGGCGCAGGCGCCGCCGTGCCCTCCTCCTGCTCGGGTTCACCGTGCTCGCCGCGCTGCTCGCCGCCTTCGTGATCCCGCGACTGCCGGACGCGGTGCGCGAGCTCGCGCTGCCGCTGCGCCACGAGGACATCATCCGCCAGCAGGCCGCCGCCAAGGGCCTCGATCCCTCGCTCGTGGCCGCCGTCATCTACACGGAGTCGAAGTTCCGCGACCAGACCTCGCATGCCGGCGCGCGCGGCCTCATGCAGATCACGCCGGCGACGGCGCGCTACATCGCCCACCTGTCCGGCGGCACGGCGTTCGAGCAGGGCGACCTCTCCACGCCGCAGATCAACATCTCCTACGGCGTCTACTACCTGCGCTACCTGCTGCACCGCTATGACGGCAACAAGGTCCTCGCGCTCGCGGCCTACAACGGCGGCGAGGGCAACGTCGACCATTGGATCGCCGCGTCCGGCGCACCGGCGCGCGTCTTCCAGGTCAGTGCGATCCCCTTCACCGAGACGCGCGACTACGTCGGCAGGGTGCTCGACGCGCAGCGCCAGTACCGCGACAAGTACCGCCGCGAGCTCGGGCTCGGCGCACCCGCGAGCTGAGCCGTCGCCTGCCCGGTCAGGAGGGGATGCGACCCGCGCGGATCGCGCGGAACTCCTCCTCGGTCCACACATCCGGCTCGAGCGGAAGTCCCGGCTCGTCGGCTGGGAGCGCCGACCGCGGCGGCTGCGCGGCGCGCGGACGCTCGGTCGGATCGGCGAGGCGGGGAGGCGGCGCGACCGGGGTGCGCGCGCCGCCCTGGACGAGGCGCTCGAGATCGTCGGGCGCCGCGACGTGCGGCCGCGCGCCGGTCCCGAGCTCGTAGCGCTGGGCATCCTGGAAGAGGTCGCGGTAGCCGTTCGTGCCCGCCGGCTGGAAGTTCACGTCGACGTCGGCGTAGGTCGTCATGAACGTGCACGGCGCGATGTCGCGCAGGTCCATCCTGCGCCAGTCCAGGCCGCGTGGGTCGGGCCGGCCGGCGATGCCGAGCTCGGCGTCGAGCGTGTGCAGCGCCTGCATGAGGCGCTCGACGTTGCGGCCGTAGCCGCCCGGCACGATCGCCACGCCCGAGACGAAGCCGCCGTGGTTGTAGATCGCCTCCGCGACGTCACCGACGAGGACGAACTCGACGCGATGGGTCTCGAGCGTCCGCAGCGTCATGATGAGGTCGGGATCGAGCTCTAGCTCGTTCATGGCGCATGGATTCGCGGGGGAACGCGCCAGTCCTTCAGGCGCGGCCGAGAAGCTTCCCCCTACCGCACCCCCGGCGACGACCCTGAACGGACGCCCTGCTGTACCCTTCCGCGCAGCCCATGGCCGTCCCCAAGCAAAAGCAGTCGCACAGCCGGACCGCGAAGCGCCGCGCGCAGCACAAGATGGCCGCGCCCGTGTACAACGCCTGTCCGACGTGCCACGAGCCCCGCCGGCCGCACCGTGTCTGTCCGAACTGCGGCAGCTACAAGGGCTCGGAAGTCGTCGCGCCGCAGCACGAGCACCACGACCACAACCACTAAGCTGCGCCGGCGGATGCCGGCACGGCTCGACAGGTTCCGGGCGCGACGCTCCAAGGCGGGCGAGGAGCCTGCGTCGGTGCGCCGTCTCCCGATCATCGCGGTCGACGCCAACGGCGCCGACCTCGGTCCCGCGGAGGTCGTCGAGGGCGCCAACCTCGCGGTGCGCCAGGGCGGCGTCCGCGTCCTGCTGTTCGGTCCGGCCGCCGAGATGGGCAACGCCGGCCCCGGCATCGAGATCGTCGATGCCCCGCTGTCGATCGCCAAGGCCGCGAACCCCGCGGCCTCCGCGCGCTCGCATCCGGAGTCCTCGATCGTGCGCGCCGCGCAGGCCGTCGCCAACGGCGACGCCGACGCGCTCGTCTCCGGCGGCTCGACCGGCGCCGCCCTGGCGGCCGGGCTCTTCAACATCAAGCGCGACCGCGGGATCCTGCGCCCGGCGCTCGCCGCACAGGTCCCCGTCCCCGGCGCCCCCGTCACGCTCGTCGACGTCGGGGCGAACACCGAGGTCCGCGCCGAGCACCTCGTCCAGTTCGCGTTCATGGGCTCGGCGCTGGCGAGCGTCGTGCACGGCGTCGTCAACCCGCGCGTCGCGCTGCTGTCGGTGGGGGAGGAGTCCACGCGCGGCACGCAGCTCGTGCTCGACGTCCACGCTCGCCTGTCGGCGACCAAGGAGCTGAACTTCGTCGGCAACATCGAGGGCCATGCGCTGACCGAGGGCCAGGCGGACGTCGTCGTGACGGACGGCTTCACCGGCAACGTCACGCTGAAGGTCATGGAGGGGGTGTCGGACAAGATGATCGCGCTGCTGCGCGAGACCGCCACGTCGTCGCGGCGCGCGCGGGCGGGCGGCGCGCTCATGCGCCCCGCGCTGCGCAGCTTTCGCGACGAGATCTCGCCCGAGACCGCGGGCGGCGCGTACCTGCTCGGCCTGCGCAAGATCGGCGTCGTCGGCCACGGCCGCTTCACGAGCTACGGTTTCGAGCACGCGATCCTGCTCGCGGCGCGCGGTGTCACGGGCGACGTCGTCGGTCGCACCCACGACGCGCTCGAGCGCGCCGGCGCGCTGCGCAAGCTCGGCCCCGCGCTGTCCGAGAGCGGCTCTACCGTGTCTGCCTCATGACTCGGGAGGAGGTCTTCGCGCTGGTCCAGGCCCATCTCGTCGACGAGCTCGAGATCGATCCCGCGCGGATCGACGACACGACGAGCTTTCGCGCCGACCTCGAGGCCGACTCGCTGGACCTCTACACGCTCGTGCAGGAGCTCGAGGACTCCTACGGCGTGAAGGTGCCCGACGAGCAGGCGGCGAAGATCACGACGGTCGGCCAGGCGGTCGACTTCGTCATGGCGCACGCCGGCACCCACGAGCCCACCGAGTCCTGAAGCTGCTCACCGCACTGCTGCAGGAGCTCCCCGAGAGCCTTCACCGCCAGGTGTTCACGCACGCGTCGTGGACCGAGCGGCGCAGCGACTCCTACTCGCGGCTGGCGTTCCTGGGCGACTCGGTGCTCGGCCTCGCGCTGACCGCACACCTGTACCCGCGCCTGGAAGCGGAGCGCTTCGGTGCGGGCCGGCTGACGAAGATCCGCGCGCAGAGCGTGTCGGGCGTCTCCTGCCGCGCGGTCGCCGAGCGCCTCGGGGTGCCCGACCTGCTGCGCGCCTCGGCGCCCGCCGGCATCGGCCAGAGCGTGGAGTCGCTCGTCGAGACCGAGCGCGTGCTCGCGTCGGTGATCGAGGCCGTGATCGGCGCGTGTTACCTGCACGCCGGCTACGAGCGCACCGCCGCGGCGGTCGTTGAGGCGTTTCAGCCGGAGATCTCCAACGCGCTCCTGCACCCGGTCGACTTCAAGTCCACGTTGCAGGAGCGCCTCGCCCGCCGCGCGCAGACCGTCGAGTACGCCGTCGACGTCGAGGCCGGACCGCCCCACGACCGCACGTTCGAGGTGATCGCCTGCGTCGGCGGCGCACCGGTCGGCCGCGGCGCGGGCCGCTCGAAGAAGCACGCAGAGCAGGAGGCCGCCCGGATCGCGCTCGAGACGTTGCATCCCGACGCGCCCGATCCCCCGGACGAGGACGAGATCTGGGAGCCTCAGACGTGATGGTGGCCCGTCCATGCACCTGAGGTCGCTCACGCTCAAGGGCTTCAAGTCCTTCCCGGACCGCACGAAGCTCGACTTCGGGCCGGGCGTGTCCGTCGTCGTCGGTCCCAACGGCTCGGGCAAGTCGAACGTCACGGACGCCGTGCTATGGGCGATGGGCGAGCAGTCGCCGCTCGCCGTCCGCGGGCAGTCGATGCGCGATGTCATCTTCGGCGGCGGCCGCGGCGTGCAGGCGCGCTCGGCGGCCGAGGTCGAGATCGTGATCGACAACTCCGACGGTGCGGTCGACGTGCCGATGGGGGAGATCTCGATCATGCGCCGCCTCGATCGCAGCGGCGAGGGCGAGTACCGGCTCAACGGCGCGCGCTGCCGGCTCGTCGACGTGCTCGAGGTCCTGTCGGACACAGGCCTCGGCAAGGAGATGCACTCCGTCGTGTCGCAGGGTCGCGTCGAGACGATCGTCACGTCCAAGCCGCGCGAGCGCCGGCTGCTGATCGAGGAGGCCGCCGGCCTCGGCAAGCACCGCAAGCGCCGCCGGCGCGCGCAGCTCAAGCTCGAGCGCACGCAGGAGAACCTCGACCGCGCGCTCGACGTCGAGCGCGAGGCACGCTCGCGGCTGCGCCCGCTCAAGCGCCAGGCGGAGGCGGCCGAGCTGCACGAGCGCCTCGAGCGCCAGACGATCGAGGCGCGCTGGGAGCTCGTGCGCGATGTCGCGCGCGTGCGCCGCGGCGACCTCGCTGTCGCGCACGCCGCGGCCGCCGCGGCGCGCGCGGCGCGCGACGAGGCCCAGGCCGAGCTCGCCGAGGTCGCCGGCCGCCGGCGCGAGGTCGACGAGGCACTCGCCGCCCGCAGCGAGCAGCGCGAGGCGTTCGCCAAGCGCGTCTACGCGGCGCGGTCGTCCGGCGAGCGCGTCGAGCTGCGCCTCGAGCGCACGCGCTCGACGGCCGACGACCTGCGCGAGCGCGGCGAGCGGCGCACCCGCGAGCTCGAGGCGCTGCGGTCGGGGGACGCGCGCGCCGCCGAGGGCAGCGCACTCGAGGAGGCCGGACGCGAGCGGGTCGCCGCGCTCGAGGCCGAGCTCGAGCGCCTCGCCGCCGACCACGAGGCCGAGCTCGAGCGCGAGCTCGAGACGCTCGAGCGGACGAGCGTCCAAGCGGCCGAGCTCGTCGAGGAGCAGCGCACCGCCGCCGACGCGCGGCGCGAGACGCTGAACGCCGCCGAGGCCGCCGCCGAGACCGCGCGCCGCGCCCGCCGCGAGGCCGATCGCGCGCTCGAGGCGGCGCGCCGCGAGTCCGCCCGCGTCGGCGCGGACCTCGCGGCCTGCAACCAGTTCCTGCGCACGCGCGCCGGCACGACGCAGGGGCGCGCCAGCACGCGCTCGCTCGCCGACGCGCTCAACGTGCATCCCGGCTACGAGCGCGCGGTCGCGGCGGCGCTCGGCGGGCTGCTGCGCGCAGGTCTCGTCGACGAGGTCCGCGCCGCCGATGCCCTGCTCGACGGGGCCGGCAGCGAGGGCGGGCGGTTGCTCATCACCGGCGACCTCGCACCCGGTCCCGCGAAGTCGACGCATCCGCCGGCGCCCGGCGCGCGCCACCTCACGAGCTTCATCGACGGCGACACGCACGAGCTCGCCGTCGCGCGACGCCTGCTGTGGGACGCCTGGGTCGTCGAGGAGATCCACAACCTGCCCGCCGGCTTCCACGGCATCGCCACGACCCGCGACGGGCGCGTCTGGCACGGGCGCCACCGCGAGCTGCGCCAGGCCCCCGAGGGCGGGGAGGAGCGCGTGCTCGCCGAGCGCAACCGCCGCGAGGAGCTGATCGCCGCCAGCGAGGCGGCGGTCCAGGCGGAGCAGGCGGCACGGTCGGGCTGCGAGCAGGCCGAGCACGCCGTGTCGAGCTCCGACACCGCCCGTGAGCAGGCCGACCGCGAGCGCCGCGACGCCGCGCGCGCGCTATCCGCGGCGGAGGAGGAGGCCCGCCGCGCCGTCTGGCTGATCGCCAAGCGCCGCGAGGCGCCGCTGCAGGGCGCGGCCGCCGTTCGCCGCGCCCAGATCGAGGGCGAGCTCGCGGCCGAGCGCCGCGTCGCCGAGCGCGCCGAGCGCGAGCGCGCCGACCGCGTGCGGCGCGTCGCGGGCCTGGGCCACCGTCTCGCCGCCACAACCGCGCTCGTGCCGGCGGCCGACCGCCTGGCGCAGGCGCTCGACGTCGCGGCCCGTGCGATCGGCGCTCGCGTGCAGGCGCTCGAGGCCGAGCTTCAGGCCGACCGCGCGGCCGGCGAGCAGCTCGCCGCGCGCCTGCGCGCCTGCGCGACCGAGGAGGCCGAGATCCAGCAGCGCCTGCGCGAGCGCGGCGAGCTCGTCACCACCGGTGAGGTGCGCGCGCAGCAGGCGCGCGACCAGGCCGCCGACGCCGACCACGAGCTCGCGCTGCTCGCCGAACGGCTCGGCCTGCCCGCGGAGCCCGCGACCGAGGCGCTCGCGGCCGAGGAGTCCGCCGCGCTGCACGCCCGCATCGAGCGCCTGCAACGGCGCCGCGAGCAGCTCGGACCGGTCAACCCGCTCGCCAAGGACGAGTACGAGCGCGCGCTCGAGCACGTCACCGAGCTCGAGACGCAGCGCAACGACCTCGAGACCGCCCTGCGCGAGCTGCGCACGCTGATCCGCGACACGGACCGCCAGATCAACGAGACGTTCGAGCAGACGTTCGAGGCCGCGGCGCGCAACTTCGAGGAGCTCAGCAGCCAGCTGTTCCCCGGCGGCCGCGGTCGGCTGCGGCTCGTCAAGGACGACCAGGGGATCACCGGCGTCGCCGGCGAGGGGGCGGCCGAGGCGGCGGCCGGCGCGGGCATCGATGCGGACGAGGCGGCCGAGGCGGAGGCCGCCGCAACGGGCGAGCATGAGGATCTGCTCGGGGTCGAGATCGAGATCACGCCGGCGGGCAAGTCGATGAAGCGCTTGACGCTGCTATCCGGTGGCGAGAAGTCGATGACGGCGATCGCGTTCCTGTTCGCGGTCTTCCTCGCCAGGCCATGTCCGTTCTACATCCTCGACGAGGTCGAGGCCGCGCTCGACGACCCGAACATCACGCGCTTTTTGACGCTGCTGCGCCGCTACTCCGACCGCGCCCAGTTCATCGTCGTGACGCATCAGAAGCGCACGATGGAGGCGGCCGACACGCTCTACGGCGTGTCGATGGGCGACGACGGGGTCTCGAAGGTCGTCTCGCGGCGGCTGCCGCGCGACGAGGAGCCGGTCGTCGTGGCCGCTCCCGCCGCCGGCGCCGCCTGACGCTCCCCGCGTCCATCTCGGCGTGCGCGGTGCGCGGCCGCGCGCGGAGCCGAGCCGCCGTGGCGCTATCGTCGCGCATCGCCATGGCCCGCGACTGGAACGACCTCTTCATCACGAACGCCACCCGCCCGGACGGCGCGGCGTCTGCGGCCGCCGCCGACCCGGGTGAGCCCGAGCGCCGGCGCGGCTTCTTTCGCAAGCTGCGCCAGAACCTGTCCAAGACGCGCGAGGCGCTCGGCGCGGAGATCCAGGCCACGCTGCTGGAGGGGGACGTCGACGAGGCCACGTGGGAGCGCCTCGAGGAGGCGCTGATCATGGCCGACGTCGGCGCGGCGACGACGGCACGCGTCGTCGGCGAGCTCGAGACGCAGGCGGCGGGTGGCGAGATCGTCGGCGGCGAGGCGCTCGGCAAGCGGCTCGCCGAGATGCTCGCCGACATCGCGCGCACCGGCGACGGGCGCATCGACGTGCGCGCGACGCCGACCGTGATCATGGCCGTCGGCGTGAACGGCACCGGCAAGACCACGACGATCGGCAAGCTCGCGTGGCACCTGCAGCGCGAGCTCGGGCTGAAGGTCGTGCTCGGGGCAGGCGACACATTCCGCGCCGCGGCGGTCGAGCAGCTCGCCGGCTGGGCGCAGCGCGCCGGCTGCGAGATCGTGCGCGGGCGCGAGGGCTCCGATCCCGGTGCGGTCGCGTTCGACGCGGTCAAGCAGGGCCGCGAACGCGGGGCGGACGTCGTCATCATCGACACCGCGGGCCGCCTGCACACCCAGGACGACCTCATGGCCGAGCTCGCGAAGGTGCGCCGCGTCATCTCCAAGCAGCTCGACGGCGCCCCGCACGAGACGCTTCTGACCGTGGACGCGACGACGGGCCAGAACGGCCTGCGCCAGGCGAAGCTCTTCTCCGAGGTCGTGCCCGTCGACGGCATCGTCCTGACGAAGCTCGACGGCACCGCCAAGGGCGGCATCGCGCTGGCGATCGCCGGCGAGCTCGGGATCCCCGTCAAGCTGATCGGCATCGGCGAGGCGGTCGAGGACCTGCGCCCGTTCGATGCCGACGACTACGCGCGCGCGCTGCTGACGTAGGTCGCTGGTAATCTGGCGCGATCCAGCGGCGCACACACGCGATGACAGGGGCGCTTGTGGCTGTGGCAGTGCTTCTCGCCGCCGCTGCCGGTGCGGGCGCGCAGGCGACGAGCCCGCTGTCCGCCGCGCGGTACACGACGCTCGACACGCTCTACACGTTCTCGGTGGGACTCGAGCGCAAGCCGACGCCGCAGCTGCTCGCGCGGCTCGGCAGCTACTGCGCGACGATCGATCGGGCAGATCCGCTGCTCGCCGTCCTGCGCAGCAACTGCGAGCTGAGCATCGCCGCGACCAAGGAAGGCCACGCCTTCGCGGCGTGCGGATCGCGGATGAGCTGCCTGCGGCGCGCGACACCACCCCTCCACGCGACCATCGCCCGGTTGACCGCGGTGGTGCGCAAGGCAGACCGCGTAGTCGTCACGCAGGTCGTCGCCGGCTCGTGTCGCACCGCTCTGCGCGACAGCCCCGACGTCCTACGCTCCGACGAGATCCTCCTCGACGGGCTGGCGGGGGTGCAGCGCGCGCTGCGCAGCGGATCGCAGCCGGCGCTGAAACGCGCGCATCGGCGTCTCGAGACGGCGGCCCGCGTGCAGGCCGAGGGTCCGTCGTCGGCCAGGCAGCGCAAGGCCTTCCGGGCCGCCTGCGGACCACCTCCCGCCGGCATCGCACCGGCACCGCCCGCGCTCCTGGCCTGACGCGCCGGCGCCGCGAAACGGCGCTTGGGGGCCGGTCGCCCACCAGCTACAGTCGGTCGGACGATGGACGCCTGGATGATCTGGATCGTGCTCGCCGTCATCCTGGCGGCCGGCGAGGTCATGACGCTCGGCTTCTTCCTCGCGCCGTTCGCGGCCGGCGCCCTGCTCGGCGCCGTCGCGGAGCTCGCCGGCCTCGGCACCGTCGCGGCCTGGATCGTGTTCCTGGTCAGCTCGATCCTGCTGCTGGGCTTCGCGCGCCCGATCGCCCGCCGCCACCTGCGCACCCCACCGCAGATCCGCACCGGCACGGCCGCGCTCGTCGGCCGCACCGGCGTCGTCACCCAGCGCATCGAGGACGACGCCGGGACGATCAAGCTCGAGGGCGAGATCTGGACGGCCCGCCGCTTCGACGAGGGCGCCATCCTCGAGCCCGGACAGCGCGTCCACGTCGTCGAGATCAAGGGCGCGACGGCACTCGTGAGCGACGTCGACTGATGGTCCGGCTTCCTACGAGACGAACCACTGGACCCAACAGGAGGTTGGAATGCAAGCCGGACTGATCCTGCTCGTCATCGTGTTCGTGTTCGCGGTGATCGTCGTGGCGCGAATGGTGCGCATCATCCCGCAGGCTCGTGCCGGCGTGGTCGAGCGCTTCGGGCGCTACCAGCGCACGCTGTCGCCCGGCCTCGCGCTCGTCGTGCCGTTCATCGACCGCGTCGGGGCGATGATCGACCTGCGCGAGCAGGTGGTCACGTTCAAGCCCGCCGGCGTGATCACCGGCGACAACGTCGGCATCCAGATCGACAGCGTCCTGTACTTCACGATCACCGACGCGAAGTCCGTCTCCTACGAGGTCGCCAACCCGCTGCAGGCGATCGAGCAGCTGACCGTCACGACGCTGCGCAACGTCATCGGCGGGCTCACGCTCGAGCAGGCGCTGACGAGTCGCGACGAGATCAACTCGCAGCTGCGCACCGTGCTCGACGACGCGACCGGGCGCTGGGGGATCCGCGTCAACCGCGTCGAGGTCAAGGCGATCGATCCGCCAGCGTCGATCCAGGAGGCGATGGAGAAGCAGATGCGCGCCGAGCGCGACCGCCGCGCAGCGATCCTGACGGCGGAGGGCTCCAAGCAGTCGCAGATCCTCAACGCCGAGGGCGAGAAGCAGGCCGCGGTGCTGCGCGCCGAGGGCCAGAAGACCTCCGCGATCCTGCGCGCCGAGGGCGAGGCGAGCGCGATCAACACGGTCTTCCAGGCGATCCACGACGGCGCCCCCGACGAGGGACTGCTGTCCTACCAGTACCTGCAGATGTTGCCCAAGCTCGCGCAGGGGGAGGCGAACAAGATCTTCGTCATCCCGTCGGAGTTCACGCAGGCGCTGGGCAACATCGGCGGCGCGATCTCCGGGGCCGTGCGCCCCACGCCGCCCCCGATCCCTCCGGCACCGTGAGCGCGTACATCGTCTCCGACGAGGTCGAGGACTATGCGGCGGCGCACACGACGCCGCCACCCGAGCATCTTCAGGAGCTGGCGCGGGAGACGCGCGACACCCTGAGCTCGCCGCAGATGCTGACGGGCGACATCGAGGGTCGCCTGCTCGAGTTCCTGGTCTACCTCGCGCAACCGCAACTCGTGCTGGAGATCGGCACGTTCTCCGGCTACAGCGCGCTGTCGATGGTGCGAGCGCTGCCCGCGGGAGGGCGGATCGTGACGTGCGAGGTCGCCGACGAGCACGCCGACGTCGCGGAGCGCCACATCGCGGCCGCGGGCGAGTCGGAGCGCATCGAGGTGCGGCGCGGTCCGGCGATCGACACGATCGCGACGCTCGACGGACCGTTCGATCTCGTCTTCATCGATGCCGACAAGGAGGGCTACCTCGCCTACTACGAGGCGATCCTGCCGAAGCTCTCGCCGCGCGGGCTGATCGTCGCCGACAACGTGCTGTGGAGCGGGCGCGTGGCGGTGGCGGCGTCCGGCGACGACACGGATTCGACCCGCGCCCTGCGCGCGTTCAACGACCACGTCCTCGCCGACGAGCGCGTCGTGACCGTCATGCTCAGCGTCCGCGACGGGGTCGCGCTCGTGCGGCGGGCGTGAGTCGGGCCGGTTGCGACTTGCCCGGATGGCATCCTGGCGCTAGAACGTGCAAGATGCAGTGCAGGAGGCGCGAACCGGCGGGGACCGGTCGCGTACACATCGGCCAAGGGAGACTCTCATGGGAGACAGCAATGACGGTGCTCAGAACCTGCTCGTGTACGGCGGTCTGCTGCTCGCGATCCTGATCGTCATCATGGTGCTCGGCGTCAGCTAGCACCGCAGGGGAGGGCGCGGCCCGGGCTCGCTCGCACGCCGCGAAGCTGCAACGGCGTGGCGAGCCCGCCGCGGCTCGCGGGAGCGAGCGGTGGCCGTCGTCGGCGGCCTAGACTCAGCCGTCCGTGTTCGACACGCTCTCAGAGAAGCTTCAGGCGACGCTCGCCGACGTCCGCTCCCGCGGGACGCTGACCGAGGCCGACGTCAACGCCGCGATGCGCGAGATCCGCCTCGCGCTGCTCGAGGCGGACGTCAACTTCAAGGTCGTCAAGTCGTTCACGACCACCGTCAAGGAGCGCTGCCTTGGCTCCGACGTGCTCGGCCAGCTCAACCCCGGCCAGCAGGTCGTCAAGATCGTCAACGAGGAGCTCACCGCGCTGATGGGCGGCTCGAGCGCGGGGATCGCGTTCTCGTCGCGCCCGCCGACGGTGATCCTCATGGCCGGCCTGCAGGGCTCCGGCAAGACGACGGCGACGGCGAAGCTCGCGCGCTTCTTGATGGCGGAGAACGACGCGTCCGTCGCGCTGGCGGCCTGCGACGTGTATCGCCCGGCGGCGGTCGACCAGCTCGTCAAGGTCGGCGGACAGGTCGGCGCGACCGTCTACGAGCAGGGCACCGAGCGCGACCCCGTCGACATCGCGCGGTGGGCGCTCGATCAGGCCAAGCGCGACGGCAAGGACGTGCTGATCGTCGACACGGCCGGGCGCCTGCACGTCGACGAGAAGCTGATGGCCGAGCTCGTCGCGATCCGCAAGGCCGTCAAGCCGACGACCGTGCTGCTCGTCGTCGACGCCATGACCGGCCAGGACGCCGTCAACGTCGCCGAGCAGTTCGCCTCGGCCGTCGCGTTCGACGGCGTGCTGATGAGCAAGCTCGACGGCGACGCGCGCGGCGGCGCCGCGCTGTCGGTCAAGGCGGTCACCGGCAAGCCGATCCTGTTCGCCTCGACGGGCGAGAAGCTCGACCAGTTCGAGCGCTTCCACCCGGACCGCATGGCGCAGCGGATCCTCGGCATGGGCGACGTGCTGTCGCTGATCGAGCGCGCCGAGGCGCAGATCGACGAGGACGAGGCGAAGGAGCTCGAGCGCAAGCTGCGCCGCAACGAGTTCACGTTCGAGGACTTCCTGTCGCAGCTGAAGATGATGCGCAAGATGGGGCCGCTGCAGTCGCTGCTGGGGATGATCCCGGGCTTTCAGGGCGCGGCGATGAAGAACGTCAAGATCGACGAGCGCGAGCTCGATCGCATCGAGGCGATCGTCCTGTCGATGACGCCGCTGGAGCGCCGGCGGCCGGATCTGATCAAGGGATCGCGCCGCCTGCGGATCGCCCGCGGGTCGGGAACGACGGTCCAGCACGTCAACCAGCTCGTCAAGCAGTTCGCCCAGATGCAGAAGCTCATGAAGCAGCTCGGGCGCGGCAAGATGCCCGACCTCCAGGCGCTCATGCGCCAGGGTCGGTAGGCTGGACGGCACATGGCTGTTGCACTCAGACTCACCCGAGTGGGTGGCAAGAAGGATCCGATCTGGCGCATCGTCGTCGCCGATCAACGCTCGCCGCGCGATGGTCGCGTGATCGAGACGATCGGCCACTACAACGCGCAGACCCAACCGTCGACGATTCGCGTCGACGAAGAGCGTGCGCAGCACTGGCTCGACCGCGGCGCTCAGCCGTCGGACCAGGTGCGCAAGCTGTTGCGCATCCAGGGCATCGCCTAGCTCTCGCGCACTCGTGCAGGAGCTGCTCGAGTACCTCGCGCGGGCCCTGGTGGACGACCCGGATGCCGTGCGCGTCGAGTCGTTCGAGGAGGACGACGGCAGCGTGGTACTCGAGCTGTCGGTCGCGGAGGACGACTACGGGAAGGTCATCGGTCGTGGAGGGCGCACCGCCAACGCGCTGCGGACCGTGCTCAAGGCGGCGGCGGTCAAGGAGCGCTGCCGCGTGTTCGTCGACATCGTGGACTAGTGCAGCGTTCCGCAAGTCCGCGCACCCTCGGATCGGTCGCCGATCACCGCCCGGCCACCTTCGAGGAGGACCCGGTGTCCTCGGATCTCGACGTGGCCGAGCCCCACCTTCGATCCTGCGTCCTTGCCGGGCGCCGCCAGCAAGCGCCCGAGGGCAGACGGACTGACGGAGCGCTGCACTAGTGCCCGCGACGGACGTCCTGAACGCGGGCCGCGTCGGCCGTCCGCATGGGCTCGACGGCTCGTTTCACGTGACTCGCCCACGGGCGACGCTGCTCGTGCTGGGCGGACAGGTGCGGATCGGCGACCGATGGCGCGAGATCGTGCGCCGCTCGGGCACGGACGACCGCCCGATCCTGCGCCTGGACGGAGTCGGCGACAGGCCTGCGGCGGATGTCCTGCGCGGCGAGGATCTGCTGGTCGCGCGCTCGGCGGCGCCAGCGCTCGGAGAGGGCGAGTACTGGGCCGAGGACCTGCGCGGCTGTCGCGTCGTCGATGCCGGTGGACGATCGCTCGGCGTGGTGCAGGGCCTGCGCGCGCTGCCGTCGTGCGAGGTGCTCGAGGTCGGTGAGCTGCTGGTGCCGATGGTCGTCGACGCCGTGCTGTCGGTCGACGTCGACGGGCGGGTGATCGTCGTGGATGCCGAGTTCCTCGGCGTGGGGGAGCCAGACGTCCCCGCCGCGCCGGACGCACCGCGGGGCTGAGCCGCTGCGACTCGACGTCGTCACGCTGTTTCCGGATTGGTTTGCGTGGTTCTCCACGCAGCGCCACGTCGCCAACGCGCTGCGCGGTGGGCACGAGCTGCGCGCACTCGACCTGCGCGAGCACACGCCGCTGAGCGGCGGGCAGGTCGACGACACGCCGTTCGGCGGGGGTGCCGGCATGCTGCTGCGCGTTGACGTCATGGACGCGGCGCTGCGCGCGTTCTATGGAGTGGACCCCGCCGACCTGCGCTCGCAGCGGCGGGTGATCGCGCTGACGCCGAGCGGGCGGCTGCTCGACGACGCCCTCGTCGACGAGCTCGCGCAGGAGCCCGACGTGACGCTCTTGTGCGGACGCTACGAGGGCTTCGACGAGCGGATCGTCGAGCACTTCGCAAGCGACGCGGTGTCGATCGGGCGCTACGTGCTGGCGGGTGGCGAGCTGGCCGCGATGGTCGTCTGCGACGCGGTGCTGCGCAAGCTGCCCGGCGCGCTCGGCGACAGCGCGTCGGCACGCGAGGAGTCCTACTCGGTCGCGCTCGCGGGGCGCCCGGAGTACCCGCACTACACGCGTCCCGCGGACTATCGCGGGTGGCGCGTTCCGGACGTCCTGCTGTCCGGTCACCACGAGCAGATCCGGGGCTGGCGGGAGGAGCGCTCGCGCGAGCGCGGCGAGCTTGCGGCGCGTGAGGGCGACGAGGCGCGCCCGCCGGCCGGCGCCGAGCGTGTCGCTCGACGCTCCGGGGACCCCGCGGGCGCCTCGGAGTAGGACCTCCGCTACCATCTTGCCCTCGGCGCGGCCAATCCTTCGCGCGCGCCCCTCTCTTCGCTTCTTATGTCCTCAGTCATCGAAAGTCTCGAGCGCGCTCAGCTGCGCCGCGTCCCGTCATTTCAGGCGGGTGATCGCCTGCGTGTGCACTTCCAGGTCATCGAGGGCACGCGCAAGCGCACCCAGGTGTTCGAGGGAGTCGTCATCAAGCGTCAGGGCCATGGGGCTCGCGAGACGTTCACCGTCCGCAAGCAGTCCTTCGGCGTCGGCGTCGAGCGCACCTTTCCCGTGCACTCTCCGAAGATCGAGAAGATCGAGGTAGCCGCTCGCGGCGACGTGCGCCGCGCGAAGCTCTACTACCTGCGCGATCGCGTCGGCAAGCGTGCCCGTGTGCGCGAGCGCCGGTACACGGGCCCCGAGGAGCGCGTGATCCCCGGGCTGCTGTACGACCCCGCGGAGCAGCTCGAGGCCCAAGCAGCCGCCGAGCCCGAGGCGATCGACGCCGAAGGCGCGATCGCCGAGGAGACCGTCGCCGAGGCAACCGCCGCAGGTGACGCCTCGGTCGCCGGGGCCGCTGCCGGAGGCGAGGCCGCGAAGGCCGCCACCGGCGAGCAGGCGTGAGCGCGAGGCAGTCCTCCGCAGGCCCGGAGCCGCCCACCAAGGGCGCCGGGCCCCCCAAGAAGGCGGCCGGCAAGAAGGTGGAGCGCAGCCGCGGCGGCTCGATCTTCGAGATCGTCCTGATCGTCGCGGTGGCACTCGGTCTGGCGCTCGGCATCCAGGCGTTCCTCGTCAAGCCGTACCGAATCCCATCGGAGTCGATGCTCCCGACCCTCGTCGTCGGCCAGCGCGTGCTCGTCAACCGCATCGGCAACCGCTTCGGCGATCCGAAGGTCGGCGACGTGACGGTCTTCCATCCGCCGACCGGTGCCGAGAACGCGAACGAGTGCGGCGTGGCGCACAAGGACAACCAACCCTGCCCCGCGCCGACGAAGACGGAGGCGAGCGTGAACTTCATCAAGCGCATCGTCGCCGGCCCCGGCGACACGCTCGCGATCGTCGACGGCCACGTGATCCGCAACGGCAAGCGCCAGAAGGAGCCGTTCATCCTGCCGTGTGGGGCCGGTGAGGAGTGCAACTTCCCAACGCCGATCACGATCCCGCCGAATCACTACTTCATGATGGGCGACAACCGCGGCGCGTCCGACGACAGTCGCTACTGGGGACCAGTGCCACGCTCCTGGATCATCGGCGAGGCGTTCGCGACGTACTGGCCGCCGAAGCGCATCGGCCTGCTGTAGCCGCCTTTTTGCAGCGGCCTTGCCGTTCCGCCCGGCGACTCGTGCATGATGACCGTCGATCGTGAAGCCTCCGACGACAGCCGCCCCCAAGAGCCCGGGCACCGGCGACGCCGCCGCCGCCCGCCGGCGCAAGGCCGTGGCCGCGCGCAAGCGCACGAGTGGCCGGCGCCTGTTCGCCTACGACCGCCGGCTCGGCGTGCGCTGGGTCGCGGGTGCCGACGAGGCCGGCCGCGGCTGCCTCGCGGGGCCGCTCGTCGCAGCCGCGGTGCTGTTCGACACCGCATCGCTGACCCCGCGCGAGCTGCGTGCCCTCAGCCGCCTCAACGACTCCAAGCAGCATTCGATCGAGGTGCGCGAGGAGCTCTTCCCGATCGTGCTGCGAACGGCCGCCAAGGTCTGCGTCGTTTCGCGTTGCGCCCGCGGGATCGACGAGCGCGGCTTGCACAAGACGAACCTCGCGGCGCTGCGCGATGCGCTGCTGGGCGTCGCGCGCCCCGGTTGCATCTGCCTCTCCGACGGCTTCGCCGTCGGCCCGCTCGGCCACGAGCAGCGAGCGATCGTCGAAGGTGACGCGACGTCCGCGGCGATCGCGGCGGCATCGATCGTCGCGAAGGTCACGCGCGACCGTTACATGCAGCGCGCGGACACGATCCATCCCGGCTGGGAGTTCGCCGCGCACGTCGGCTACTCCACACCCGAGCACCGCGACGCCATCCAGCGCCTCGGGGTGTCGCCGCTGCATCGGCTGAGCTTCCAGTCGATGGCGTACCAACAGCTCGCGCTGCAGTAGCTCGAGCCGCACCGTGACGGCGTGCGTGGCGGCGGACACGTCAGAACGCCGCCTCGAGATGGTCGAGGCGTACGAGCCGGCTGCCTTGGTCGACGGTGATCGCGACGACGTCGAAGCGCAGGTCGCTGGAGTGCGGACGGTCGTTGCTCTCGATCAGCCAGGCCGCCGCCATCGCGCGGACCTGACGCTGCTTGCGCGGGGGGACGGACTCGACCGCCGATCCCGCGCTCGCGCCGACGCGGCGAGCCTTGACCTCGACGAAGACGATCGTCTCGTCGTCGCCGACGATGAGGTCGAGCTCGCCGAAGCGTGTGCGGTGGTTGCGCGCGACGAGCCGGTAGCCGAGGCGCTCCAGGTGCTCGAGTGCGAGATCCTCGCCGCGGCGGCCGAGGTGCTGGCGTAGGTCGGTGGACATGACCGGCAAGCTAGGCGGCTGCGCGTCACGAAACAGCACCTGATCGCAACGATTCTGCGCAGATTCTGCGTCAGGAACGTGCAGGCGAACGACTACGCAATCACGCGCGTTCTCCAGGGGTCTTTTGTTGCAAAGCCGTGCTGATCCGGCACACGGCGATGCCTAGCGTGCCGGTCTGTGCTCGCCCGTGTCACCACCTTCGCAATCGACGGACTCGCCTCCCGACGGGTGTGCGTCGAGGTCGATCTGCGCAGCGGCCTGCCGGCATTCACGATCGTCGGGCGCGGGGACGCGGCCGTGCGCGAGTCGCGCGAGCGCGTCCACGCCGCGTTGCTGAACTCCGGGTTCGCATTCCCCCAGCGCCGCATCACGGTGAACCTCGCGCCCGCGAACCTGCGCAAGGTGGGCCCCGGCTTCGATCTCGCCACCGCATGTGGCTTGCTCGCCGCGTCCGAGCAGATCCCGCCCGCCGAGCTGGCGCGCTGGGCGGTGTTCGGCGAGCTCTCCCTCGGCGGGGAGCTGCGCCACTGCCGCGGGGCGCTCGCTGTCGCGGAGGGGGCGAGCCGGGCCGGCATCGACGGCCTCATCGTCCCGCGCGAGTGCGCGCGCGAGGCCGCGCTGGTGGACGGCCTCACCGTCGCGGGCGTGGCGAGCCTGCGCGAGGTCGCCGCGATCCTGCGCGGCGGACCGCCCGCGCCGCCGCCACCGGTCGCTCCTCAGGACGCCTCCGGCGAGGCGCCGATCGACCCGCCGGACCTGTCGGACGTGCTAGGCCATTCCACCGCGATCCGGGCGCTGACGATCGCGGCCGCGGGCGCACACAATCTGCTGCTCTCCGGCCCGCCGGGGACCGGCAAGACCATGCTCGCCCAGCGCCTGCCCTCGATCCTGCCGCCCCTGGGCCATGAGGAGGCGATCACGGTCACGAAGATCCACAGCATCGCGGGACACCACAGCGCGGGCCGGCTCATGAAGCACCGGCCGCTGCGTTCTCCGCATCACACGATCTCGCCGTCGGGTCTCGTCGGCGGCGGCTCGCGCCCGAGGCCGGGCGAGGCGAGCCTCGCGCATCACGGCGTCCTGTTCCTGGACGAGCTGTCGGAGTTCAGCCGCTCCGCGCTCGAAGCCCTGCGCCAGCCCATGGAGGACGGTTCGGTCACGATCGTGCGGGGCCAGCACACGGTGACCTACCCCACGCGCTTCCAACTCGTCGCGTCGACCAACCCGTGCCCATGCGGGCACGCGGGCAGCCCGCGCTGCCGCTGCTCGGAGGGGGAGATCGCACGCCACCGGCGCAAGCTGAGCGGCCCGCTGCTGGATCGCATCGACCTGCTCGTGCAGCTGAAGCGGCCCGACGATCAAGACCTCTCGGGCCGGGGGATGACGAGCTCCGCGGAGGTGCGCACCGCGGTCCACGCGGCACGAGAGCGGCAGATCTCGAGGTTGACGGGCACCGGTGTGCTGACGAACGCCGCGATGAGCCCCAGGCTGGTCCGCGATGCGGTGCGAGCCGACGCGGCGGCGCGGGCAGCCCTCGGCGACGCGTACCGGCAGGGGAAGCTCAGCGCCCGTGGCCATCAACGGGTTCTGCGCGTGGCGCGCACGATCGCCGACCTGCGCGCCAGCGATCGGGTGCAGGGGGCGGACGTCGCCGAAGCGCTCGCGCTGCGCAACGAGGACGTGCTCGACGGGCGCGAAGCCGCATGATCGCGTGCGACGCATGTCTGCGGCGCAGCGCGCTGGTCGCATCGCTGGCGCCCCACATCGAACGAGCCCGGCGCAACCACCGTCACATCTCGGAGCTGCTCGCGCTCGACGACGAGCGGCTGTTGTCGGCCCTCGCCGGCTCGCGCCGTGCGGAGCTCGAGGACGCCAGGAGTTCGTTCGACCCGGACGCCGCGCGCGGACGCGTACGCGACGCCGGCCTCCAGTCGCTCTGTCGCCACCAGCCCGGATATCCGCGTCTGCTGGCCGAGACCGGCGACGCGCCGGCGGTCGTGTTCATCGCCGGGGACCCCCGGCGGATCACGGCGCTCAACCGCGAAGGCGCGCCGGCGGTCGCGATCGTCGGAGCTCGCCGAGCCGGTCAGGACGGGCTCGAGGTCGCCCGTGGACTCGGCCGCGGGCTCGCCGCGGCAGGCGTGACCGTCGTGAGCGGGATGGCGCTCGGCATCGACTCGGCCGCGCATGCCGGTGCGCTCGAGGCGGGCGGCCCGACGATCACCGTGCTTGCGAGCGGGGCCGATGTGCCGTACCCGCCGAGCAAGCGCGGCCTGTATCGCGCGATCGTCGCCGCGGATGCAGCGATATCCGAGATGCCGCCGGGATTTCGCCCCTTTCGCTGGTGCTTTCCGGCGCGCAATCGCACGATCGCCGGACTGGTTTCGTTGACGATCGTCGTCGAGGCGACCGAGCGCTCGGGCTCGCTCATCACGGCCGAGCTGGCGCAGGATCTCGGCCGTGCTGTCGGCGCGGTGCCGGGCTCGGTGATGGCACCGCGCGCCGCCGGCTCCAACGCGCTCCTGCGCGACGGCGCACTCGTGATCCGCCACGCGCAGGACGCGCTCGACGAGGCCCTGGGCGTCGGGGTCGCGACGGCGATCTCCGGCCGCGACGTCGCCGAGCTGCGGGAGCCGCTGCGCGCTCTGCTGGGCCGCGTCGAGGACGGCTGCGACACGGTCGACGAGCTCGCGGCGACACCGGCCCAGGCGCAGGTGGCGCTCGCCGGACTCGGCGAGCTCGAGCTGCTCGGATTCCTGCGACGCGCTCCCGGAGGCAGGTATGTGCGTTGCCTGTGACGGCGCGGGCGGGATCGGGTGGGCTCCGCGGGACACGTATCCTCGCGTCCGTGTCCAAGCGTCGCGTGCCGGTGGCCCTCTCGATCGCGGGCTCGGACTCCGGCGGCGGAGCGGGCGTCCAAGCCGACCTCAAGGCGTTCGCGGCGGCCGGGGTTCACGGGACGACCGCGATCACGGCGATCACCGTGCAGAACACGGTCAGCGTCCGCGCCGTCATGCCCGTTCCGACAGTCATCGTCACCGCACAGATCCAGGCGGTCGCGGAGGACCTCGGCGTCGACGTGGTCAAGATCGGGATGCTGGGCGACGTCGCCACGATCGCGGCCGTCGCGGCGGCTCTCGACGGGCTGTCGCCCGGCACGCCCGTCGTTCACGATCCCGTGATGGTGGCGGAGTCCGGTGCGCGCCTCCTCGACGTGGATGCGATCACGGCGCTGCGCGCGCTGATCGTCTCGCGGGCCACCGTGATCACGCCGAACCTCGCCGAGGCGCGGACGCTGGTCGGCGACCCACAGCTGGACGGCATCGATCTGGCGCGAGAGCTGCATGCGCTTGGACCGGCCTACGTCGTCATAACCGGCGGGCACCGCGAGACCGCCACGGACCTCTTCTTCGACGGGACGACCCTCACCGAGCTGCCTGGGGAGCGACATCCCGACGGCGCGGCGCACGGGTCGGGCTGCACGCACTCGTCGACGCTGGCGGCACGTCTGGCGCTGGGCGACGATCCCCTCGCGGCGGCGCGCCATGCCCGGTGCGTGGCCGCCCGTGCCGTCGCCGACGGGCTGCGCGGCCTCGGCGCTGGGGCGGGCCCCGTGGACGTCTTCGGTCTGGCCCGCCGGCGCTGACGCCCGCGCCGCCACAAGACGCCATGGTCAGGGCCAGCGCCGCCCGACGCGAGCCTGCGTCGGCGCCGGTCCGAGGCGGTCCGCGCGCCGGGGCCGGCGGGGCGTCTTGTCCCCTTTGTCATAATCGCTCGTGGGATGAGGTTCTTGCGTATGAAGCCGGGGCACGGAGAGGTCTTGATCGCGGAGGGCGACGTCGGGGTCGCCGCCGAGCACGACGCCCTGGTGGATGCCTTCCGGGCACAGCTCGACGAGGGCATGTGGGCTGCCGTTCCGCGCGCGACGTCCGCCGGGCGCCGCGAGGCACAGATGGTGACGAGCTTCGACGACATCCCGGTCGACGCGGATCGTGTGATCTTCTTCCCGCGCGCAGCGGGCGGGCGCTAGGCCGAGCCCGTGCTGCTCGCGCTGAGTGCCAGCGGCATCGTCGTGGTCGTGCTGCTCTGGGAGGTGGCCTGGCCGGTCGCGGCGTCGCGGATCGAGCGCTGGCGCGCGAGTCGCCGGCGGGTCGAGACCGACGGCTACGACCCCGGACGCGAACGGCGCGCCGAGCAGCGCGCCCGCACGCTGCTGTGCTCCTGCGTCAACGACGAGGAATGGGCGATGTACCGCGATCTCGGCTTCATCCGAGTCTGGGGCGGTCTGTCCGAAGGACCACTCGCCGATCGCGACGGCGCCGGCGCGCCCTATGCCTACCTGATCTACCCGCACAAGCCGCTCGTCGCCTACCTGCCCCAGACCCGAAGGCTGCTCAGCGAGTACTGCATCACGTTCCTCGACGAGACGCGGCCCTACGGCTCGGCGCTGCTGCCGGACTCCGACGACGTGCTGGCGAAGTGGATGGCGCTGACCGGCGACGAACGACGCATCATCAACAGCGCGAACATGCACCTGCTCGGCCGCCAGGTCGATCCCAAGCAGGTGCGGCGCGACCTCTGGCGCCTCGGCCAGTGGGAGCAGGCGCGGCTACGCGAGCAGCGTCGCGGTGCGGGCAGCGTCCCCGCCCCGTGACGTCGAACCGACCCGAGCTCGGACCCAGGCACCGCAGCAGCCGCGTCCGCCGCAGGCGAGCAAGCGCGTCTCACACGAGACCGCGCCACCCAGCTGGACGTTCGTCGAGCCGGCGGCGATGTGCGCCGAAACTGGTCTACGCTTGAGCTGAGAAGCCACGCATGCGCATCGCCATCGACATCGACTCCACGCTGCACCACTATTGGAACGTGTTGTCCGATGCGGCGCGGCGGCGCTTCGGCATCGAGCTTCCCTACGAGGAGCAGCTCGACTGGGGGATCACGCGCCTGCGCCCCGACCAGCTGCACCTCTGCATCCAGGAGACCCACTGCGATGCGGCCATCCTCGCCGGCGAGCCCTACCCCGACGCCGTCAAGACCGTGCGCGGCTGGCGCGACGACGGCCACTTCATCCACGTCACGAGCCATCGCGACCCGCACACCTACGACGCGACCGCTCGCTGGCTGCACGAGATCGGGCTGCCGTACGACGACCTGTACTGCGCGCACGACAAGGTCGGCCGCTGCGTCGAGCTCGGCGTCGACGTGCTCGTCGACGACAGCCCGGAGAACCTCGCCCGCGCGATCGAGCACGGGATCGTCGTCGCCACCATCAGCCATCCGTGGAACCGCGACCTCTGCGACGAGGAGGACGTCATCAGCGGCCACGACTGGGCCGAGCTCGCAACCAAGCTCGAGCCCGTGCTGCACCGGCGCGCGAACGTCTGACCCGGCGCCACGGCGCGCCACCACACGGGCGTGGCCCGCGCTTCGTCAGGTCAGGTGAGGCCAGGTCCCGGAGCGACGACTCCGGTCGCGCCGTCGAGCCCGATCTCCTGCGGCGCGATCTCCTCCCAGCCCTGCGACGTCAGCAGCGCGTGATGGGTCGAGTGGCGCATCACGAGCGTGCCGAGCACGATCCCGCGCACGCGACGGCGCATGACCGCGTGCCACAGCGTGGTGGCATCGCCGGATCCCTGGATCCGAAGCCACGGCCGCGGCGGGAGGTCGCTGCCCTCCATGACGCCGCCCGCGACAAGCTGATGTTGGGTTGCGACCACGCCCGAGTCCGTGTCGATGAAGAAGACGCCCACGTCCTCTCGCAGGCTAGTGGTTCGTCCCCGCAGGCCTCCATCGGAGGGGTCTGAGCAGGCGGCCGGCGAGACGCCCGTGCAGGGCGCCGCGCTCCCGGCGTCGAAGCAGGCCCACGCAGATGAACTCGCAGACCTCCTCCGTCACCCGCGGCGCCCCAGCGGGCTCCGCCTCGACGCCCGCTCCGGCCGCGACCCCCGCCGCTCCGGCCACCCCCGCCGCTCCGGCCGCCACCCCCGCCGCTCCGCCCGCTCCGCCCGCTCCGCCCGGTCCGCCGACTCCGGCCGCCGCTCCAGCCGCACCCACTGCTCCCGCTCCGGCCACCGCACCCGCTGCTCCCGTCCCGGCCGTCCCGGCCGCCGCTTCCGCCGCCTCCACCGCTCCCACCACCTCCACCGCCGGCACCACCGCGCCCGCCCCCGAGACGAGCGCCGCGTGGCGCTCCGCGCTCGTGCGCTTCGACGAGGACCTGCGCCGCCACGGCGCCGCCGTCAAGACGCGCGACGCCTACGCGAGCGACCTGCGCCAGTTCGCGTGCTGGGCCACCGCGCAGCGCGCCGACCCCACGCAGGTCACGCATCGCATCCTGCGCCGCTACGCCTCCGCGCTGTCCGAGCGCCGCTTCGCGCCCGCCAGCGTCGCGCGCAAGCTTGCCGCGCTGCGGTCGTTCTTCGGGATGCTGCGCGAGCACGGCGAGATCGCGGCGAACCCCGCCGACCTGCTCGCCGCGCCCAAGCTCGGCTCCGACCTGCCCGCCGTGCTCGCCCCCGAGCAGATCAGCCGGCTGCTGGATCGGATCCCGGCATCGACGCCGCTCGAGCTGCGCGACCGCGCGCTGTTCGAGATCGCCTACGCCTGCGGGCTGCGCGCGGAGGAGCTCGTCAAGCTCGACGTCGGCTCGGTGGACTTCGACGCCGAGCAGCTGCGCGTCGAGGGCAAGGGCGCGAAGACGCGCATGGTTCCCGCGGGCGAGCCGGCCCTCGCCGCGCTCGCGCGCTACCTCGACCGCGCCCGCGCGGCGCTCTCGCAGGGTCCCGACGAGACGGCGCTGTTCCTCAGCAAGTCCGGCCGCCGGCTGTCGACGTCCGACGTGCGCCGCCGCCTCAGCGTGTGGTCGCGTCACGCCGCGATGCAGGGCGCGGTGCACCCGCATGCGCTGCGTCACTCGTTCGCCACCCACCTGCTGGAGGGCGGCGCCGACCTGCGGACGATCCAGGAGTTACTGGGGCACGCGTCCGTCTCAACGACCCAGACCTACACTCGGGTAGAGTCGGCCCGCCTGAAGGTGGCGTATGCGCGGTCGCACCCCAGGGCGTAGGCAGGGGACCGATGGAGACCAACGTCAAATCAATCGAGCTGAAGGACCTGTGGCGCCGTTACAAGCGCGACGGCGACGAGCGCGCGCGCGAGCGACTGGTCGTCGCGTACTCGCCGCTCGTGAAGTACGTCTCCGGCCGGATGGCCTCGGGCCTTCCGGCCCACGTCGAGGAGGCCGACCTCATCTCCTACGGCCTCGGCGGGCTGATCTCGGCGATCCAGCGCTTCGAGCTCGAGCGCGAGATCAAGTTCGAGACGTACGCGATCACCCGCATCAAGGGGGCGATCATCGACGAGCTGCGCTCGCTGGACTGGGTGCCGCGCTCCGTCCGCGCCCGTGCTCGTGCGATCGAACGCGCCAACACCAAGCTCGAGCACAAGCTCCAGCGCGCGCCGACCGACGAGGAGATGGCGCGCGAGCTCGAGATGACGGTCGGCGACTTCCAGGACGCGCTGCTGCAGATCTCCAACTCGACGATCGCCGCGCTCGACGAGCTGTGGACCGTGTCCGACGCCTCGGGCGACCAGGTCTCGCTGCTCGACACGCTCCAGGACCCCGGCGCCCCCGACCCGGCCGCGGTCATGGACGCGACCGACCTCAAGGACCGCATCGCCGACGCGATCGCGCGCCTGCCCGAGCGCGAGAAGCTCGTCGTCGCGCTCTACTACTACGAGAACCTCACGCTCCGCGAGATCGGCGAGGTGCTCGGCGTCACCGAATCGCGCGTCTCGCAGCTGCACACGAAGGCCGTCCTGCGCCTGCGCGGCCGGATGTCCGACGAGAACCTCGGCGACGCCGCGTAGCTCGACGCCCGCGCCTCACCATCGGATGACACCGGCCTCTCCGCAGAACGCTGTCGATATTTCCAGGCGGCGGTATTAGCATCGCGGCTCCCCGAGGAGAGGAGCCGCGGCCATGCACAAGTCTGCCGACCGCATTCGCAACGTAGCCCTTGTCGGTCATCGCGGCAGTGGCAAGACGTCGCTGCACGAGGCGCTGCTCTTCGAGGCACGCGCGACCAAGCGGCTCGGCTCCGTCATCGACGGCACCACCGTCTCGGACTCCGAGCCCGACGAGCAGGCGCGCAAGATGTCGATCTCCGCGGCGCTGAGCTCCTTCGAATGGGCCGATCGCAAGATCAACCTGCTCGACACGCCGGGCGAGCCGAGCTTCGTCGCCGACGCGCTCGGTGCGATGCGCGTCTGCGAGTCCGCCGTCTTCGTCGTAAACGGGGTCATGGGCGTCGAGGTCACGACGCGCCGGCTGTGGGCGCGCGCGCAGGAGCTCGACCTAGCGCGGATGGTCTTCGTGAACATGCTAGACCGCGAGCGTGCGGACTTCTTCCGCGCGCTGCAGTCGCTGAAGGACGCCTTCGGCGCGCACGTGGTCGCCACCGAGATACCGATCGGCTCCGAGCACGAGGTCTGCGGGATCGTCGACCTCGTCGACATGAAGGCCTACCGCTACGAGGGGGCCGGTCTCGACAACTGCGCGGAGATCGCGATCCCCGACGACATGCAGTCGGTCGTCGAGGAGTACCGCGAGAAGCTCATGGACGAGATCTGCGAGGTCTCCGACGCGCTCATGGAGCGCTACCTCGAGGGCGAGGCGATCGACCACGACGAGATCGTCGCCGCGCTCAAGGACGGCACGAACCACGGCTCGCTGTTCCCGGTCACGTGCGGCGTCGCGACGCGCAACCTCGCCACCAACCGACTGCTCGACGCGATCGTCGAGGACCTTCCGTCGCCCGTCAAGCACGGCGGCCTCGAGCTGCCGGAGATCACGCTCGAGCATCGCGACGACGCGCCGCTGTACGCGTACGTCTTCAAGACCCGCGCCGACCCGTTCGCCGGGCGCATCAACCTGTTTCGCGTCTACCAGGGCGTCGTGCGCCACGACACGCAGGTCATGAACACGACGACGCATCACAAGGAGCGCGTCGGCCAACTGCTCGTCTTCGCCGGCAAGGAGTCCGGCCACGCCGACGAGTTCGGGCCGGGCGACATCGGCGCCGTCGCCAAGCTCAAGGAGACGAAGGCCGGCGACTGGCTCGCGGAGCGCGACGAGCCGATCTCGATGCCGAAGATCGAGCTGCCGGCGCCGGTGATGGCGTTCGCGATGGAGGCCAAGGGCGACGAGGACAAGGTCTTCACGTCGCTGCGCCGCCTGCAGGAGGAGGACCCCACGATCGACCTGCACCGCGACGCGCAGACCGGCGATCAGATCATCGCCGGCCTGTCGCAGATGCACGTCGAGGTCATCGTCGACCGCCTGAAGTCGCGTTTCGGCGCGGAGGTCGCGCTGAAGCCGCCGCGCGTGCCCTACCAGGAGACGATCCGCAAGCCGGCGAAGGCGCACGGTCGCCACAAGAAGCAGTCGGGCGGGCGCGGCCAGTTCGGCGACTGCCACATCACGATCGAGCCGATCGTGGGGATGGATCCCGCCCACCCCGCCGTGTCGTTCGAGTTCGTCAACCACATCAAGGGCGGCGTGATCCCGACGTCGTTCATCCCGGCCGTCGAGAAGGGCGTCATCGAGGCGATGGAGAGCGGTCCCGTTGCCGGCTGTCCGGTCAAAGGGGTGCGTGTGACGGTGTTCGACGGCAGCTTCCACACCGTCGACTCGTCGGAGATGGCGTTCAAGCTCGCCGGCTCGATGGCGATGCGCGAGGCGATGGCGAACGCCGGGCCGGTGCTGCTCGAGCCGATCATGCTCGTCACGCTGACGATCCCCGAGGACTCGGTCGGCGACGTCATCGGCGACCTCAACTCGCGCCGCGGCCGGCCGCAGGGCATGGAGGGCGTCGGCGGCGGGCTGACCGAGGTCAAGGCCGAGGTCCCGATGGCGGAGATGCTCACGTACGCGCCCGACCTGCGCTCGCTCACCGGCGGCCAGGGCGACTACACGATGGAGTTCGCCCGCTACGAGGAGGTGCCGGCGCATCTGCAGCAGAAGGTCGTCGACCAGGCCGGCCAGCAGGAGGCGGTGAGCGCCTGACCGGAGCGTCGCGCGAGCGCGTCGTAGCGTCCGCGCGCACGCAAGCGTCGCGCCAGACGCCCGCTTGACGCGCCGGCTTGGCGCGGCTGGACGATCGATCGGTGGGCGGTCGGGCACCCCCGGCGGTACCCTGGTCGCCTGATGACGCGCAAGTCGATCTCGACCACCCGCGCCGCGGTCGCGTGCGACGTCTGCGGCCGGACGCTGCTGCGCGGCGAGCACGCGGATCCGTTCATCGCGGGAGGCGCGCGGCGGATGGTCTGCGAGCTGTGCACGGCGCGCGCGGCCAACGAGGGTTGGATCCGCGAGGGTGCCGACAACGCGATGGGCGTGCGCCGCAACGGCCAGCGCAACGGGCGCTCGCTGCTCGGACGGCTGCGCCCGCGGCAGGCCTCAGGGCGCTCGGCCCGGCATGCGAGCACGGCCGACGCGTCCGTCACGGTGCCGGTCACGCGCCGCGGCTACAGCAACGTCGACAGGATCGAGACGGCCGAGCGCGTGGCCCACGACGCCGAGGTGCAGGAGGCGGTGGCCGCGCAGGAGGAGCTCGACGTCGCGCAGGCGCCCGTCGCCGCGCACGAGCCCGCCGCGTCGCGCGAGCCGCGCCACGTGCGCGCCATCCCGACGAACGCCGACCTCAAGATGGCCCGGGCGCTCGACGTCTTCAACACGACCGCGCACCCGCGCCGCATCTCCGGCGTCGCGCGCTCGCTCGGCCAGCCGGCCGTCACGGTGCTGCCGTCCGCCACCGAGGGCTCGATCGTCTCGATCGTCGTCGGCTGGGAGCTGTGCTGGTATCGCTACGAGGTCGACCTCGCCGACGAGGC
>DASXCR010000098.1:0-2256 GCA_036491075.1 Solirubrobacteraceae bacterium
GAGCTTCGGCCAGACGTCGCGCACGTCAGCCGTGCGACCGCCGGATGTGGAGAAGAAGTAGGTGGTCGCGACGCGGCCGCCGTAGGTGAGGATCCGCCCCTCCGTCTGCGTCGCCGCGTACAGCGTGCTCGGCGTCTCCGCTCCGATCCCGCCGTACACCTGGCTGCGGTCGTCCGCGAACAGGTCGAAGCGCTTGCGCGGATGCAGCGTCGCGAGGGCGTACGAGCGCGCCGCAACGGCCTGCGCCTCGAGCGCGGCGAGCGGCCACCGGTGCGGCATCTCGTCGCCGATGACCCCGCGGACGTAGTCCTCCAGGTCGACCGCGTTGACGACCGCGAGGCGTCCGCCGTCGCTCGAGACGACGAGCGTCCCGTGGTACGCGCGTGCGTCCCACACGAGCGGGCCGCCGCTGCAGTAGAACGCGATCGGCGACTGCAGCCGGTGTTTGTGGACGAGCAGCCCGGAGCCGACGTGGTAGCTCTTCGCCGGGAGCGCGAACGTCCGTCCGGTCGCATCGCCGACGCGCATGCCGGCCGCGCAGCCGACGTCGGCGCCGGGCTGCGACGCGCCCAGCAGCACGCGCACCGTCACGTTCGCCGTGTCCGACACCGTGGTGCCGGGGTAGTAGTGCGCGAGGATCTGCCGCCACCTCCAGCCGTGCTGCGCATACCCGCGTGCGCCCCACTGGCTCATGCCGACGCCGTGCCCCCAGCCGCGGCCCGTGACCACCACCACGGTCGCAGCGCGGGCGGAGCCTGCGCCGAGCAGCGCGAGGCTACAGAGAAACAGGCACGCCGTCGGCGTCGGCCGAGCGGTACAGCGCATCGATCGCCCGCGCCTGGCCGAGCGCGTCCTCCCGGCCGAGCAGCTGCGGCTCGACCCCGCGGATCGCCCTGCTGAAGTTGTCCGACTGAAGCCGGTAGCGGTCCGCAACGGGGACATCGACCCGCTCGCTGTTCCCACCTCGGTCGAGCACAATCCCCGGCGCGTCGATCCCCCACGGCGTCGCCACGCGGAGCGTCCCCTCCGAGCCGACCGCCTCCAGCCCCTGCCGGAAGGGCAGGTCGAAGGCGCAGTCGATCTGCGCGAGCACGTCGCCGGGGAAGACGAGCGTCCCAGCGAGGCGCATGTCCACGCCGCTTGGCCCGAGCACCTGGCGTGCCGACACCTCGGTCGGGTCTCCGCCGAGGAGCCGCGAGCCGCTGACGCAGTAGCAGCCGACGTCCATCAGCGCGCCGCCCGCGAGCGCGGGATCGAGCCGCACGTCGTCCGGGCGCAGCGTGAACGAGAACGTCGCGCGGATCAGGCGCAGCTCCCCGATCTCGCCGCCCTCGACGAGCTCGCGCAGGCGGTGCGTCTGCGAATGGTGCCGCCACATGAACGCCTCCATCAGCAGCCGGCCGGCACGATCGGCCGCGTCGAAGGCCCGCTCGACGTCGGCTGGATAGCGCGCGAACGGTTTCTCGCACAGCACGTGCTTGCCCGCCTCGAGCGCGCGGATCGACCACTCGACATGCGGCCCGTTCGGCAGCGAGATGTAGACGGCCTCGACCTCGGGATCCTCGAGCAGCGCCTCGTACGAGCCGTGCGCGCGCGGGACGCCCCACTCCAGGGCGTACTCGGCGGCGCGCTCCCCGGTGCGGCTCGCGACGGCGACGAGCTCGCTCTCGGGCGATTCCCGCAGGCCGGGGATGACCGCCGCATTGATGCGCGCAGTCGACATGAGCCCCCACCGGACCATGCTTGCGAGACTAGCCCCGTGAACCGGGTCCTGGTGGCGAACCGCGGCGAGATCGCGCTGCGCGTGTTCCGCGCGTGCGTCGAGCTCGGGATCGGGACGGTGGCCGTCGTCGCGCCGGACGACCGCGGGTCGCTGCACGCCCGTTCGGCGGACGCGACGATCGAGATCGCGTCCTACCTCGATCCGGCCGAGCACGTGCGCGCCGCGCGCGAAGCCGGCGCGGACGCTGTGCACCCGGGCTACGGCTTCCTCGCCGAGTCGGCCGAGCTGGCGGAGGCGGTCATCGGCGCCGGGCTGACGTGGATCGGCCCGCCGCCGGCCGCGCTGCGCGCGGGCGGGGACAAGCTCGCGGCGAAGGAGGTCGCGCGCAGCGCCGGCGTGCCGGTGCTGCCGACCGGGACGCCGGAGGAGATCGGCTTCCCGCTCCTCGTCAAGGCGGCCGCGGGCGGCGGCGGGCGCGGCATGCGCGTCGTGCGCAGCGCGGCAGAGCTCGACGACGCAGTGGCGGCGGCGCA
>DASXCR010000099.1:0-40045 GCA_036491075.1 Solirubrobacteraceae bacterium
CCTTCGGGATCAACGCGCCACAGGCCTGGAGCGAGGCGAGCAAGGCCGGCGGCAGCGGCGGCAAGGGTGTCACGGTCGCGATCCTCGACAGCGGCGTGGCCTATGCCGACCGCGGCCCGTACCGGCGCTCGCCCGACCTGCCGGCGTCGCGCTTCGTCCGCGGCTACGACTTCATCGACCACGACTCCTATCCCAACGACGAGTTCGGGCACGGGACGCTCGTCGCGAGCATCGTCGGCGCGGCCGCCAACAACGCCTACGGCACCGTCGGGGTCGCCTATCGCTCGACGCTGATGCCGGTGCGCGTGCTCGACGCACAGGGCCGCAGCGACGCGGCCACAATCGCGGAGGGCCTGCGCTGGGCGGTCGCCCACGGCGCCGACGTCGTGAACATGTCGCTCGAGCTCTTCGACGCGCCCCCGCTGCCGCCGACCCCGCGCAGCGTGATGACCTCGAGGACCGTCCGCGCCGCGCTGCGCGTGGCGCGCTCCGCCGGCGTCGTCGTCGTGTCGGCCACCGGCAACAGCTTCGACCTGCGCGTGCCCGGCGAGAGCTACGACACGCTCGCGATCAACGTCGGCGGCACGACCGAGCACGGCTGCCTGGGCAACTACTCGAACCACGGTCCGGGCATGGACATCGTCGCGCCGGGCGGCGGCCCCGATGCCGCGCTGCCGGGCGATCCGAACTGCCACCCGAGCGCCCCGATGGGCCGCGACATCTCCGGGGTGAGCTTCGCGTCCAACGCCCCGGCGACGTTCGAGATCCTGCCCGGCTTCCGCGGCACGTCGGCGGCGGCGCCGCACGTCACGGGCGTCGTCGCGCTGATGCTCGCGTCGCACGTGCTCGGCAAGCACCCGACGCCGCGCGCCGTCGAGCAGCAGCTCGAGCGCACCGCTCGCGACCTCGGAAAGCCCGGGCACGACCGCTACTACGGCCACGGGCTGCTCGACGCGGCGGCGGCGCTGCAGCCGCCCGCCGCCCTCACACCGTCCGGATGATGAGCACCGAGCAGGGCGCGTGGTGGGAGATCTTGTTCGGCACCGAGCCCAGCAGGAAGCGCTTGGCGCCGGTCATGCCCTTGTTGCCGACGACGACGAGGTCCGAGCCGCGCTCCTCGGCGACATCGAGGATCGCGTCCGCCGGGTCGCCCTGACGGGCGAAGACCTCGACCTGCACCCCGGCCTCACGGACCAGCGCGGCGGCGGCTTCGAGCATCGCCTCGACGTCCGCGCGCGGGTTGATGATCCAGTGCAGGTCGCGCGGGACCGCGATCGACTCCCGCAGGCGCGCGTCGGACACCGGCTCGTAGGCGCTGACGAGCTCGATCCGCGCGCCGACCGATCGCGCCAGCACCGTCGCCTGGCGCACCGCCTCGTCGGCGGTGTCCGAGCCGTCGATGCCCACGACGATCGAGTTGAACATCGGCGCTCGGCCGCTACGCGAGCTTCACGATCGCGATGACGATGGCGAACAGCACGAAGAAGACGATCGCGGCCTGCGTCCAGATCCAGAACGGGGACATCAGCCGGCGAGCTTCGCGTCGATGTCGCTCGCGGCCTCGCGCGAGCTGCGGTTGAACGTCGCGGTCGCGGCGGCGATGCGGCGCCGTGCGCGCGCGAAGCTGCTCGGCGTCGAGCTCTTCACGGCCGCGACGAAGCGCGACACGTCGTCGTGCCAGGTCACGAACACGGCGACGAACCGCCGGTGCTCGGCGCGGACCTTCGCGGGCGCGTCGATGCGCCGCAGCGCGTTGATCGTGTCCGAGATCGAGCCCGCGAAGCGATCGAGCGCGCGACGGTTCTCGCGCGCGGTGCTGCTGCGCTTCGCGTCGGCCTCCAGGCGGCGCTGGTTGGCCTGAAAGCGCGTCTGCGCGGCGGTGAGCTGTCGGATATAGCGGTTGTCCTCGGTCTTGTCGCCACCGCACGCGGCCAGCGTCGCGGTGACGGCGAGCAGCGTGGCGAGGGACGCGATCAACGCGAGCCGGGCCATTGCGGTGAGACTAGTGGACCACCCGCAAACGTCGCGCGTTCCCGGGCGGCCCGCCGGTGGACCGCCCGCCAGGTCAGGCGGGTGCGGGCTTGGCGACCGATTGCGCGTCGGGCGGCAGGCCCGAGCCGCCGGGGCCGTCGCCGGCCCCCCCGACGACGACCTTGCGCTTGCGCTCGAGGAACGGCCGCTCGACGAAGCGGTAGGACAGGGTGGCGATCGCGGTCGTCAGCGGCAGGCCGATCGCGGTCATGATCACGACGCGGGTCGCGATCGAGTCCGCGCTGTGGCGCAGGGCGTGATCGATCTCGAACAGCACCCAGATGTGCGCAAGGTAGAAGGAGTACGAGCGCTCGCCCATCCACAGCATCACGCGGTTGGCGAACAGGCGCGGCGCGCCGCCGGTGCCGAGCTGCAGCACGACCAGCCCTCCGATCAGCGCTCCGGTGCACAGCGCGGCCATCAGCGAGCGCTGGCCGAGCGCGTGGTGGATCGGCGTCTGGCGCGGGTCGTAGTCGGTCTTCGCGTAGGCGATCGCGAGCAGCGCCGACAGCGCGAAGGCACCCCACGCGATCGTGCGGGCGCGGCGTGCCCGGTCGCGCAGCAACGGGACGAGCAGCGGCTCGGCGAGCGCCACCGCCACCCCGGGCATGAAGACGTACATGATCGCCGGCGGGCTCGTCAGCCAGGCGAAGAGGTACTGCTCGTGCGCGCGCGACGCGATGCTGAGGACCATGACCGCGCCGGCGGCGAGGATCGCGAACACCGCGCGTCGCTGCGGGCTGCGCAGCCGCGGTGCGACGCGCATCGCCAGCCAGTAGGAGATCGGGATCACGATGTAGAAGCCGACCTCGGCGCCGATCGACCAGGCCGGGCCGATCGGCACCGCGGCCGGGCCGCCCGTCTGGCCCTGGACGAAGAGGAACTGGCCGAGGACCTGCAGCGCGCCGCTGGAGTTGTGCGCGCCGGCGCTGAGCGTGCCGTCGAGGCCGAAGCGCAGCAGCACGAGCACGGTGAAGAGGTAGAACGCCGGCACCACGCGCAGCACGCGATTTCGCACGTACGAGCGCAGGCGCGGCGTGCGCGTGCCGAGCACGTAGGCGCGCGCGAACGGCCGCGCGATGAGGTAGCCCGAGAGCGCGAAGAACGCCGCCAGGCCAAGGTCGATGTGGCCGAGGATCGGCGCCGCCCAGCCGTAGGACTGCATGTTGTTGTCCGGCGCCGGGTCGGCGAGCAGGAACAGGTGCGTGAAGAAGACGAGCAGCATGCCGACGCCGCGCACGCCGTTGCCGGCGAGGAGCGTGCCGATCCCGACGTCCGGCGGCTGCGGCTGTGGCGGTCGCGGTTCGTCCATGCCCCGCGCGACGGTACCGGCCCGGCGCTCGTGTTGGCGCGCGCGTGAGAAGCCGGCGATCGGTGCGCTCTATGGTTGAGATCGCACCCAGACGACGCGAGGTCCCCGCATGCTGAACTTCCTCTCCAGGCACAAGACCGCGATGCCCGAGCCCGAGAACGCGCTGCCCGGCCGCGACACGCCGATGCCCGTTCCGGACAAGCACTTCGTGCTCGGCACCCCGCTGCGCGGGCCGTTCCCCGAGGACACCGAGACCGCGATCTTCGGCGCGGGCTGCTTCTGGGGCGTCGAGAGGAACTTCTGGAAGATGCAGCCCGGCGTCTACACGACCGCGGTCGGCTACGCCGCGGGGATGACGCCGAACCCGACCTACGAGGAGGTCTGCAGCGCGCGGACCGGTCACAACGAGGTCGTGCTCGTCGTCTTCCGCCCGGCGGAGATCTCCTACGACGACCTGCTCAAGCAGTTCTGGGAGGGCCACGACCCGACGCAGGGCATGCGCCAGGGCAACGACGTCGGCACCCAGTACCGCTCCGGGATCTACACGACCTCCGACGCGCAGCAGGCGGCCGCGGAGACGTCGCGCGATCGCTACCAGGAGCCGCTCACCGCCGCCGGCCGCGGCGAGATCTCGACCGAGATCCTGCCGGCGCCGGAGTTCTACTACGCCGAGGACTACCACCAGCAGTACCTCGAGAAGAACCCGCGCGGCTACTGCGGCGCGGGCGGGACGGGCGTCAGCTGCCCGATCGGGACAGGCACGGTCGCGCCGCCGGCCGGGTGACCGGATCGCGTGGTTCGACGATCGTCGGATCGTCTCGCGCGGGGCTGGCGATCGTGGTCGCGTTCGCGCTGCCGCGGCGGTCGCCGGGTGTGGGAGCGAGCGCAAGCGCGCCGGCCACATGCGCCATGGCGGGATCGGTACGACCGGCTACCGGCAGAACCAGGCCCGAATCGCAGTCGGAGCCGGCTCGCGAACCGGACCGCAGCTCGCGCCGGGCTTTCTCGCCGAGCGGCACGCCGAGGTCGTGATCGGGACCCGCTAGCGACTGGCGGCTCCCGACGTGCGACGGACGTCGGCGCGGAAGAGGAAGTACTGCTGGCCGCCGGCGTCGCGATGCATCGAGATCGTGCCCTCGATCGGGACGAGCAGGCCGCGCTTGTGCATGTAGATCGTCTCGATCTCCGCGCTCTGGATCTCGCCGGAACGCAGCGTGCGAGCGATCTCCTGGTGGGCCTTGAGGTTGTCGCGGTCGATGATCGAGGGCCAGCGCGCATGGTGCAGATCTTCCTCGCGACTTCCGAGCAGCGAGCAGAACGCGTCGTCGAGGCGCTTGAACGTGCCGTCGAGACCGATCAGGGCGGCCGCCATGCCTGGCTGCGACGGCGGCAGCTCGGGTCCGGCGGCCGACTGGGCGGGCGCGGCGGGCTGGGATGGCGGGGGCTGGTGCGCGGCGGAGGGTGACGGCGCGGGCGCGGGCGGCGCCCATGGCGCGGGGACGGGCGGTGCGAACGGCGTCGGTGCGTGCTCCGCAGCGCCGTCGTGCGCGGGCAGGTCGAAGGAGAACTCCGCTCGGATCGCCTCGACGGTGGCACGGGCGCGGTCGGCCTCGGCCCGCAGCTGCTCGGAGCGCCGGCGCTCCTGCTCGTGCTCGGCGCGGGCCTGGCCCGCGTCGGTGCGCGCGGTCGCCAGCTCGCCGCGGACGCTCTCGAGCTCGTGGCGCAGCTGCTCGATCTCATGGCGCGCGGTCGCGAGCTGGTCACCGTGGGCGGAGAGCTCGGCGTTCGTGCCCGACAGCCGATCGTCGCGCTCGCGAAGCTGCGCCTGCGCACTCGCCAGGGACGCTTCGCGCTCGCACAGCTGCGCCTGCGCGGCTGCGAGGAATGCGTCGCGCTCGTGGACCTCGTCGGCCGCGCGCACCAGCTGCTCGCGAACGCCGTCGAGCTCCTCGGTGCGCGTCGCCGCCTCGGCGCGTACGGCCCCGAGCTCGCGGTCGCGCATGGCGATCTCGCCGCGGGCGGCCCACAGCTCCTGGTCGCGGGTGGCGATCTCGTCGCGCGCGTGCTCGAGCTCGGCGTCGCGACGCTCGAGCTGCGCAAGAGCGTTGCGCAGGTCGTCGTCGCCTCGCGCGATCTCGTCGCGCGCGTGCTCGAGCTCAGCCTCACGGCGCACGACGCCCTCGCGCGCGGACGCGAGCTCGGCCTCCCGGGCCCGCACGTCCCGGTGTGCCGTCTCAAGCTCGCCTGCGCGCAGCTCCAGCTCGTCGCGAACCTCGGCCAGCTCACGATCGCGACGCTCGATCTCCCCGCGAGCGGCCGCGAGCTCCGTCACGCGCCGGTCGAGCTCGTCGCGAGCGATTCCGAGCTCGGCCTCGAGCTGCTCGGCCTCGCGGCGGGAGGCGGCCAGCTCCTCGTCGCGCATCCCGAGCTGCGCGCCGGCCTCGGTCAGGTCGCCGTCGCTCGCGGCGATCGCCGAGCGCAGCTGCGCGAGCTCGGCCGCCTGCGATGCGATCTCCGAACGCGACCCGGCCAGCTCGGTCGAGCGAGCCTGCAGCTCGGCGCGCGCGGCGTCGAGCTCGGCTGGCGCGACGCGCGGCTCGTGGCGCAGGGTCTCGAGCTCGCGGCGGGTCGCCTCGAGCGCGCCGCGGACGCTGTCGAGCTCGCCGCGGACGGCGGCCAGGGCGCCGCGCGTCAGCGCATGCTCGCCGCGCGCGGCCTGCGCCTCGTCGCGCGCGACGCGCAGCTCGGCGCGGGCGGCGTCGGCCTCGACCTGCACGGCGTCGAGCTCCTCGCGCAGCGCCCCGATCTCGACATCCGCCGTCAGGCTCGACGCGCGCTCGGCGTGGATCGAGTCGCGCAGCGCGTGCAGCTCGGCGCGCATGCGATCGCTCTCGGCCCGCGCGGCGTCGGTGTCGGCGCGAGCGCCGTCGGCCGCGCCGCGCGCGGCCTGTGCGTCGGCGTGGGCGGCCTGCGCGTCGACGCGAGCGGCCTCGGCTTCCGCGCGAGCGGCGTGGACCTCACCGTGAGCGGCCTCGACTTCGGCACGAGCGCCATCGGCCTCGCGGTGGGCGGCCTCCGCCCCTGCGCGCGCTGCGTGGGCCTCGTCGCGCGCGACCTGCGCCTCCGCCCGTGCCGCCTCGACGGCGGTCTGCGCGGAGTGGACCTCGACGCGCGCGCCCTCCGCCGCGGCCTCGGCCACCGCGGCCTGCTCCAGCGCAGCCTCCACAGCACCGTGCGCCTCGACGAGCTCGGCGTCCGCGGTCGTCAGCGCATCGTGCTCGGCCTGCACGGCGGCGAGCCGGGCGAGCGCTTCGGCGCGCCCGGCCTGCTCGACCTCGACCCGCGCCAACGCCTGCGCGCGCTCGGCCTCCTCGGCCTCCAGGCGCCCGAGCGCCGCGGCGCGCTCGGCCTGCTCTGCTTCCAGAAGGGCGAGCGCCTCGGCGCGCCCGGCCTGCTCGAGCTCCAGACGCTCGACCGCCTCCGCGCGTCCCGCTTGCTCGTCCTCGAGCCGTTCGACGGCCTCAGCGCGCGCGGCCCGCTCCGCCTCGAGCCACGTCGCGACGCGCTCGCGCTCGGCCTCCTCGACGCCCAGCCGTTCGATGGCGCGCTCGCGCTCGGCGTGCACGGCCGCAAGCTGCGCCGCCTGCCGCGCGCCCTCCACGCGCGCCGCCACGAGCTCGCTCGCGGCCTGCTCGGCCGCGGTCTGCGCCGCCGCGAGCTGGGCGACGATCTCGTCGCGGTCCGATCCGCGTTCGCCCTCGATCACCGCGAGCCGCGTCAGCGCGCGCTCACGCTCGGCGTGCGCGTCGATCGCCTCCTGCTCGGCCTCCTGCAGGCGGGCGCGCAGGAGGTGGGCGCGGTGGACGAGATCCTCGAGACCGCCCTCGTCCGACGACAGGTCGGCGTCGAGGCCGAGCTCGGCGCGGCGCGCCGCCTCCTTCTCCTCGCGAGCGGCCGTGCGCTGCTCGTCCATGCGCCGGCCGACGTCCTCGCGCGTGAGCGGGGGCGCGTCGGCGTCGCGGACGACGATCAGGATCCCCGCCAGGCGGGCGCCGGGCTCGGGCTGCGCACCCTCGGCGCAGACGCTCTGGACCGCGTCGAGCGCGCGCTCGTGGCGCAATCGCAGCTCGTCGGGCTGCCACGAGTCGGCGTCGCGCGAGCCGAGCTCGCTGAGCAGCGACGTGAACTCCCAGCCGAGCGCGAGCGGAACCGAGACCACGAAGAGCTGCAGCGATCGTGTCGACCCGTCGGCGGCGACCGTGCGGAACACGCGCTCGGCGTCGTCGCGCCGTCCGTGCAGTGCGCGCTCGAACGCGTCGCGCTGCTCGGCGCCGTCGCAGGACGCGAGTACCTCCGCGACGGGCCGACCCGCGAGCTCCTCGACGGACGCCCCCAGGAGTGCCGCGACGCCGCTGCCGCACTCGGCGACGACGGCGTCGGGGGTGCTGAGGACGTAGCCGCCGTCGGCCAGTCCAAGCAGCACCTGCTCGATGTCGTGGTCGGCGGGCACGGGCGTCGTCAGCCACTCGCCCTCGAAGGTCATGGCTCCCCTATCGGTCCGTGCGGCGGCGGAGGTTGAGCGCCGGACGGCATCGATCCGGAAACGTCCAGCCACGCTGGACGCATCACGGGTCGCGCACGGCCGCGACACGGCTACGCTGGGCCTCGTGTCCCGCCCGGCGCCCGCCAGCCCGCAGCAGCTTCGGCGTTCGACCCGGCCGCTGCCGCGCGTCGGGATGCGCGTCGCGATCGTGCATCTCGGCGTGACGACACCGGCGGTCGTCGAAGCGGTGCTCGACGGCGGGCGCACCGTCGTCGCGGGCGGCGAGACCTTCGAGCTGTCGCGGCTGACGGCGCACTTCGTCCGCGCCGGCGACCCGTACTACGGCGTGCGGCTCGCGCTGTCGCCAGGCGACTGACGAGAGAGCGCCGGCCGGGCTGCCGTCGCACGCCGCGCGCGGGCCGGCCTGCGTCAGGGTGCGGCGTGCGCCCGCGGGCCCGGGGCAGGGTCCTCGCGTTCGGCCGCGACGGCCTTGCGAAGCGACGCGTCGAACGCGATCGGCTGGATGTCGAACAGCGCGGCGCCGCTGGGATCCGTGACGACGGTCTCCGTCGACAACCCCTCGACGAGCGGGCGCGCGACCTGCGTGTCGACCGGCGTCACGAGCCCGATCCACAGCGACGACAGCCACGGGGTGATGAACGGCACGGGCAGCTTCGGCCGCGGGCGCTTGCCGAGGGCGAGCGCCATCCGATCGAGCATCTCGCCGTAGGGCAGCACGTCGGGGCTGCCGACCTGGATCTCGCGGCCGGCCGACGCCGGGACCTGCGGCGCCGCGGCGAGGTAGGAGACGACGTCGTCGACGTCGATCGGCTGGGTCGGCGTCGACAGCCAGCGCGGCGCGATCATGAACGGCAGCCGAGCCACGAGGTGGCGAAGCGTGCGATAGGACTCGCTCCCGGGCCCGACGACCATCCCGGCGCGAAAGTACGTCAGGGGCGGGCCATGCTCGCGCAGCGCGACCGCGGTGGCGCCGCGGCTGCGCAGGTGCTTGGAGCCCGGCTCGTCGCCGAGCCCGCCGAGGTAGACGACGCGGCCCACGCCCTCGGCCAGGCACATCCGCGCAAACCCCTCGGCCGCCCGCAGCTCGCGCTGCTCGAAGTCCCCCTCGCCGCCGCCGCGGCCCATCGAGTGGACGAGGTAGTAGGCGACGTCGACGTCGTTACCGGCGCCGACGAGCGAGTCGGCGTCGAGGACGTCGCCCTCGTGCAGCTCGAGCGCGTCGACCGGCAGTCCGCGCGTGCGCTGCGCGCTGCGCACGAGCGCGCGGACCCGCACGCCATCGCACACGAGGCGCGTGCACAGGGTCTGCCCGATGAAGCCGGTCGCTCCCGCGACGAGTGCGCGCATGCACCCTCAGGTATAGCGCCTCGCACCGCGGCGACGCCGACGCACCGCGTCGTGGCTCGCTCGCCGTCGTCGCCGCCGACGGAGGGCAGGCGCCCGGCGTGCCCGCGATGGCGCCCGCGGCACTCATGCGTGTGCCGCCACGCCGTGGACGTGGGTGTGCCGGCGCGCGCCGAGCGCGGTCGACGGGACGATCAGCACGGCGCGATCTGCGTGCTGGACGACGGCGTGCGAGATGCTGCCGAGCAGCCATGCCTTGACGTTGCCGTGCCCGCGCGTTCCCATCACGATGACGCCGGCATCGATCTCCGCGGCGACGGCGAGGATCGTGCTCGCGATGTCGCCCGTACGACGCTCGACCCGCGCTCCCGCGACGAGGCCCGCCGCCGACGCGCGCTCGGCGCCCGCAAGCGCGGTCGTCGATGCCCGGTCGCGCGTCGTCGTGTCGATGCTGTCGCAGTCGGCGAGCCCGTAACCGCTCGTCATCCCGTAGCCCATGCCCATCGCCCCGCCGTTGCGCGCCATCGCGTCGATGAACGGCTCCCAGACGGTGAGCACGAGGGTCTCGGCGCCCGGCATGAGCTGCGCGGCGCGGTCGATCGCCGCGTCGGCGTCGGCGGATCCGTCGCAGGAGATGAGGATCATCTCCTGCTCCCGACGAGGTCGCCGTCGGTGGGGGGCGAGCCGGGCACAGGCCCGGTCTTCGGGAGCTGGGGCGGCGTGCCGTCCGGCCCGCGCGGCAGGCCGCCGGCGGCGTCGACCTCGCGGCTGAGGAACGCGCCGAGCTCCTGGATCGTGCTCATCAGCGGGGCCGGGAACACGATCGTCGAGTTCTTGTCGACGCCGATCTCGACCATCGTCTGGAGGTTGCGCAGCTGCAGCGCGAGCGGGTGATCCATCATCACGTCCGACGCGCGGCCGAGCTCGCCCGCGGCCAGTGCCTCGCCCTCCGCGGCGATGATCTTCGCGCGCTTCTCGCGCTCCGCCTCGGCCTGGCGCGCCATCGCGCGCTGCATGCTCTCGGGCAGCTGGATGTCCTTCAGCTCGACGACGGTGACCTTGACGCCCCAGTCCTCGGTCTGCACGTCGAGGATCTCGCGGATGTTCGAGTTGATCTTGTCGGTCTCCGACAGCGTCTCGTCGAGCGTGTGACGGCCGACGACCGCGCGCAGCGTCGTCTGCGCGATCTGGTCGATCGCGGCGTTGACGTTCTCGATCGCGACGACCGAGCGGATCGCGTCGTCGACGCGGAAGTAGGCGACCGCGGAGACGTCCACGCTGACGTTGTCGCGGGTGATGATCCCCTGTGACTGGATCGGCATCGTGACGATCCGCAGCGACACGCGGTGGACGTGGTCGATCAGCGGGACGACGAAGATCAGCCCCGGCCCGCGGGCGTCGTCGCGGACGCGCCCGAGGCGGAACTGCACCCCGCGCTCGTACTGCTTGAGGACCCGGACGCTTGCGGCGAGCGTCAGCATGCCGAGCACGACGATCACATAGACGACGATCATGTCCGTTCTCCTGTCATGTTCCTGCAAGGACGTGGCTGTGGGGAGGTGGTGGAGGGCCTCATGGCGTCAGCACGATCCGCGCAGCGACGCGCCGGGCCTCGACGCCCGCGATCGCCTCGTTGACGTGCTCGAGCGCGCGGCTCTCGCGGCGCAGCTCCCTGCGCGTGCCGACGATCGAGCGGTAGGTCGTCGGCGGCGTGGTCAGCGCGTGCGGTGCGACGATCGTGGACGACATCTGAGACAGACCTCCTCGGGTGTCCACCCATCCTCCGCCGACACCGTTCGCGCGCCATCGGCTGATCTGCGCAGACCGGCGCGGGAAAGTACGGAGGCCCGGGAAAGGGGAGGTCGCCTTCGAGGTCGCAGCCGCGTGGCGCCATCACGGGCGGACGGGAGCGCGCGGGGACGGGACCCGACGCCCGCGCTTCGTGAAGACGGACGTGCAGTTCCCGGACCCCACTGGTGGCCGCCCAGCGCTGTGGTAGCCAGCAGACGACCGTTTTGCTCTCTACCCACCGCGCCCTGGCTCATCCCTCGGACCGTCTGTGTGAGGTTGCTCCGGGTGCGCAAGCTTGCACCCTGGGGTGGTCGAACGTTCGGCCAGGTCGGCGCGATGGTGTGGACATGCCAACCACCCCCCCACATCGCACGCTCCGCAGCGCCGCCGTCGCCGCCGCGCTGCTCACCGCCACCTTCGCCGCACCCGCCGGCGCCGTCGCCGCGGGTCCTCCGACCACGGGTCCCCCGACGCTCGGTCCTCCGACGGTCATCGCCGCCGGACAGAAGTCGCCGATCGACGTCGGCGGCAATCATCTGCGCCAGGGCGACACGATCGCCCATACGACCTCATCATCCGCCTCGGCGACGACGAGTTCCTCTGCGCGATGGCGGACGTCACGCTGCGCGAAGTGCGCGAGTGGTTCTCGGCGATCGCGGCGGCGTTGGCGACCGCCCCCGTCGCCGCCGCGATCACGACCGGGTTCGCCGAGCACACCTCGAGCGAGTCGGCCGGCGACCTGATCGCGCGCGCCGACCGCGAGCTCGAGAACAGTCGGCATCGCGACTACTGAGCAGCCGGCCTGTCGAGACGACCGTTCCGTCGGCCGGCGCGGAAACCTCGTTAGCCTGATGTCCATGAGCATCGCCGCTCGCCCGCTGTTCGCGTTCGACAACTCCTACGTTCGCGACCTGGAGGGCCTGTACGAGCCGTGGCAGGCGACGCCCGCGCCGGCGCCGCGGCTGCTCGTGCTCAACGAGGAGCAGGCCGCGGAGCTGGGCGTCGATGGCGAGGCGCTGCGCGGGCCGGAGGGCGTCGCCGCGCTCGTCGGCAACGTCGCGCCCGATGGTTCGTCGCCGGTCGCGCAGGCCTATTCCGGGCACCAATACGGCGGCTTCTCTCCGCGCCTCGGCGACGGGCGGGCGCTGCTGCTCGGCGAGGTGCTCGACGTCCAAGGTCGCCGGCGGGACCTGCACCTCAAGGGCTCGGGGCGCACGCCGTTCGCGCGCAGCGGTGACGGCAAGGCGGCCGTCGGCCCGATGCTGCGGGAGTACGTGATCGGCGAGGCGATGCACGCCCTCGCCATCCCGACGACCCGGGCGCTCGCGGTGGTCGCGACGGGTGACGACGTCATGCGGGAGACGCTGCTGCCCGGCGCGGTGCTCGCGCGCGTCGCGGCGAGCCACCTGCGCGTCGGCACGTTCCAGTACGCCGCGACTCGGGGCGACGCGGCGCTCGTCCGGCGCCTCGCCGACTACGCGATCGCACGGCACTACCCGGACGCGGCCGATGCCACGAACCCCTACCTCGCCTTCTTCCAAGCGGTGGCCGATGCTCAGGCCGCGTTGATCGCCCGCTGGATGCTCGTCGGGTTCGTCCACGGCGTCATGAACACCGACAACATGACGATCTCCGGCGAGACGATCGACTACGGCCCGTGCGCGTTCCTCGACGCCTACGACCCCGCCGCCGTCTTCAGCTCGATCGATCACGGTGGCCGGTACGCGTATGCGAACCAGCCGCCGATCGCGCAGTGGAACCTGGCGCGGCTCGGCGAGACGCTGCTGCCCCTGCTGCACGCCGAGGCGGACGTGGCGCTCGCCGCGGCCAACGCGGTGTTGCAGTCCTTCCCGGGGACCTACGAGGAGCACCGGCGTCGCGGGATGGGCCGCAAGCTCGGTCTCGCGCGCCGCCCGCAGGACGACGAATCGCTGATCGACGACCTGGTGGCGCTGATGCACGCACAGAACGTCGACTACACCCTCTGCTTCCGGACCCTGTCATCGGCGCTACGTGGCGTCGAGCAGCCCGCACGTTCGCTCTTCGGCGACGCGGTCGCCTTCGACGCCTGGTATGACCGCTGGCGGGCGGAGCCGTCGTTCGAAGCGTCCGAGGCGCAGGAGATCGCCGACGCGATGGATGGCGTGAACCCCGTCTACATACCGCGCAACCATCTCGTCGAGGAGGCGCTGGCGGCGGCGACCGCCGGTGACCAGCAGCCGCTCCTGCGCCTGGTCGACGTGCTCGCGCAGCCCTTCGAGGAACGACCCGGGCTCGAGCGCTACGCCACGCCCGCCCCGCCGGGCTTCGGCCCGTACCGCACGTTCTGCGGTACGTGACGCGTCGCGGCTGAACGCGCCCTGCCCGAGGAGCCGTCGTTCGTCAGCCGAGCAGCTGCGCCAGGGTACGGCCGCTGAGGACCGACTCGGCGCGCTCGGCGACGACGTCCGAGCCGGGCCGCGCCTCGTCGTCGCGGCGCTTGATCAGCAGCCACTGCGCCTTGACGCCCGGTCGCGTGCGCTGCAGGGCGAAGCCGCCGCGCAGCTTCTCGCCGTGCAGGACGAAGACGGCGTGGCCGCGCTCGAGCGCCTCGGGCCAGGCGACGCGACCGCCCTGCTCGTAGGTGCCGCGATCCCAGACGATCACGCCCCCGTCGCCGAACGCGCCCTCGAAGTCGTTGTGGGCCAGGCTGTGGTCTGCGACCTGCACCGCGAGGCGCTTGGCCGCGGGATCGAGCGACGGCCCCCTTGGCACGGCCCACGATCGCATGACCCCGTCGACCTCAAGGCGCAGGTCGTAGTGGTGGGCGGTCGCCTGGTGCTCCTGGACGACGAACACCCCGGCGCTCACCCCGCGGATCCCGAACTGCTCATGGCCCTCCACGCGCACCGACGCGGTTGCCACGGCGTCACCGAGCGACGCCACGAGCGCCCGCACCGCGTCCGGCGCGCCCTCGACATGCAGCTCGCCGGTCGGGCGCACCCAGCCCGTGACACCCAGCTCGCGGGCCGCGGCGGCCACGACGTCGACGTCGCCTGCGACCGCGCGCACGGCCTCGTTGCGAGCGGGTGACGACCCAGACGTCAAGCATGCGGATGCTACCGAGCGACGGCGCGCTCGCACGCCTGCCAAGGGCGCGCGAGCCTGCGGTCCTCCAGACCGAGCTCGTCACGCGTGTGCGCCTCGAGTGCCCCGTGGCCCGACAGCGCGACGGCGACCTCGTCCGCCAGCGCCGGCGCCAGCCCCCGCCGCTCGTAGATTCGAGCGAGCTCGCGCAGCTCACCCTCCGGATCGCGCCGCAGCTCGCGCTCCTCGAGGCCGATGTCGGCTTGCTCGGCATCGCGTTGCGAGCTGACCGAGACGTACTCGCCGGCGGCCATCGACAGCGCGCCGGCGACGAGCCCCGCGATCCCGGCGGTGACGATCGCCGCGCCGGAGGCGCCCGTCGCCGCGACGCCGAGCACGAGGCTCGACGTCGAGAGGATCCCGTCGTTCGCGCCCAGGACCGCGGCGCGCAGCCAATTCGATCGGTGGCTGAGATGGACCTCGGGAGTCGTCCTCGGTACGCGTGCGCGCAACGGAGATGCCTCAGATGACGACACCGGCGACGGCGGCGCTCAGCGCGGCGCCGTGCTCGGTGGCCGCGTGGCGTGGTGGCACGAGGACGGGACACGTCGCCAATCGGAGGACGTGCTCGGAGGTGCTGCCGAGCGCGAGCCGGCGAACGGGGCCCCATCGGCGCGATCCGAGCACCAGGAGGTCGCAGCGGGCACCCAGCGCGGCCAGCGCGGCGGGCGGATCGCCGCGCCGCGCGTCGCCGCTCACGCGCAGGCCGCCGCAGACCTCGATCGCGCGCTCGAGCGCGGTCTGCGCCATCTGCCTGCGCGCCTCGAGGATGAGCGGATAGACGTCCGCGTACGAGGCGCCGGGCACGATGTTCGCCGATCCCGAGTAGACCTCGCTCGCCACCGCGAGCAGATCCAGCTGCGCCCCAGCGGCTCGCGCGAGCTCGATCGCCATCGCGAGCGCGACGGCCGACTCGGGCGAGTCGTCGATCCCGACGCCGATCCGCTGCAGGGCACGGCACGGCGGCAGGTGGTCGGGCGCGATCGCCACCGCGCACGGCGCCCCGTGCAGCACCTGCATCGCGCCGTCACCGGCGGTCAGCCGCTCCACATGCCCGTGATGGCGCGACCCGACGACCACGAGATCCGCACGCTCGGTCTCGGCGACACGCCGCAGCGCATGCGCAGGCGAGATGTCGACGACGACCTGATCCAGCGCGTCGGGAGCGAGCTCGTCGCGCACCCCGCGCAACGCGCGTTCCAGGGCCGTGCGCTCGCCTCCGTAGGACTCGATCGGGAGCGGGAACTCGTCCTGCACGCCCACGAGCAGCAGCCGGGCCCCGCTCGCGGACGCGATGACCTGCGCGAGTGATGCGGCTCCGCGGCCGCGCCGTCCATCGGTTCCGGCGACGATTGTGTTCATGTTCGTGACCGTAGGCGACGCCGGCGGTCGCGTCATCCGTAGGAGCCCGCGCTCCGCGTCAGTGGCTCACACGCCGCAGCACGGTCTCGTCGAGCTCGGACACCGCGACCGCCGCGCGGACGATCGTCCCCACCGCCGCCGGCGCGACGGTCAGCAGCCCGACCGGTCTGGCAGGGCGCGTGCGGCCTCCAGCACATGACGATGGCGCGTTGGACTGCTGCCTCCTTCGGTCAGAACCCCGCGCGCTCCGATGCGATGTCCCCGCGCAGCCGCATCAGTCCCAGCCGGATGCGGCCCTTCACCGTGCCGAGCGGAATGCCGAGGTGCGCGGCGATCTCGAGGTGGGTGAGCTGCCCGTGGAACGCGAGCGTGATCGCGTCCGCCAGATCGAGATGAACGTCTCCTGCACGGCCTCCTGCGCGTGCCCCTCGTCCCGGCAGACCCGAGCGCGCGACGCGATACGCCCGGTCGCAGTAGCGGTCATAGAGCAGGCTGAACGCCGCGACAGACCCGGCCTTGACGCTCGCCATCAGCTGATCGTCGGTGATCGCCGCCCGCTCGGGTAGCGGGTCGGGGAAGCCGGTAGCGATGCGGGCCGGCCGCCTGCAGCGTGCGACCGAGGCTGTCGAGGATGTTGCCCCACCCGTACTCGTGGGAGCGCACGGCCTCCTCGTCTGAGAGGCCGCTGTGGGTGAAGCGCACGGTGGTCACGCCGTCGTTCTCCTCGAAGTCGATCTCGATCAGCGTGCCCCGCCCGTCGCCGTCCCAGTTCCAGGTGAACGCCAGGCGCCGCGGCGGCTCGATCTCGGTGTAGCGACCGCCGCCGCCGTGCTCGACGTCCTTGTCGGGATCGCGCATGACGACGCGCACGACCCCGCCGACGCGCAGGTCGACCTCGGCCGCGGACGTCTCCCAGCCGAGCTCGGCCTGCCACCAGCGCCGGATCACCTCCGCGCGACACCAGGCGTCGAACACGCGCTGGGCGGGCGCCCGGAACGTGCGCTCCATGCGCAGCGTGCTGGCGGCGATCACGTGCTGCGCGCGCCGCGCTGCGAGGCGGCGGCGTCCGACAGCGCGCGCTCGAACACGGTCGCCTCGTCGTACTCGTCGTGCAGGTTCCACCACGCGTAGGCCGGCGTCTGGGGATAGCCCTGCGGCGAGTCCTCCCACACCTCCTGGCGCCCGAGCGCCGTGATGTCGAGGTAGCTCCAGGGACTGCCGAGCGCCTCGTCGCCGCGCTTGTCGACGAAGTAGGTGCGGAAGATCTCGTCGCCGTCGCGCAGGAACGCGGACGGACCGTGCCACTCGCCGACGCCGAAGTCCGCGTCGAACTCGCGGTGATCGTGTACCACGGGATCTCCCACCCCATCCGCGCCCGGTAGCGCTCGATGTCGGACTGCGGCGCGCGCGAGACGTGCACGAGCGTCGTGTCGCGGGCGTTGAGGTGCGCGAGGGCCCGACCTGGTCGGCCATGAACGAGCAGCAGCGGCAGCCGTGCTCGGGCCAGCCGTCGACGCCGGGAAGAAGCGGTACACGACCAGCTGCCGGCGGCCCGCGAAGAGGTCGAGCAGGCTGGCCGGGCCGTTCGGGCCCTCGAAGGAGTAGTCCTTCTCGACGGCCATCCGCGGCATCCGGCGGCGCTGCGCGGCCAGCGCATCGCGGGCGCGCGTGAGCTCCCTTCTACTTCACCAGGAGTTCCTCGCGCGCGGCATCCCAGTCGCGCGGCGACACGATCGGCGGCATGTTCATTGCGATGACTCCTCCTTCAGGTACTCGTCGACGACGTCGAACAGGCGGCCCCACTGGGCGCGCTGGCGATCCATCCAGTCCGCGGCCACGCTGAGCACGTCCGGCTCGAGTGAGAGCCGGTGCGTGCGGCCCTCGACCACGCGCGTCACCACGCCGGTCTCCTCCAGCACCTTCACGTGCTTGGAGATCGCGGGCTTGGACACGCCGAAGCCGCCCGAGACCTCGCCGACCGTCGCCGGTCCTGCGGCGAGGCGCTCGACGATGCCACGACGGATCGGGTGCGACAGCGCCCGGAAGGGATCGTTAACCACAGGGTGAACGGTACACGACCGGCGCGATGAGGCCGGACGGCGTACCGCGGACCGCCCGCTGGATCCGACGGACTCGACGGGAGGGCGGCCGCGCGCAGCGCGCGCACGGGTCTGGCGCCGTCCAACGGCGCGACCCGTCGCGGCCGCAGGCCCGGTCAGCTGTCCGCGTTCGCTGCCGAGCAGCCGACGTCGGCCGGGAGCGCCAGCTCGGTCAGCCGCTGCAGGTCCTGCTCGTCGTCGCCGATCAGCAGCGCCGACAGCAGCGACTGGCCGGGGCCGTTGGCCGTGAAGGCCGGGTCGTAGCTGGCGATCGGGACGAGCGCGCGATCGGGGTAGACGGCCTCCAGGCGCTTGACGAGGTCGGGCAGCGAGCCGTCGTGGCGATAGGTCTGCCAGCGCCCGCGGCCTGCCCACGAGGAGCCCCGGCTCGCCGCGAGCGCGTTGAGGACGATCAGCGGCGGCGTGCACGCGTTGATGCGGAAGTTCAGATCGAACACCCGCAGCTCGCCGGACGACGTCAGCCCGGTGTCGATGCCGCAGTAGCCGATGAAGCCCAGCTCCCGCGCGCGCTCGACGACCGCCTGGCCCAGCTCGGCCGCGGCCGCGGGGAGGACCGTGCCGCCGACGCGGCTGCCGGCGTAGGCGCCGGTGGCGGAGATCAGCTGCTCCGTCGCGCCGAGCAGCCGCGGCGCGCCGATCGCCCCGACGCAGAACTGCACGCACCAGTTCTCCACGAGGTCGAGGTACTCCTCGACGATCAGCTCGGCGCCCGGCCGCACGAAGCGCGGCCGCTGCACCGCCGTCCCCGCCTCGTGGACGTAGACCCCGAAGCCGCCTCCCGAGGAGTCGTCCGAGCAGACCTTCAGGACCCACGACTCGTCCTCGCGCAGCGCCGCCACGTCTTCGAAGCCGATCGACGTGCGTCGCGGCGCGCCGTCGGCACCCACGATCGCGGGGAGATTCGCCTTGTTGTTGAGGTAGCGCAGCAGGCCCGGCGCCACCATGCAGGCATCGGCCGGCACCTCGTCCTCGCCATGGACGTGCTGGCACAGCAGCCGCTCGCCGTTGCCCAGCACGTCGCGGACGAGGCGCTGGAAGTCCTGCGCCGTGCGGTAGGTGCGGATCTCGCGGCTGACCGGGACGCCCGCGGCCCCGAGCAGGTCCAGGCCGCAGGGGCTCGCCACGCCCGCGCTGCAGATCACCGGCGTGTCGTCGGCGATCGCCATGATCGGGCCGGTGTAGGCGTCGCAGAGATGCGGATCGGCCGTGTTCGCGCCGGCCTCGGAGAGCGGCAGCCGCGCGGTGAGGACGGCGCCGGGGCCGAACACGGACGTGCGCTCGCGTGTCGGGGTCGAGCTCGCAGCCGCGGCGTCGCGGTCGACGGTCTCCACGCCGAGATCCTTGACCGGCCGGTGCGTGCTGGGGTGAATAGCCATCTGGATGCCTCCTGGGCAGCGTCGGCGCTCGAGCCGGCACACCTCGAAGATGCGCGGCGCGCCGTGTCAGCGTCCCGGCCGGAGGCTCCGTCGACCAGGGACGAGCGGGCGAAAAGTCGCTCGTGAAGTTGTCCGGCGTGGCGGTAGGCGCCCGCGGTCGCAGGGAGTACGCGACGTCCGGGCGCGTTCGCCATGCGGCGACGAGCTTGCGAAGCGCCGCAGCGCGGTAGGCACGCGGCCGACGCGCACGCGGCCGGCAGGCGCGTAGCCGACGCGCACGCGGCCGGCAGGCGCGCAGCCGGTAGCCACGTGGCCAGCGGGCACGCGGCCGGACCCGCCCGGCCGCCGGGCTGGGCTCGGCGACCGGAGGGCTCCCCCGCCGAGTCCGGCTACTCGCCGTCGATCACGGACCCGTCGCGAGCGATCGCGTGTGGCATCGCCGAGGCCGATCTCGCGATGCCGACCTCGCCGTCGCGGTCGAGCAGGATGAGGCCGCCGTAGCCGCCGTAGCGCTTGAGCACGCGGGCCACGGAGCGCTCGGCCGCCGCCTGCGCGCCGTCGCCGACGTGCTCGACGGTCCAGAACGCCGCGCACGCTCGCGCGAACGCCTCGCCGTCGCCGGTGCACGAGCAGGCGGCATGCTCGTCGGCGTACGTCCCACCGCCGACGAGCGGCACGTCGCCGACGCGTCCCGGCTCGGTCCCGGCCATGCCGCCGGTGCTCGTCGCCGCCGCGAGGTGGCCGTTGGCATCGCGGGCGACGGCGCCGACGGTGTTGCCGCGCTCGAAGCTCCCCCGGCCCGCGGACTCGGCGCGCCGATCGGGGGTGATCATGAGCTCCGGATCGCAGGACTCGAAGCCGCGCGCACGGGCGAACGCGGCCGCCCCGTCGCCGACGAGCAGGTGATATCGGCCGTCCTCGAGTACGGCGCGGGCGATGTCGATCGGATTGCGAAACGGCGGCAGCACCCCGACGGCGCCGGATGCGAGCGACGCGCCGTCCATGACGCAGGCGTCGAGCTCCAGGGTGCCACGGCTCGTGAGCACGGCCCCGGTGCCGGCGTTGCAGGCGGGATCGTCCTCGACGACCCGCACCGCGGCGATGACCGCGTCCAGCGCGGTGCCCCCGGCCGCCAGCGCATCCCAGCCCGCCTGCGCGGCTCGCCTGCACGCGGCGCGGCCCAGGCTGGTGCCGGCGTACCACTCCGAGGCGCCGCCATGGACGACGACGATGGGCTGCACTCGTGTGCTCAAGGACGTCGAGGGCTACGGTCGGCGACCCGCCGCGCACGAGCGCGGGTCGGGTCTGGGCGAGGGCGGCCGGAGCACCGCCGGGATGCTATCCGGCGCCAGCGGGCGCAAGTCGTCTGGGAGTGCACGGAGACGGACAGCCGCGCGTCGACGTGTGCATGCCTGCGACGGCAGAGGCTTCAGCGGGATCGACGGGTTCGTGGTCATCGTCCGATCCATCGATTGACACGGCCGATCCTCATCGTCTCGATCGTCCTCTCCGGCACCGACACGCGGCCGAGCGCCCAGCAGCTGCACCCGGATCAGCTCGGCGCGACGAGGTCGGTCGAGAGCTCCCAGAGGCGCTCGGCGCTCGCGGGGTCCAGCGCGTAGGCGGCCACGCCGTGCGTCGACTGCGGCGTCGGCTCGTCGAGGAGCTCGGCCTCGTTGCAGTCCTCGAAATAGCGGCCACCGATGCCCTCGAGCTGCGGCGACGTCGCCAGCAGGACGCTGGTCGCGGCGCCCTGCTCGACCGACTTGTAGGTGAAGGCGCCGGAGGCACGTAGCGCCTCGAGTGCCGCGGGCGCCATGTGGCGGGAGAGGTTCGTCGCCGCGATCGCGCCCGGGTGGACGGCGTTGGCGGTGACGCCGTCACCCTGCCAGCGCCTGCTCGCCTCGACGGCGAGCAGGACGTTCGCGGTCTTCGACTGCCCATAGGCGAGCCACGGGTCGTACGGGCGCGCCGCGAAGTGCAGGTCGTCGAAGACGACGGGCGAGCGCAGGTGGCCGCGCGAGCTGAGCGACACGATCCGCGCGCCGCCGGCCGCGGCCAGCGCGTCGTGCAGGCCGACCGTGAGCGCGAAATGGCCGAGGTGGTTGGTGGCGAACTGCGCCTCCCAGCCGGCGGCGATCAGGTGCAGGTCCGGGAGCGCCATGATGCCGGCGTTGTTGATCAGCAGGTGCAGCGGCCCGCTCCAGGCAGCGACGAAGGCGGTGACGGACGAGAGGTCTGCGAGGTCGAGGAGGCCGACGTCGACGGCCGGGTTGCCCGTCGCGGCGACGATGTCGCTCGCCGTCCGTGCTCCGGCGTCGACGTCGCGGACGGCGAGCGTGACCGCGGCCCCGGCGGCGGCCAGGACGCGAGCGGTCTCGACGCCGATGCCGGACGAGCCGCCCGTGACGATCGCGCGCCGCCCCGTGAGGTCGATGCCGGCCGCCACCTCGGCGGCCGTCGAGTGCAGGCCGAACGGCGTCGTGATGCGGGTGCTGGTGGTCATGGCTGGTTCCTCGCGTTCGGAGTCGTGTTGGCGCTCAGGAGCCGATGAGCTCGAGCGAGCGGGCCCACAGGCGCTCGGCGTTGTCGGCATCGAGGGCGTACGCCGCGACGCCGCTCGCGCCGAGCCCGCCGCGCTCGTGCACGACCTGCGCCTCGCGGCAGTCCTCGAAGTAGCGGCCGCTGAGGCCGTCGGTCAGCGGGGAGGCGGCGAGCAGCACGGAGGTCGCCGCGCCCTGCTCGGTGGACTTGACCGGCATCGTGTCCTTCAGCTGCTCGCGCACCTGCCGGTACCACTCCTGGTCGATGTGGCGCTGCAGGCCGGTCTGGATCGAACCCGGCATGAGGGCGTTGGCGACGATCCCGTCGGCGGCCCAGCGCTGGCCGACGCCGACCGCGAAGAGGACGTTGGCGGTCTTCGACTGCCCGTAGGCGGTCCACGCGTCGTACGGCAGGAACCCGTAGCTCAGATCGTCGAACACGACGGGCGAGCGCAGGTGCGCGCTGGAGCTGACCGCGACGATCCGCGCGCCGTCGGCGGCGGCGAGCGCGCGGTGCAGGCCGACCGCGAGGCGGAAGTGGCCGAGGTGGTTGGTGGCGAACTGCAGCTCGTCGCCGGCCGCCGTCAGCGTGCGCTCGGGCAGCGCCATCACGCCCGCGTTGTTGACCAGGATGTGCAACGGGCCCTCCCAGGAGGCGGTGAAGGCATCGACGCTCGAGGGGTCGGCGAGCTCGATCGCGGCCACCGCCGGCTGTTCGTTGCCGGTGCTGTGCGCGATGTCGGCGGCGACCTCGGCACCCCTCGCCACGTCGCGGACCGCCAGCGTGACGGCTGCGCCCGCCGCGGCCAGCGCGCGGGCGGTCTCGACGCCGATGCCGGACGCCGCACCCGTCACGATCGCCCGCTTCCCGCTCAGGTCGACGCCGTCGAGAACCTCGGCCGCGGTGGTCTGAAAGCCGAACTGCGTGCTGCTCGACGTGGACATGGTGCCTCCATGGACGGATGAGTAGACTCGAAGTGGAGTCGTCCTCCACTTGCTGCGAATCACCGTAGCACGTAAGTGGAATGTTCCTCCGCTTAGCCCGTGACCACCCCGCCCAAGTCCCTGCGTGCCGACGCCCAGCGCAACCGCGACAAGCTCGTGGCGGCGGCGTCCGAGCTGTTCGCGCGGTCCGGCACGGACATCGCGCTCGACGCCGTGGCGGCCCATGCCGGCGTGGGGGTCGCAACGCTGTATCGCAACTTCCCGACGCGCGACGACCTCGTCGAGGCCGCCTACCGCAGCGAGGTCGCCCAGATCACCGGCGCGGTCGCCGGCCTGTTGGCCGAACATCCGCCGGACGTCGCACTCGAGCGCTGGATGGAGCGCTACGTCGACTACGTCGTCGCCAAGCGCGGGATGTCCGACGCGCTGCGCGCGATCATCGAGTCCGGCAACGACATCTACGCCGACACGCGTGGACAGCTCCAGGAGGCGTTCGCGGCGCTGCTCGAGGCTGGAGTCGAAGCCGGGACCCTGCGCTCGGACGTGAACGCGGAAGACGTCTTCCGCGCGACCGGCTCGGTCTTCCTGCTGCCGCAGCAGGACGGCTGGCGCGAGCAGGCGGCGCGCCTGCTCGGGCTGCTCGTCGACGGGCTGCGATACGGACGTCCGGCCCCGTAGGTCGCCGCCCGCCGCATCGGACCGCCGGGAGATCGCGGCGTCGGAGGAGCGCTCGCGCAGCACCGCCATCGCCGACGGTCCGCCAGATCGCCACCCGACCAATCCTCAGACCGGAGAACACCACATGAGCACCACCACACCGATCGCCGCGCAGAGCGGCACGTTCGATCTCGGCGCCAGCACCACGGTCCGTCGCCTCGGCTACGGCACCATGCAGCTGACCGGCCCCGGGGTCTGGGGCGACCCGAAGGACCCGGCGGAGGCGGTCCGGGTCCTGCGGCGCGCCGTCGAGCTCGGCGTCACGTTCATCGACACCGCCGACTCGTACGGCCCGTTCGTCGCCGAGCTGCTGATCAAGGAGGCGCTGCACCCGTACTCCGACGAGCTCGTGATCGCCACGAAGGCCGGCCTCACGCGGTCGGGCCCCGGCGATTGCGGCCGGTCGGCCGGCCCGAGTACCTGCGCCAGCAGGCGGGCCGCGAGCGTCGTGCTGACCGACGCGCAGTACGCGGCGCTCAGCGCGGCGGTCGCATGATCGCGGCGCCCGCGCGCACGATCGGGCCGGCGCCCGGCGCGCGCGGAGACGCCGGTCGCCGGCGTCGCAGATGGTCTTGCGTCCGACTACTGACCTGGTAGCGGCTTCAGCCGCGTGCGCTCGACAGAGCCGGAGCCGGTCACGACGGTGAGCGGCGGCACGTCGTGCGCCACGACGGTTCCCGCTCCGACGACGGAGCCACGGCCGATGGTCACGCCGGGGCAGATCGTGGCCGCCGCTCCGATCCAGACGTCCGCTTCGATGACGATGGGATCCAGCGTGATGCCGTCGTAGCGCTCGGCGAGCTCGACCGGATGTCCGGCGGTGGTCAGCGTCACCATCGGGCCGATCAGTGTTCGGTCGCCGATGCTGATGCCGCCCCGGTCCGAGAACAAGCAACCCTGGTTGACGAACACCCGCTCCCCGAACTCGATCTCGAGGCCGTGGTCGCAGTAGAACGGCGGGTAGACGGTCACCGTGTCGGGCAGCGGCCTGCCGAGGATCTCGCCGAGCAGCGCGTTGCGCGTCTCGATGTCGCTGAACGGCAGCACGTTGAGCCGCGAGGTGAGCTCCATCACGACCTGCACGCGCTCGGCGAATCTGCGCGACGCAGCGGTGCGTCCTCGCAGGCGTCGTTCTCCCGACATGGCGCGCGATCATCGCAGAGCGCGTCGCGGGGAGCGGCGAGCCGTCGGTCCGGTCGAGAAGCCCTCCGAGGGAGGACGGCCCCACCGATGAGTTCCGGGGCATCCCAGAGTCTCCACCGACATGACGAACAGAAAGGTAGTTCTCAAGATGGTGTTGTCCTTCGACGGCTTCGCGACGAGCCTCGACGGTACGCACGACTGGATGTTCGAGTTCTTCGGCGAAGACAGCGGCGAGTGGAACCTCCGCGCGCTTGACGAGGCCGGAACCCACGCGATGGGCCGGCGAAGCTACGAGCTCATGGGCCCGCACTGGCAGGCCTCGGAGGGCCCGGTGGCGGCCTTCATGAACGAGAAGCCTAAGGCGGTCTTCTCCGACACCCTGGAACGTGCGGATTGGGGCCCGGCCGAGGTCTTCGGCGGCGACCTCGGCGCGGCGGTCGCCGAACTGAAGGCTCGCGACGACGACGGCACGATCCTCGTCCACGGCGGTCCGAACCTCGCCAAGTCGATGACCAGGCTCGGCCTCATCGACGAGTACCAGCTCGTCTGGGTTCCCCTCGCGATCGGCGCCGGCCACAGCCCGTTCGCAGATCTCGACGAGCACCTGAAGCTGGACCTGGTGCGCGAGCAGCGGTTCGCGAGCGGCGCCCACGGGCAGGTTCTCGTCCCGAAGTCATGAGCTCGCCCCACGTTCCGGCAACGCCGCCGCCTTACTCGCCCGAGGGGCCCGTCAACGCGAAAGCCTCGTCAGCGGTGCGCAACCATCGCTCACCCGGCGCGGCGGTAGCGGATATGCGTGGCCAGCGGCGAATGCAACACCTCGACGGGCTCCAGCCCGAGGGATTCGACGCCGTCGAAGATCCGCTCGCCTGATCCGAGCAGGGCGGGGGCGATGTCCAGGGTCAACTCGTCGATGACCCCGGCGACGAGTGCCTGCCGCACGGTCGCGGCGCCGCCCGCGATGTCCACGCCGTCCGCGCCGGCCGTCTCACGCGCCTGCGTGTAGGCGGCGTCGAAGCCGCCGGTGACGAAGTGGAAAGTCGTCCCGCCCTCCATCTCGATCGGCTCGCGGGCGTGATGGGTGAGCACGAACACCGGCGCGTGGTACGGCGGCTCGGGCCCCCACCAGCCGCGCCAGTCCTCGTCCCACGCGCCGCGGATCGGCCCGAACATGTTGCGGCCCATGACGTAGGCGCCGCGCGGGCGCATGAGCCAGCCGGCCGCTGTCTCGTCGGCCGCGTTGGCGCGCTCGTCGCCGAGGTGCCAGCCGTGGAGCTCCCTCCCGCGCTTGCCGAGCGGGTGCTCGCGACTCTGCTCTGGCCCGGCGACGAAGCCATCCAGCGAAATGGTCATGTGGCATGTCGTGTCCAACGTGGGCGTCCTTCCTAGCGCGAGCCCGGGAGCTGGGCCGCCGCGACAAGAACACGGCGACAGATCTCGATCCCGGTACTCCGTCTCAACGAGAAGGGCCTGCCTTGCAGGCCCTTTCTGACGCGCCCGAGAGGATTCGAACCTCTGACCTTCGGTTCCGTAGACCGACGCTCTATCCAGCTGAGCTACGGGCGCATGGGTCGTGCAGTGTAGAGCGGAGAGGGCGGGATTCGAACCCGCGATGGGGGTTGAGCCCCATACTCGCTTAGCAGGCGAGTGCCTTCAGCCACTCGGCCACCTCTCCTGGAGGCTCTCCTGGAGCAGTGTAGACGCGACCCTCCCGCGCGTGCAGCACGGGGGGTTGGCGGCCACCGGCGTCCGGGCGGCGCGGCTCCGAGTCCGATCGCCTTCCGCAGGCGCTACGGTCCGGACCTCCGGAGGGGTGGCAGAGCGGACGAATGCACCGGTCTTGAAAACCGGAGTCCGGTTACCCGGACCGCGGGTTCGAATCCCGCCCCCTCCGCTGACCCAGGTCAACGACTGCTATTCGGCTACGCGACGGTCCAAGCGGTCAGGTAGACGCGATGAGATCGTCGCGAACCTCAGGCGAGCTGAGTAGGTGCTGATTCCAGAGGTGAAACGCGGCGGTGCTCGCGCCGACACTGAAGCGGTCGAGAAGATGGGCGAAGCGATCATCCTCGAGGACCCCATCGAGGACGCCATTGGAAGCCTCCTCAAGCGCTGATGTCGGAAGTAGGACTTCGGCCGCGAACGCGCCGGCTCGGCGCCGTCTGCTTGCAACGGCTTGAGGTCCCGATGCCGCGCCTATCGCGTCTCCGCGCACCTGATCAAGGAGAAGGTGGCCAAGGGCACGCGCCAACTCGAATCGCCTACCCCACGGTCTCGACGTTCGGCCGTTTGCGAGAACCATCGCGACCGCCCGTCCAGATGCGGTGCCAGCGACGAGCATTCGATCGATGGGAGACGCTGGCGACTCGGCGCAAACCTGGATGTCGACGCTCCCCAAGAGAGCCTCGATGTCGTCGATGGGCTGGCCATTCAAGCCAAGGAGCGCGCGTACAGCTTGCGCTCCATCGTAGCCGTCGTCCTCGAAGGATCTGCCTGGTGCCGAGACCAGTTGCGTCCTGAGTTCCCACCATCCGCGGCCAGCGGGTTGCGCAGCTGAGCGCACAGTCTCCACGATGCTGTCGTGTGCCGGCCCAGTAGACGTTCCATGGGTTAAGTCTCGTACAACCTGCGCGAGGGGGTCAATCGCCGGGTCGATCGCGGCGTCAGGCAAGAATGGGAAACGTTGGATTTCAGCGTTGGACAGCCCGGTGTAGTACTGGAGCGCGCGAGGCACGTCATCGTGCGGCGTCTCAAGCTGACAGTCGGATGGCGCCCAGCTTGCGACGGTGGCCACGAACTCATCGAGTGCCCGCGCAACGGCAGGCCAAGAGACAACACTCGAGCCCTCTGGATAGACGAACGCGCGGTCCGGCCGCGGCAATGGAGCGGTCCGCCAGCTGACGAGGGCTCGGTCGTCGTTTCGGATGACGCCGATGCTGGGCGCGACGACGTCAATGGTTGCGGCTCCCGTGAAGTGCTCTGACCACCACACGTCTCGGCGATCGAGCCACGTGTCCTCATCGACGCCGGACGGTGGTGGTCCGTCGCTCCATCTGTCCAGTTCCTCATGAGGCGAAAAGCCGGCACCCAGAGGGGACCGCTCTTGATAAAGCAGCGCGGCACGAGCACTGACAGCCCATCGCGCAAGCGGAAGAAGCGCGACATGCAAGTCGTCTTTCACGCGATCGGTTCCGAGTCGGCGATGCTCGCTGAGATTTCGTCCTGCGACCCAAATCGCAAGCGCACCCCACACCGAGCCTTGGCGGCGATCAATCGCCTGCCATGGCGGCTCGAACCGATCGAGCTCGATAGCGAATTCTTGACGGTCGCCAAAAATCACGAGAGTCCTCGAATGAACCGGCGGTACTCGGGCAGCAGGAGATCGCCTCGATTGCGTAGTTGGCGCAGTACCTTCGCTGGTGCCGTCGCAACTGGGTAGCCGTGAAACTCGATCGGCTCTTGGCCCGCAGGCGAATGGGCCTGGCCTGCGAACAGCTCGGCGCCGCCATCTGAGCGCCTGACAGCGAAGCGACGCGATCGAGGGTCATTCGGATCCTCGGGAATCGACCCCCGAAGCAGAGCGTGGCACTCAACGGCCGTGATGTCGTTTGGACACGGGCTCTTGTCCGATCGAGGAGCGGGTGGCCCGACCTCCGTCCACTCACGCTTGTGAACCGGGTTGGGCGCGTACAGCGGCATGGCGCGAAGTCTGCCACGGCGAGCACGATTCCTCACGTGCTCGACCGGATTGCTCGACGGCGAGCCTCGCGCCTCGCCGGATTCATGAGGCACTCGATCAGGCGGGCCAGACTGGATCGAGGGTTCGCATAGCGTCCCCGGCTCCCCGCTGACCGCCCGCGCGCTGCACGAGTTCACGACGCACGCCGCCCGCACGCCCCGAGGCCGCCGTCAGCGCGAGATGTGCTCGCAGTCCGGCGCGACGACGTCGTGCGCGTCGGCGAACACCTGGTCGTCTCCCGGACCGCAGCGCACGGTGTCGCGACCCCCGCCGACGACGTTGATGCGATCGTTGCCCGCTCCCCCCGAGATCGAGTCGTCGCCGAGGTTGCCGTAGATCCGATCGTTGCCGGCCCCGCCGTCGATCGTGTCCGAGCCGCGGTCACCGGTGATGCGATCGTCGCCGGCGTCGCCGTAGATCCTGTCGTTGCCGTTGCGCCCGGCCATGATGTCGTCGCCCGCCCCGCCGTGCAGCGTGTCGTCGCCGTTGCCGCCGTCGACGTAGTCGTCGCCCGCCCCGCCGAACAGCCGGTCGTCGCCGCCGTTGCCGAGGATCGAGTCGGGCCCCGGCGTGCCGCGGATGAACTCCGGCTGGATCGTCCCGAAGAACAGCGAGACCGGCGTCGAGTCGTTGGCCGGCTCCGGCGGGACCGGGATCACGGTCTCGCAGTTGGTCAGCTGGTCGCGCGTCGGGAAGTCCGCCTCGACGTAGACCGTGTCGTTGCCGTCGCCGCAGTCGACGATGTCCGAGCTGTCGTCGGCCGCGCGGATGATGTCGTCGCCCGCGCCGCCGGAGATGATGTCCGCGCCCGGGCCGCCGATGATCGTGTCGTTGCCGTCGCCGCCCGTGAGCGAATCGGTCCCCGAGCCGCCGTCGATCGTGTCGTTGCCGGTCCCGCCGTCGATCGTGTCGTTGCCGGCGTCACCCGTGATCGTGTCGTCGCCGTCGTCGCCGCGAATCGTGTCGGCCGCGGCACCACCGTCGATCGTGTCGTTGCCTGGCCCGCCGCTGATCGTCTCCTTGCCCGGCCCGCCGAACAGCTGGTCGTTGCCGTCGTCGCCCTCGATCGCGCGGTCCGAGCCGTGGCCGCCGTCGATGTAGTCGTCGCCGGGACCGCCCGCGAGCGACTTGTCGTTGCCGTAGCCGCCGAGGATGTGGTCGTTCCCCGCCCCGCCGGTGATCGTGTCGTCGCCGTCGCCGCCGTCGATCGTGTCGACGCCGTCACCGCCATCGATCGTGTCGTTGCCCGTCCCGCCCTCGGCGCCGTCGTCGCCGGCGTCGCCCGTCAGCTTGTCGTCACCCGCTCCTCCCGACAGGTAGTCGTCGCCGTCGCCGCCGTCCAGCACGTCGCTCTGCGCGCCGCCGGACAGCCGGTCGTTGCCGGGGCCGCCGTCGACGACGTCGCGACCGCGCGCGCCGCGCAGGTAGTCGTCGCCGCCCATCCCCTCGATGCGGTCCGCGCCGCTGGTCCCGGTCAGCGAGTCGTTGCCGTCCGTCCCGGCGAGCAGCGCGAGGCCCGGCTGCTCGAGCACCGCGAGCGGCGTCGACCCCGGCAGCGCGAGCGTGTCCAGGCGTCGCCGCGACGCCGCGCCGACGATCGAGATCGACGCTCCCGAACCGTCCGCGTAGTAGATGCGCGTCGCGTCGAGGCTCCATGACGGCGTTCCGGGACCCGCGCCGGCGATGACCGGCCGCACGGAACGCGTCGAGAGGTTCACGATCGCCCCGCCCGCCGTGCCCGTGACCGCTCCGACCGCCAGGCGCGCGTCGCGCGGCGACAGGGCGAGCGCGCCGTCTATGCCCGCCGGCAGCTTCACCTTGATGGTCTTCGAGACCTTGCCGACGCCGGGCGGCACGACGCGCAGGTACTTGCCGGCCGAGACCCACGTGCGGCCCGCGCCGTCGATCGCGACGCCGATCGCCCCCCGGACCCGCGCGGTGTGCAGTACCCGCGCCTGCGCCAGGGAGAGGATCGCGACGCGCCCGCCGGCGAGCACGACCGCGGCCTGCCCCGCATGGCGTCCGACCGTGACCGCCTGGCCGTCGCCGCCGAGCGCGATCGACCCCGTCTCGCCGAGCGTCGTCGGATCCAGCAGCGTGAGCTGGTTGTCCTGAAGCGCGAGCAGGCGCCCGTCGACCGCGGTGGCGAGCTTGGTGATCGGAGGCCCGGCGAGCACGACCCGTCGCGTCTCGACGCGCTGGTCGATGTCGATCTCGACGATCGTGTTGCCCGCCGCGGCGTACGCCTTGCCGCCCAGCGGGTTCGTCGCCACGCCGGTCACCGGACCGGGCATCGGGACGCGGGCGACGACGGCGTCGTTGGACAGCTCGAGCAGCGGCAGGTCCGACCCGCCGTCGGCGACGAGCAGCACCCGCGCCGAGGCGGCGGGTGAGCACCCGAGGGCGCCGAGTACGGAGCAGATGAGGAACGCCGTACTACGCAGGCGTCCGTGACCGCAACGTCGCATCCCCTGCATCCCATCACGATGGCCGCGCTCGCGTCGCAGCGGGCGGCCCACCGCCGTCGCACCGGGCGGCCGGCCGGAGTGCCCGATCGACACGCGCGACGCCGGCGAGATCCGGCCGCGAACAGCGCGGGGCGTCCCGCTTGATGCCCGCCGCTACGTGCCGACGGCCGAGACGCGGAACGTGAGGTTCGACGCGGACGAGCACTTCGGGCTCGTCGCGCGCACCGTTCCCTTCAGCACGCGCAGGCGCCCGGCCCGCGTCAGGTGCGCGTTGACGACGATCCGCCCGCGCCCCTTGGCGACCGGCCCGTCCTCGGAGAACCGACTGATCGCACCGGGCAGCGAGAAGCGCACCGCGCCGTCGCGGCGGACGGCTGCGAGCGCCCTGGCGTCGTCGGCGCCGTCGGCGACCGTGTAGAGGTCGGCGTCGACGCGCAGCTTGCGCCCGCCGCAGGTGTACGTCACCGCGAAGCCGTTGATCGTTCGCTTCTTGACGTCGTAGCTGAAGGCCGCGGGCACCTTCTGCGACGTCTTGCCGCGCAGTTCGATCACGTGCGGCGGCAACGCGGCGGCGGAGCTTGAGACGAGGACGATCGCGGCGCCGGCGAGCCCTGCGATCACGGCCGCAGATACGCGCCGTGCGCGCACCGCGATGGCGCCCTGCGCCGGCGGAGGACTCCGGCGAGCCGGCGGACGAGGTGTGGCGAAGCTGCGGCGAAGGTCGACCATGCGCGGATTCTCCACCCATCCGCGGCGGTCCGCGTCGGCGCGCCCCACGGACCGCGACACGGGACCGCCTCAGGCGAGGCCGCCAGCGCGACACGGGACCAGGCGTCAGGCCGAAAGCCGGCGTTTTGCCTGGATTCAGGTGGCTGCGCCCTCGGCGGCGACCGCCACGGGGCGCGGCGCCGCCAGGCTCCGCTGCAGCGAGACGGTGCTGCCGCCCTCGCCCGACTCGACCTCGACGACGTCCATCAGCTCGCGCATGAGATCCATCCCGCGCCCGCGGTCCGGGCTCGTCGCGGTCTTCCAGCGGCCGTGATCGCGCACGGTGACGCTGACCTCCCTGCCGACCCGCGACAGCACGACGTCGAAGTGATCGGCTCCAAGCTCGTAGGCGTGCTCGATCGCGTTCTGGCAGGCCTCGTTGGTGGCCATCGTGATGTCGTGCGTCTCGATCGCGTCGGCGCCGGCCTCGGCCAGCCAGCGGCGGACGGTGTCGCGCGTCGCCGTCAGCGCGCCGGGGTCCCCCGCCGCCTGCAGCGCGACGCGATCCTCGAGCCGGGCGAGCGCGTGCAGCGCGATCATCGTCACGTCGTCGGCCTGAGTCGCGTCGTCGCCGAGCCGGCCGAGGACGCTGGCGCAGAGCGCGTCGAGGTCGGTCCCGGCGTCGGCCGCGAGCGCGGCCGTGCGCAGGCGCTCGAGGCCCGCGTCGAGCGATTGCGTCGACTTCTCGACGAGCCCGTCGGTGAACAGCAGCAGCGTCGACCCGGGCTCGAGCAGCAGCGTGCGCTGGCGGTAGCGCGGCGTCTCGACGACGCCCATCGGCGGCGCCGGGACGTCCTCGAGGTAGCGGCCGGCGCCGTCGGGCGAGAGCACGAGCGGCGGCGGGTGCCCGGCGTTCGTGTAGCGCAGGCGGCCCGTCGCCGGCTCGAAGATCGCGAGCACGACCGTCGTCAGGACGCAGTCGCCGAGCCCGAGCGCGAAGCGGTTGAGGCGGTCGGCCATCGCCCCGGTGTCGTCGGCCTGCATGAGGATCGCGCGCAGGGCGCTGCGCATCTGGCCCATCGTCGCGGCCGCCTCGATCCCGCGGCCGACGACGTCGCCGATCACGACGGCGACCCGTCCGCCCGGCAGCGCGAGCGCGTCGTACCAGTCGCCGCCGACGGTCGCCCCCTTGCCACCGGGCTCGTAGCGCGCCGCCAGCGCGACCCCGGGCACGGGCGGCAGCCGCGCGGGCAGCAGCGAGCGCTGCAGCTCCTGCGCGATCCGCCGCTCGCGCTCGAACAGCCGCGTGCGCGCGATGGCAAGCGATGCGCGCCCCGCGGCGAGGCCGAGCAGGTCGACCGTCTCGGGATCGAACTCGCGCCGCGTCAGCGTGCCGACGTGCAGGCTGCCGATGACCTGCGCGCCGACGACGAGCGGCACCGCCAGCAGCGAGCTGACGGCCGGTCCGAGCGAGCTCGCGTCGAGCTTCGCCGCCGCCACGTCGAGGACCGTGACCGGGCCGCGCTCGCCGGTGACCTGCGCGACCACGTCGTCGTCGAACGCGCGCGCCCCGTTGCGCTGCACGGTCGTCGCGACGCCGCTCGCCGCGCGCGCGAGGACGCCCTGCTCGCCGTCGGTCAGCACGACCGCGGCGCGGTCGACGTCGAGCGTCTCGAGCAGGCGGTCGAGCACCTCGCGCAGCAGGCCCTCGAGATCCTCGGCGCCGAGCGCGGCGACGGCGATCGACTGCATCAGCCGCAGGCGCTCGGAGGCGGCCTCGGCCTGCGCTCGCGCGGCCTGCGCGCGGATCAGCTGCTCGCGGTCGCGCTCGGCGCGGCGGCGCTCGCGCAGGTCCTGGACGTGGAGGATGAGGTCTGCCGCGGCGCCTTCGCGCGCGGTCGTCAGCGAGACGCTCACGAGCACGGGAACCGCGGTCCCGGCGGGACCGGACAGCCGCCGCTGCACCTCGTAGCGCGCGATGTCGCCCGCCGCGAGCTGGCCGCGCTGGAGCTCGTCGATGCCGGCGTCCGCTCTCGGCCCGAGCTCGTCGAGCGTACGCCCGACGAGCTGCTCTGCGTCGCGCCCGAGGGTCTCGCAGAGCGCGCGGTTCACGCGCCGCAGGCGACCCTCGGGATCGGCGCGCGCCATGCCGATCGGCGCGTCCTCGAACATCGCGCGCAGTAGCTCCTCGCGCTCGGCGAGCGCGCGCCCGCGCTCGTAGCTCTCGACGAAGACCTCGACCTTCGAACGCAGCACGACGGGATCCAGCGGCTTGAAGAGGTAGTCGACGGCGCCCGTCTCGTAGCCGCGAAAGACGTGGTGGGGCTCCTTGCTGATCGCGGTCACGAAGATGATCGGGACCGCGCACGAGCGCTCGCGCGCCCGGATCAGCTCGGCGGTCTCGAAGCCGTCCAGGCCCGGCATCTGGACGTCGAGCAGGATCACGGCGAAGTCGTCGCGCAGCAGCGCGCGCAGCGCCTCGTCGCCGGAGCGCGCCTTGACGAGGCGACAGCCCGTCGGCTCGAGCACGGCCTCGAGCGCGAGCAGGTTCTCGTCGCGGTCGTCGACCATCAGGACGGCGCTGCCCCTCACCGTCGCGCCTCCTCGTCCGAGCGCGGGCGCGACTCCGCGCCCGTCTCCTCGTCCGAGCGCACGGCGGCCAGCTCGGTCAGCAGCGGCGCGACCTCCTCGAGCGCGACGACCCAGGCCGAGGGAGTCGCCGCGAGCGCCGCGTCGGGCATCTCGCGCCGCTCCGCCGTCGCGGGGTCCTGGACGATCGCGGTGCCGCCGCACGCGGCGATCCGCGCGAGTCCGGCCGCGCCGTCGGCGTTGGAACCGGTCAGCACGACCCCGGCGACGCGCTCGCCGTAGGCGTCGGCGGCGGAGCGCAGCAGCACGTCGATCGACGGCCGGCTGTGGTTCAGCGGCGCGTCGACCGACAGCGCGACCGATCCGGGCTCGACGAGCAGGTGGTAGTCGGCGGGAGCGACGAGCACCGTGCCGGCCGTCAGCGCCTGCTTGTCCTCGGCCCCGGCGACGCGCAGCGCGCAGCGCGCGCCGAGCAGGCGCTCGAGGCGCCCGTCGTCGTAGTCGTCGCCGCGGCGATGCTGCGCGACGACGACGGCCGCGCCGAAGTCCGCGGGCAGCGCGCCGAGCACCCGCTCGACCGCCTGCAGCCCACCCCACGACGCGCCGATCGCGACGAGTTGCACGGAGGTCACACGCGCCGCCGGTAGATCTTCTCGGCCTCGTCGAGCGGCTCGTACTCGGCCGCGTGGCGCGAACGGCGGATCGACTCCTTGCGCCCGAGGGCGAGGATCCCGAAGCGCGTCATGCTGTCGCCGAAGAGCTGCAGGACCTCCTCCTGTAGGTCGGAGCCGAAGTAGATCATGACGTTGCGGCACACGATCAGGTGGAACTCGTTGAACGAGCCGTCCGTGACGAGGTTGTGCTGGGCGACGACGATCCCCGTCCCGAGCGTCGGATCGAAGCGCGCGCTGTCGCCGTCGGCGGTGTAGTAGGACGAGAACGCCTCGCGGCCGCCGGCGCGCAGGTAGTTCTCCGTATACAGCTGCATGCGGTCCAGGGGGAACGTACCGGAGCTCGCGCGCTCGAGTGCCGCGGCGTCGATGTCCGTCGCGTAGATGCGCGTGCGCTCCAGCAGGCCCTCCTCGCGCAGCGCGATCGCGATCGAGTAGATCTCCTCGCCGGTCGAGCAGCCCGCGTTCCAGACGCGGATGAACGGGTGCGTGCGCAGCAGCGGGAAGACGTGCTCGCGCAGCGCGCGATGGAAGCTCGGGTCGCGGAACATCTCGGTGACGTTGATCGAGAGGTCGCGCAGCAGCCGGTCCATGCACGCGGGGTCGTGCAGGATCCGCTCCTGCAGTCCCGACAGCGTCTGCAGGCTCTCGCCGTAGACGCGATGCCACAGGCGCCGGCGCAGCGACGCGATCGCGTAGCCGCGGAAGTCGTAGCCGTAGCGGCGCTGGATCGCCTCCAGCAGGAGGTCGATCTCGAGGCGCTCGCGCGCGTCGTCGTGGTCGGCGCCGATCACGTCTACGGCCATACTCGCGCCGCGGGCAGGCTCACCCGTACAGCCATACCCGCATGAGCGAGATGAGCTGCTCGATGTCGACCGGCTTGGTGATGTAGTCCGACGCCCCCGCGGCGATCGACTTCTCGCGATCGCCCTTCATCGCCTTCGCCGTCAGCGCGATCACGGGCAGGTCGGCGAAGCGCTCGTCGGCGCGCAGCGCGCGCGTCGTCTCGTGGCCGTCCATCTCGGGCATCATCACGTCCATCAGCACGAGGTCGACGCCCGCGTCCGCGTCCAGCGACTCGATCGCCTCGCGGCCGTTCTCGGCGAAGCGCACCACCATCCCGCGCGCCTCCAGCGCGCTCGTCAGCGCGAAGACGTTGCGCACGTCGTCGTCGACGATCAGCACGCGCTTGTCCCGCAGGACGGCGTCCGTCGTGTGCAGCTGCTCGAGCATGCGGCGGCTCTCGGCGGGCAGCGCGCTCGGAGCGCGGTGCAAGAACAGCGCGGTCTCCGACAACAGCCGCTCCGGTGAGCCCGCGTCCTTGACGATGATCGAGTCCGCGTAGCGGCGCAGCTTGGTCTCCTCGCGCCGCGTGAGCTCGCGGCCGGTGTGGACGATGACCGGCGTGTCGCGGTGGCGATCGTCCTCCTTGATGTGGTCCAGCAGCGCGAAGCCCGTCATCTTCGGCAGCTTGAGGTCGAGCACGATGCAGTCGAAGCTGCGCTCGCCGAGCGCGGCGAGCGCCTCCTCGCTGGAGCCGACCGCGGTCACCTCGACGTCGTCGCCGCCGCCGACGAGCTCGCCGACGCTGAGGCGCTCGGCCTCGTCGTCGTCGACGATCAGCAGCTGGCGCACGCTGCGATCGAGGAACGCGGCGGCCGCCGAGAACGTGCCCGCGAGCTCCTCGGCGTAGGCGGGCTTCGCGTGGAAGCCGGCGGCACCCGCGGTGAGCGCGCCGTGGCGCTCGCCGGCGTCTGCGATGACGTGCACCGGGACGTGGCGGGTGCGCGGGTGGTGCTTGAGCTGGTCGAGGATGCCCGCGCCGCCGCGGACAGGCAGCGCGAGCACGATGACGTCGGGGACGAGCTCGTGGGCGAGCGCGAGGCCGATGTTGCCGCGCGGCGCGACGATCCCGCGGAAGCCGTGCTCGCGCGCCTGCACGAGCGCCCGCGTCGCGGACTCGGGATCGTCGTCGATGACGAGCGCGACGCGGTCGCCGTCCATCACGAGCGTGCGATCGTCGGGCGGGCCGGCGGGCTGCTCGGCGTCCCCGCCGTCGCCGGCGCGCACGCCGTCCGCCGCGTCTCCCCCGCTCGCGGGCGCGAGCGCGAGCGCGCCCCGAGACCCGCGCGGCGCGTCGAGCGCGCGCGCGTCCGGCCCGGCCGCGGACCCGCCGATCCGCTCCTCCGTGGCTGCTGCGGACGCCTCGGCCGGCGCCGGCAGCGCGACGTAGCTGGGCAGCAGCACCTCGAAGGCGCTGCCCTCGCCGGGCACCGACCGCACGCGGATCTCGCCGCCGAGCGCGCGCACGATCTCGCGGCTGATCGACAGGCCGAGCCCGGTTCCGCCATAGCGCCTGCTCGTCGTGCCGTCGGCCTGCTGGAAGGCCTCGAAGATCAGCCGCAGCTTGTCCTCGGCGATGCCGATGCCGCTGTCGCGCACGACGATCGCGATCGCGTACGGCGTGCCGCCTGTGCCCTGCCTGTGCCCCGCCTGTGCCCCGCCTGTGCCCTGCCCGTGCCCCGCGAGCCCCTGGGCGAGCGGGTGCGAGCCGCCAGGCGAGCGGGTATCGCCGGCCTGCTCGTCGGTGCCTGCGAGCTCGAGCGAGACCCTGCCGGCCTCCGTGAACTTGAACGCGTTGGAGAGCAGGTTGCGCAGCACCTGCTGCAGGCGCTGCTCGTCCGTGTAGATCGTCTGCGGCGCGCCGGGGGCCGTCACGATCTCGAGCTCGAGACCCTTCTGCTCGGCGACCGACCCGAACGCGCGCTTGACGTAGACGCCGAGCTCCGCGACCTCGATCTGGCCGGCGGTGATCTCCATCTTCCCCGCCTCGACCTTCGACAGGTCGAGGATGTCGGAGATCAGCGACAGCAGGTCGGCGCCCGCGGTGTGGATCGTCGAGGCGAACTCGATCTGCTTGTCGGTGAGGTTGGCGTCCGGGTTCTCGGCGAGCAGCTTGGACAGGATCAGCAGCGAGTTCAGCGGCGTGCGCAGCTCGTGGCTCATGTTCGCGAGGAACTCCGACTTGTACTTCGAGCTCAGCGCGAGCTGCGCCGCCTTCTCCTCGAGGTCCAGGCGCGCGCGCTCGATCTCGACGTTCTGGATCTCGATGTCGCGGTTCTGCATGCTCAGGAGCTCGGCCTTCTCCTGCAGCTCCTCGTTGGTCTGCTGGAGCTCCTCCTGCTGGGTCTGCAGCAGCTCCTCCGAGGCGCGCAGCGACGACGTCTGCTGCTCGAGCTCGGAGTTCGAGCGCCGGAGCTCGTCCTGCTGGGACTGCAGCTCCTCGGACTGCGACTGCAGCTCCTCGGCGAGCGATTGGGACTGCTCGAGCAGCTCCTCCGTGCGGCGGTTGGCGATGATCGCGTTCAGCACGACCCCGAGCGTCTCGGCGAGCTGCTCGAGGAACGCCCTGTTGACGTCGGAGAACGCGCGCAGCGAGGCGAGCTCGACGACTGCCAGCACCTGCTCCTCGAAGAGGATCGGCATCACGATGAGGTTCACCGGCAGCGCCTCGCCGAGGCCGGAGGAGACGCGGACGTAGTCCGCCGGCGCGTCCGTGACGAGGATGCTCGTGCCCTCGAGCGCGGCCTGCCCGACGAGCGCCTCGCCGAAGCGGTAGCGGTTGGAGACCGACTTGCGCTGCTTGTAGGCGTAGCTGGCGATGAGCCGCAGCTCGGGCTCCTCGCCCTCGTCGCGCTCGGTCAAGAAGAACGCGCCATGCTGCGCGGAGACGAGCGGCGAGATCTCGGACATGATCAGCCGCGTCACGGTCTTGAGATCGCGCTGGCCCTGCATCAGGCCGGAGATCCGCGCGAGGTTCGTGTTCAGCCAGTCCTGCTCGGCGTTCTTGCGGGTCGTCTCGCGCAGGTTGGCGATCATCTGGTTGATCGTGTCCGACAGCTCCGCGACCTCGCCGCGGGCCTCGACGGAGATCTGGCGCGTGAGGTCGCCCTGCGTGACCGCGACCGAGACCTCCGCGATCGCGCGCACCTGCGTCGTGAGGTTGCCGGCGAGCTGGTTGACGTTCTCCGTGAGGTCGCGCCACGTCCCGGACACGCCCTCGACCTCCGCCTGTCCGCCGAGCTGGCCCTCGGTGCCGACCTCGCGCGCGACCCTCGTCACCTCCGCCGCGAACGACGACAGCTGGTCGACCATCGTGTTCAGCGTCTTCTTCAGCTCGAGGATCTCGCCGCGCGCGTCCACCGTGATCTTCTGGGAGAGGTCCCCGTTGGCGACCGCCGTCGCGACCTGCGCGATGTTGCGCACCTGGTCGGTGAGGTTGCCGGCCATGAAGTTCACGTTCTCGGTCAGGTCGCGCCACGTCCCGCTGACGCCCTTGACCTCGGCCTGGCCGCCCAGCTGCCCCTCGGTGCCGACCTCGCGCGCGACGCGTGTCACCTCGTCGGCGAACGACGACAGCTGGTCGACCATCGTGTTGATCGTCTCGGTCAGCTCGAAGATCTCGCCCTGCGCCTCGATGTCGATCTTCTTGCTCAGGTCGCCGTTGGCGACCGCGGTCGTGACGCGAGCGATCGCGCGGACCTGGCTCGTGAGGTTGCCGGCCATGAGGTTGACGTTGTCGGTCAGCCCGCGCCACGTCCCCGACACGCCCTCGACCGTCGCCTGCCCGCCGAGCTTGCCCTCGGTGCCGACCTCGCGCGCGACGCGCGTCACCTCCGCCGCGAACGCGTTGAGCTGGTCGACCATCGTGTTGATCGTGTCCTTCAGCTCCGCGATCTCGCCCTGCGCGTCGACGTCGATCTTCTTCGAGAGGTCGCCGTTGGCGACGGCCGTCGTGACCTGCGCGATGTTGCGCACCTGATCGGTGAGGTTCGAGGCGAGGAAGTTCACCGACTCGGTGAGGTCGCGCCACGTCCCGCTGACGCCCTTGACCTCCGCCTGACCGCCGAGCCGCCCCTCGGTGCCGACCTCGCGCGCGACCCTCGTGACCTCGTCGGCGAACGACGACAGCTGGTCGACCATCGTGTTGATCGTCTGCTTGAGCTCGGCGATCTCGCCGCGCGCGTCGACCGTGATCGACTGCGACAGGTCGCCGTTGGCGACGGCCGTCGTGACCTGCGCGATGTTGCGCACCTGGCCGGTCAGGTTGTTGGCCATCTCGTTGACGGAGTCCGTGAGGTCGCGCCACGTGCCGCTCACGCCCTCGACCTCGGCCTGCCCGCCGAGCACCCCCTCGGTGCCGACCTCGCGCGCCACGCCCGTCACCTGCTCGGCGAACACGCGCAGGCGGTCGGTCATCGAGTTGATCGTCTCGGCGAGCGTCGCGACCTCGCCCTTCGCCTCGACCGTCACGGCCTGCGAGAGGTCGCCGTTGGCGACGGCGGTCGTGACGAGCGCGATCTGGCGCACCTGGTCGGTCAGGTTCGACGCCATCGTGTTGACGGAGTCCGTGAGGTCCTTCCACGTGCCGGCGACGCCGGAGACCTCGGCCTGGCCGCCGAGCACGCCCTCCGTGCCGACCGCGCGCGCGACGCC
>DASXCR010000100.1:0-13286 GCA_036491075.1 Solirubrobacteraceae bacterium
GATCGCGCCCGAGCCGAGCATCGAGCCCGCCTTCTGCAGGGTGTTGAAGTCGTACGGCAGGTCCAGGTCCTTGGGCTCGAGCACCGGCGACGACGAGCCGCCGGGGAACCAGAACTTCACCTCGCGGCCCTCGGGCGGGCCACCCGCGAGGTCGTAGATGATCTCGCGCGAGGGGATCCCGAGCTCGATCTCGTAGTTGCCCGGCCGGCGCACGTTGCCGCTCACGGACACGAGCTTCGTGCCCGCCGACGTCTCGGTGCCGAGCTTGGCGTACTGCGCGCCGCCCATCCGGATGATGTGCGGCATCGTCGCGAGCGTCTCGACGTTGTTGATGACCGTCGGGCCCTGGTACAGGCCCTGGTTGGCGGGAAACGGCGGCTTCAGTCGCGGGTTGCCGCGCTTGCCCTCCAGCGAGTCCAGCAGGCCCGTCTCCTCGCCGCAGATGTACGCGCCGGCGCCGCGGTGCAGGACGAGCGACAGGTCGAAGCCCGAGCTGAGGATGTCCTCGCCGAGGAAGCCTGCCTCGCGCGCCTCGACGATCGCCGCGTCGATGATGTCCGCCTGCTCGACGTACTCGCCGCGGATGTAGATGAACGACTTCGTCGCGCCGGCGGCGAAGGCCGCGATGACGATGCCCTCGATCAGCATGTGCGGGCTCTTCTGCATGAGCTCGCGGTCCTTGAACGTCCCGGGCTCGGACTCGTCGGCGTTGCAGACGAGGTACTTGTCGACCTTCGCCTTGGGGATGAACGAGATCTTCTTGCCGCTCGGGAAGCCCGCGCCGCCACGGCCGCGCAGCCCCGACGCGATCAGCTCCTCCGTGACGCTCTCAGGCGACATCTGCGTCAGCACCTTGCGCATCGCCTCGTAGCCGCCGCGCCGGCGGTAGCCCTCGATCGTGTTGAGGCCGGGCTCGTCGATGCCCTTGAAGAGAATGGTGTGAGTCATGTTTCGCCCTCCGGTCCTCGCGAGCTCGGACCTCCGGTCGACGTCACATTGCCCTCCGGTCCTCGCGAGCTCGGACGTCCGGTCGATGCCGCGTTTGGATCGGCGCTCTTTCGCAGATGCAGCTGCTTGCCGGGCAGCGGCGGCGTGCCGTTGCGGACCTGCTCGACGAGCGTGGGCACGTCGTCGAGCGCGATCGGGCCGACGTAGACGTCGTTGACCGACGCCATCGGCGCGATGTCGCAGGCGCCCAGGCACTCGAACGAGCGCACGTTGAACGCGGGGTCGCCCGCGGTCTCCTGCTGCAGGCGCTCGAGCAGCTCGTCGGCGCCGCACAGCGAGCACGAGATGTTCGTGCAGACGTACACGCGGTGGTGGCCGACGGGCCGCGTCTCGAGCATGTCGTAGAACGTCGCGACCGAGATCAGGTAGCCGGGCGTGAGGCGCATCACGCACGCCGCCTGCTCGACGGCCTCGGGCGAGCACCAGCCGTGGTGGCGCTGCGCCGCGGCGAGCGCGGGGATCGCGGCGCTGCGGAAGTCCGGGTACTTCGCCATGTGCGACTCGATCTCGTCGCGCAGCGTCTGCGGCACGGGCGTCGTCGCCGGATCGGGGACGACGGCCGGGTCCTTCGTGAGGTCGACCGCGTCGTCCCAGCCGGGCACGCGCGAGCCGTGGTCGAAGCGCGTCACCTCGCGCTGCATCGGGCCCTGCGCCGCGACGCCGCGGTCGCGGGCGCGCGTGGCGACCGCGGCGGCGGACGCGCCGTCGGAGCCGTTCGAGGTGGCGGCCTCGGGCGCGTCCTCCTTGCGCTTCCTGCGGCCGATCACCGGTCGATGCCCCCGAGCACCGGGTCGAGCATCGCCAGCGTCGCGATGAGGTCGGCGATGTAGGCGCCCTCGGTCATCGGGGCCGTCGCCTGGAGGTTCACGAACGAGGGGTCGCGCATGTGCACGCGCGCCGGCTTGGACGAGCCGTCGGAGCGCACGAAGCAGCCGAGCTCGCCGCGCGGCGACTCGATCGGGAAGTAGCACTCGCCCGGCGGCACGCGGAAGCCCTCGGTGACGAGCTTGAAGTGATGGATCAACGCCTCCATCGAGGTCGCCAGCTCGTGGCGCGGCGGCAGCGCGACCTTGCGGTCGTCGGTGATCCAGGGTCCCTCGGGCAGGCCGTCGAGCGCCTGGTCGATGATCTTCACCGACTCGTAGATCTCCGCCACGCGGACCGCGAAGCGATCCCAGTTGTCGCCGTCGACGCCGACCGGGATCTTGAAGTCGAAGTGGTCGTAGGAGCTGTAGGGCATCGCCTTGCGCAGGTCCCACGGGTTGCCGGCGGCGCGCAGCAGCGGGCCCGTGACGCCGAGCGCACGCAGCTCCGGCTCGCCGAGCGGGCAGACGCCGCGCAGGCGCTGCAGGACGATCTCGTTGTGGGCGAGCAGGTCGTTGTACTGGTCGGCGCGGGATGGCATCTGCGCCGTGAACTCGCGCACCTTCTCGGCCCAGCCGCGCGGGATGTCCTCGAAGACGCCGCCGACCTGGAAGTAGCGCGTGTGCATGCGCTGGCCGCTGGACTGCTCGAAGAGGTCGAGGATCAGCTCGCGGTCGCGGAAGCAGTACCAGAACATCGACATCGCGCCGAGGTCCAGCGCGCTCGTCCCGAGCCACACGAGGTGGCTCATGATCCGGTTGAGCTCCATGTGGATGACGCGCAGGTACTGCGCGCGCGGCGGGACCTCCACTTCGAGCAGCGTCTCCGTCGCGCCTATGAACGCCATCGCGTTGAAGTAGTAGGCGAGATAGTCCATCCGCTCGACGACCGGGATCGCCTTCCAGTAGGACTTGTCCTCGGCGGTCTTCTCGATGCCGGTGTGGACGTAGCCGATGATCGGCTCCAGGGCGCGCACGACCTCGCCGTCGAGCGTGACGAGCAGGCGCAGGACCCCATGCGTCGCGGGGTGGTGCGGGCCCATGTTGAGCGTCAGCAGCTCCCGCGTGGGGTCGTCGGGCGAACCGAGACGCTCGAGTGGCGCCATCGTGATCGACTCCTCGAGCTTGCGGTACTCCCGGTTGGTGGCGTCCGTCGGCGGAGTGATGCTCATGGCGTGTACGCCGTCCCCTCGGCCTCGTCGATCGTGAACTGCACCGGCTCGCCGCCGATCGGGAAGTCGCGGCGCTGCGGGTGGCCCTCGTAGTCCTCGGGCATGAGGATCCGGCGCAGGTCGGGATGACCCTCGAAGATCACGCCGAACATGTCGTAGACCTCGCGCTCCTGGTGGTTGGCGGTCGGCCAGTCCGCGGTCACGGAGGGGACGTTGGGCGCGTCGAGCGGGACGCGCAGCTTGACCGTGAGGCGGTCCAGCGCGTCCATGTCGAGCAGCTCGTAGTGGACGCCGAGGCGTGGCTGCTCCGGGTAGTAGTCGACGCCGTGCACGCTCATCAGCGACGAGAAGCCGCGCGTGCGCAGGCGCTCGAGCGTCTCGCGGATCGAACCAGGATCGACGAGCAGCGTGCCCTTGCCGCGGAAGAAGAGGGTGTCGAGGACCGAGCCCGGCTCGGCCTCGACGAGCTCTTGGGCGAGGAGCTCGAGACCGGTCGCGTCAGGCACCGGCGCCGCTTCCGGGACGGATGACCTCGATCGCGGGCTGGCTCGGCCAGCCGGGCGCCACCTCTTCGGTTCCGCGCGCGCCGTAGCCCTCGCGCCAGCCCATGTCGGGATCGTCCTGGATCATCTTGCGCAGCTTGAGGATCCCGTGCATGAGCGCCTCGGGCCGCGGCGGGCACCCGGGCACGTGGACGTCGACGGGCATGAACTTGTCGGCGGGCACGATCGCGTAGTTGTTGAAGACGCCCATCGAGGACGAGCAGGCGCCCATCGCGATCGCCCACTTGGGCTCGAGCATCTGGTCGTAGATGCGACGCACGACCGGCGCCATCTTGATGCTGACGCGCCCCGACAGGATGAGCAGGTCGGCCTGGCGCGGCGAGGCGCGGAAGGCCTCGAAGCCGAAGCGCGCGACGTCGACGCGGGCGGCGACGATCGACATCATCTCGATCGCGCAGCAGGCGAGGCCGAACGTCGCGGGGAAGAGCGCGTTCGAACGCGCCCACGCGACGGCCTTGTCCATCGTCGTCGTGAGGACGCGCTCCTCCATGTACCGGTCGAGCTCGCGGCCCTCGAGGTCGCCGCGCAGCATGTCGCGGGCGCGCAGCTGGCGGATGCGGAAGTCCTCGCCGGAGAGGTCGGCGAGGTCGTTGCCGAGCGCCGGCAGCTTCTGGCGGCTCACCGCCATTCCAACGCTCCTCTTCGCCAGACGTAGACGAACGCCGCCATCAGCAGCGCGATGAAGACGATGATCTCGACGAGGGCGAAGCTGCCGAAGGCCTTGAGCTGGATCGCCACCGGATAGAGGAAGATGACCTCGATGTCGAACAGGATGAACAGCATCGCGATCAGGTAGAAGCTGATCCCGAAGCGAAACTCGTGCGTGACCTCGGACGGCAGGCCGCACTCGTACGGGTCCTGCTTGTGCGGGACGTCGCGTTTGGGTCCGAAGGCGTAGTTGAGGACGCCGAAGGCCACGCCGACGGCCGCCCCCAGGCCCACGAAGACCAGCGCCGGCAGATAGCTGTTCAGCACCGTGCCTTTCTATCACCAATGCGCAACGCCCCGATAGCTCGTGTCTGACGTCACGATCGCCGAGATCGCGGCGTTCGCCACGCTCGCGGTCAACGGCGCGGCGGCCGCGTTCGCCGGCCTGCGCTGGTGGCAGGTCCAGCCGAGCGATGCCATCTGGCCGCTTCTGCGGGCCGGCCAGGCGATCGGCGGCCTGCAGGCGCTGATCGCCGGCATCCTCTTCGTCGCCGGCTTCCGGCCCGCCGACGGGCTGTACTGGCTCTACGCGCTGCTGCCGGTCGCGATCGGCGTCATCGCGGAGCAGCTGCGGATCGCATCGGCCGAGCAGGTGCTCGAGAATCGCGACCTGCCCGACGCGCAGGCCGTCGGAGCGCTGCCCGAGTCCGAGCAGCGCTCCGTGGTGCTGGCCGTCGTGCGCCGCGAGATGGGCGTCATGGCCCTGGCGGCGTTCGTCGTCGCCGTCCTCGCGCTGCGCGCCGCGCTGATCGTGTAGCCGCCCTCGTGACCTACGCGAACGTACGCGAGACGACGAACGAGTACTTCAGCTGCTGCTTGGTCGTCTTGGAGTACTTGCGCACCTGATCGACGTAGACCGTCCACTTGCCCGGGTGCGACCTCGTCGGCAGGAGCGCGATCCGCTTGGAGACGGTCCCGCACGGGCTCGACGTCTTGCCGAGCAGCACGGTGCGCTTCGTCTGGCCGTCGAAGCGGAAGTGCAGGTACGTGAGCTTGCCGATCGGGAAGCCGCGCACGGTATGCGTGGCAATCCTCGTCGGCTTTCCGCCCGACGGCGTGGTCACGTAGCCGAGTCGCACCTGCTTGAAGGCCGTCGTCCCGACGTTCGCCGGGTTGAGGTCCTCGGTGGCCGTGAGGTCGAAGCTCTGCTGCTGCGTGTCGAACTTGTGAAACAGCGGCGGGCTGACCGCGGTCGCGATGTTGCCGGCCGGATCCGCCGTCACCGATGTGAGGTACTCCGGCATCGGGCTGACCGCGCTCGAGTACTTGACCGTGACGCTCGCGCCCGGCGTGAAGCCCGTGCCGGCGATCGGCATGGTCGTCTCGCTCGAGACGCCGAGGCTGACGACGCAGGGGTTCGTGCTGACGCTCGCCGCGTGTGCGGAGGCGGCCGTCGCGAGGACCGTGACCGCAGAGGCCGCGATGGCGAGGATGCGGCGTGCTGCTGGCATGTGGGCTCTCCCTGCGCTGGGTTTCGGGCGGCCCGGATCCCGGGCCTGACCCGTTGGGTGCCCTTTGGGCGCGATCACGAAGCGGTCGTCGTGTAGCGCCCGCGGAAGTAGACGAGCGGCTCGCTCCGCGGCGGGTCCTCGCCGCCCAGCCCGATGACCTCGCCGATCCCGATCGCGTGGTCGCCGCCGGGCAAGAGCTCGCGCAGCTCGCAGGCGACCCAGGCGAGCGCGGAATCGAGCACCGGCACGCCGTGCGCCTCGGTGTGCGTGACGCTCTCGAACTTCTCGCGCGCGACGCGCTTGGAGGCGAAGACGGCCGCGAGGTCGTGGTCCCCGGCACGCAGGACGTTGACCGCGAAGCGCCGCGACGCCCGTACGACCTCGAGCGTGCGCGACGCGCGGTCGAAGCAGACGATCAGCAGCAGCGGGTCCAGCGACAGCGACGTCACGGCGTTCGTCGTCATCCCGGCCGGGCCCGCGGGGCCCGTCGTCGTGACGATCGTCACGCCGGTGGCGAACTGCCCGATCGTGTCGCGGTAGGCGCGCTGGCGCTCGGGCGCCGGCGCGCTCACAGCGGCGGACCCTTGACTACGAGCCTTCCGTACTGCCCGAGATCGTCGTGGTTGGCGATCGTGCAGACGAGCCGGTAGGTGCCGGGCGCGAGCATGACCTTGATCGGCGGCGCCGTCTCGCCGGGCTGCATGCTCTTCACGCGGGCGCCGGGGACCTGGACCGGCTTGTCGCCCACGTGCTTGAGCGGGTACTGGATGACGAGGTTGTGCTGCAGGCGTCCCTCGTTCGTCACGACGATCTTGATCCGGCCGGGTCGCACTACGACGTTCTGCGGGACGATGCGGTACTCGTCGACGGTCAGCCGGAGGATCGGCCTGTCGGTGCTGTACTGCTTGCCCTCGCCGCAGCCGGCGAAGGTGAGCGCCGCGGCGGCAAGGCAGGCGGCGGCGAGGGGGGAGCGGGACATCTCGACAGGGATTGTTCCGTATCATCTGCGCCGCTCATGGCCCGCCGCCTCCTGATCGCCGCCAGCCTGTCCGTCGCGGCGCTCGTTTGTGCCGGTTGCGGCTCACAGGGCATCTCGGTTTCCAAGAGCAGCCCGTACCACGCCGGTGCGGTGCTCTTCGTCCAGCGCTGCGGCGCCTGCCACACGCTCAACGCGGCCGGCACGCAGGGATCGGCGACGAACGTCTCCGACAAGGAGAACGTCGACGGGCCGAACCTGAACACGCGCATCGAGAAGGAGCAGGACGTCATCTTCGCGATCGAGAACGGCGGGTTCTCCGGGGCGATCATGCCCGAGAACATCGCCACCGGGCGCGAGAAGATCGAGATCGCGCAGTTCGTCTCCAAGTACGCCGGCAGTCTCGTCGCCAAGACCGCGGCGAGCCCGGCCGCGCAGACCGGGTCGGCCAACGGGCTGTCGTCGCCGAAGACCGGCACGGCCAACGGCCTGTCGGGCGCGAAGGCGCCGAAGACCCAAACGGTCCCCACGTCCTCCGGCCACTAGCCGCGGCGCGGGTCGCGCTGTGCTCGATCTGAGGCTGATCCGGCGCGAACCCGAGAGGGTGCGGGCGGCGCTCGCACGGCGCGGGCCCGAGCTGGGGGAGCGCGTCGACCGCGTCGTCGAGCTGGACGCGCGCTGGCGCGAGGCGACGCTCGCGGCGCAGTCGCTGCGCTCCGAGCAGAAGGCGCTGTCCGACGAGGTCGCGGTCGGCAAGCGCACCCGCTCGCCAGGAGGTTCGCAGGGCACGGGCGAGGGGCGCGACGTCTCGGCGCAGCTGGAGCGGCTGAAGTCGCTGTCGGGCGAGGTCAAGGCGCTCGGCGAGCGGGAGCGCAGCGCCGAGGCCGAGCTGCAGGAGCTGTTGCGGACGCTGCCGAACCTGCCCGACCCGACCGCCGCGGAGCCCGAGGACGAGGTGCTGCGCGTCGTCGGCGACGCGACGAAGACAGGCCGCGACCACCAGGATCTCGCCGGCGAGCGCATCGACATGGAGCGCGGCGCGCGGCTGTCGGGGTCGCGCTTCGCCTACCTGCGCGGCGACCTCGTGATGCTCGAGCTCGCGCTCGTGCAGTGGGCGATGACGAAGCTGCGCGGCCACGGCTTCGAACCGGTGATCCCGCCCGTGCTCGTGCGCGAGCAGGCGCTGTTCGGCACCGGCTACCTGCCCGACACCGAGCAGCAGATCTACCACCTGCCCGCCGACGACCTGTACCTCGTCGGTACGAGCGAGGTCGCGATCGCGTCGCTGCACGCGGGCGAGATCATCGACGCCGGCGACCTGCCGCTGCGCTACGCGGGCTTCTCGTCGTGCTTCCGCCGCGAGGCGGGCGCCGCCGGCAAGGACACGCGCGGGATCTTCCGCGTGCACCAGTTCGACAAGGTCGAGATGTTCTCGTTCGTCGCGCCCGACCGCAGCCTCGAGGAGCACGAGCGGCTGCTCTCGATCGAGGAGGAGATCATGTCCGAGCTGCAGATCCCCTACCGCGTGGTGAACATCGCGGTCGACGATCTGGGCGCCAGCGCGGCGAAGAAGTACGACATCGAGGCGTGGCTGCCGGGACAGGCGCGCTACCGCGAGCTGACGTCGACCTCGAACACGACCGACTTCCAGGCGCGGCGGCTGGAGATCCGGGTGCGGCCGGAGGCCGAGACCGGGGAGCGCGCCAAGCCCGAGACGCTGCACACGCTCAACGGGACGGCGGTCGCGATCGGGCGGACGATCATCGCGCTGCTGGAGAACGGCCAGCGCGACGACGGCTCGATCGCGATGCCGGCGGCGCTCGTGGCGTTCGGCGTGCCGGCCGTGCTGCCCGCGGCTTAGCCGCGAGGATCGGTGGATCCGGGCTCAGGCGCGCAGCACGTGGGCGCAGGCCGCGTCGCGGCCGGCGAAGATCGCGAACGTGTTGTCCAGGCTCGTGACGTGAAAGAGCCGTAGCACCGTCGGGTTCGCACAGACGAGCGCGAGGCTGCCGTCGCTCTGCGAGAGGCGTCGCAGCGCGGTCAGCAGCACGCTGAGCCCGGTCGAGTCGATGAACTCGACGCCGCTGAGGTCGAGCACGAGGGCGGTGTTGCCGGCGTCGATCGTCCGCGTGAGGTGCTCGGAGAGGTCGGGCGCCGTCGTCATGTGGATCTCGCCGCTGATGCTGACGACGTGCGCACCGCCGGCGGAGCGATCGTCGGTGACGGCGAATCGTGGGACGACGGGCGACATGTGGCTATCAGACTCTGACCGCCGGCACGTGTCAATGCGCCGGTGGGCGCGTCTCTACGATCTGGACGTGGCCGCAGACGAAGACGAGCAGCTCACGATCGACGAGCTCGCCCGCCGGATCGGGATGACCGTGCGCAACATCCGCGCGCACCAGTCACGCGGGCTGCTGCCGGCGCCCGAGGTGCGCGGGCGCACCGGCTACTACGGGCCCGATCACGTCGCGCGCCTCGAGCTGATCCAGGAGCTGCAGGCCGACGGCTTCAACCTCGAGCTCATCCGCCGCCTGCTCGACGGCGCGCAGGGATCCAGCAAGGAGGTGCTGCGCTTCAAGCACGCGCTCGGGCGGCCGTACGGCACCGACGAGCAGCCGCGCCCGATCAACCTGCTGGAGCTCGCCGAGGAGTGGGGGACGTCGGACATCTCGCTGTTTCAGCGCGCGCTCGCGGTCGGGCTCGTGCGCCAGCGCGAGGACGGCAGCTTCGAGCTCGCGAGCCCGCGCCTGGCCAGTCACGGCCGCGAGCTCGCGCGGCTCGGGATCGGGCTGGAGCGCCAGCTCGAGGTCATCGGTCGTGTGCGCGCGCAAGCCGACAAGATCGCGGAGACCTACGTCGAGTTGTTCCTGCAGGCGGTGTGGGCGCCGTTCGAGGCGGCCGGGCAGCCCCACGAGCGCTGGACCGACGTGCAGGAGGCGATCGATCGGATGCATCCGCTGGCGGCGGAGTCGGTCGTGGCGATCTTCGGGCTGGCGATGAACGAGGCCGTCGAGCGCGAGTTCGGACGGCAGGTGACGCGGCTGGCGCAGGGGCCCGACGCCGGGCCGGAGCCGGAGCCGGCGCCCGACGCCGCCGAGGACCCGCCCGCCGGCGCCTCGCAGACCTCGCGGTAGCGCGGCGATGTCGCCGCCGACGCTGACTCGGGCACAGCTCAACCGCGCGACGCTCGCGCGGCAGATGCTGCTGGAGCGCTCGTCGACGGACGTCGTCGGCGCGGTGCAGCGGCTGGCGGGGATGCAGGCGCAGGAGCCCAAGCACCCGTTCCTCGGGCTGTGGACGCGGGTCGCGGACTTCTCGTGCGATCAGCTGCTGGACGCGCTGCGCTCGCGCGAGGTCGTGCGCGCGACGCTCATGCGCTCGACATTGCACGTCATGAGCGCCGCCGACTATCGCGCGCTGCGGATGGCGCTGCAGCCGAGCCGGTCCGTCGCGCTGCGCGTGCTGGGCGCGCGCTCGGAGGGTCTGGACCTCGACGCCGTCCTGCCCGCGGCGCGCAAGCTGCTGCAGGGCGAGGCCCTTCCGTTCGACAAGATCCGCGCGCAGCTGCAGGAGCGCTTCCCGGATGTCAACGATCGCGCCCTGGGGTACGCGGTGCGGACGCTGCTGGCGTTGATCATGGTGCCCGACGAAGAGGCGCGCTGGGGATTTCCGCGCGTGGCGAGCTTCGCGCTGGCGGACGAGTGGCTGGCCGAGCCGCTGGCGGAGGCGGGCGGCGCGGAGGCACTCGTGTCGCGCTACCTCGGCGCGTTCGGACCGGCGAGCGCGAAGGACGTCGAGCGCTGGTCGGCCGTGAGCGGGATGAAGACCGTGCTCGACGGGATGCGCGACGGGCTGGCGTGCTTCGCCGACGCGCGCGGGCGCGAGCTGTTCGACCTGCCGGACGCCCCGCGCCCCGCTGCCGACGTCGACGCGCCCGTGCGCTTCCTGCCCGAGTTCGACAACCTCGTGCTCGCGCACGACGACCGCACGCGCCTGATCGCCGACGAGCACCGACCGCTCATGACGACGAAGAACCTGCGGGTGAAGGCGACGTTCCTCGTGGATGGCGCCGTCGCCGGGATCTGGACGATCGAGGTCAAGCGGCAGGTCGTGACGCTGCGGCTGCAGCCGTTTGGCAAGCTGACGAAGCGTGTCGTCAAGGAGCTCGAGGCGGAGGGCGACGCGCTGGCGCGCTTCGCCGAGCCGGACGCGAAGGACTGGGTCGTGGCCGTCGGCGAGCCGGCCTGAGCCGATTCGGGCGGCGGCTTGCCGGGGGCGGCGAGCCCGTCAGGACTCGTCGGACGTCTGCCCGATGGGCCGCCACGCCCCACTGGGCAGGTCGTGGCCCTGGTCCAAGGCGCTGTCGCCGGCGGGCAGCTTGGCCACGACGAACCTGGTCAGCGCCTCGGCGTACAGAACCTCGCGCCGCTTGCCAAGCCGCTTCGCGAGCACGTCGGCGCGCTTGCGCAGGTCCTCCGGGATCTGCACGCTGATCTGCGGCGAGCCGCGCGGGATGATGGCGCGGCGGCTGCGCAACGAGCCCGCCGTCGCGGTCTTGTGCGCCTCGACGTAGCCCTCGATCGCCTCGACGTACAGCTCGTCGATGGACGTACCACGCTCGTCGGCCATCGAGGCCGCGTACTGCAGCAGCCCGTCGGTCAGGGTGACCCTCACGCGCGGCATGGCTGCGAGCGTACACCCAGCCCGGTGGCGGCCACAAGGCGTCGCTCCCGCGAATGGCGCTCGGGCTCGCGCGGTCGCGACGATGCGCGTCACGCCTGCGCCGGCGCAGCGTTTCGCCGCGTGCAGCGGGTCGGCGGCTCGCCTCGGCGCCTCAGGTCCTCGGGATCGTCAGGTAGGCGTCCTGGGTCAGCGTCCGGACCGCGGGCAGCTCACCGTCTGGATCGGCGGTCGTCTGCGTCAGCCGCGTGACGATCGTCAGCGTCGAGCGATCGGTGCGGTGGCGCCGGGCCGCCGCGCGGACCACGGCGCGGGTCGCGTGGCCGACGGTCAGCGTGAGGTGCTCGGCGGTCGCCGTCGCATGCCCGCTGATGGTCGCAAGCCGGGCGACGGTCGTGCCCGCGACCTTGAAGTAGCCCTTTGCGCTGTAGTCGTACTGCCGGTCTTGGATCGAGGGGTCGAGCTCCGCGACGGCATGCAGCGTCGGCAGGAGTCGCGGGTGCGCGCCGAGACCGATGCTGAACGGCGGGCCGAGGCCCGAGTCCGCCTTCGCCGCCGGCAGAGCGATCGCGACGAGCGCGAGGAGGAGCGCTGCGACGGAGAGCGTGCGGCGGCCATGCGATGGGGCGCTCATGCAGATCGGCTCCATTGGTAGGTGGGCGCGGGTGGGCGACGGGACGACACTCGGTGAACGCGCCCTCGCCGGGAAGGTCGTCCCCATGGACGGATGTTCGCGACGGGACGTTTCGCGGGCGCGGAGCGCAAGCAGGCCTCGCCGGCGACGGGCGCGGGCCAGCCCACGCCGCGATCTACGACGAATCTCGTTCCAGCAGCAGGCGCCGCAGCGTCTGCGCCTCGACCTCCGACGGATCGGTCGCGTCGACGAAGTCGATGACCGCCGCCGCGAACGCGACCGGGTCGTCGTGGTGGGGGAAGTGGCCGGCGCCCTCGATCAGCAGGAGGCGGCTGTCGGGCATGAGCTCGTGGGCGCGGATGCCGTGGCGGGCGGGGATGACCTGGTCGCGGTCGCCCCAGACGATGAGCGTGGGGATCGCGGCCGCGAGATAGAGCTTGTCCTGCGCGCTGATCGTCTGGCCGCCGAGGTCGATCATCCCGCGCGCGGTCTGCACGAACGCGCGCCGCGCGCCGATGTCCTGCAGGGTGGCCATGCCCTTCGCGATCGCGGCGATGTCCGAGCCCACCCGCAGCCCGAGCCGGTCGATCAGGCCGCCGACCCTGGCGCCGGCGCCGACCAGCGGCTCGGAGGCGAGCAGCGGCAGCACGTACTCGGCGCCCGGCAGCGCGACGCCGCGCAGCAGCGGCGTCACCGCTCGGCCCAGGCCGCCGCTGGACACGAGCACGAGCCGCTGCACCCGCTCGGGGAACTGGTAGCTCAGCTGCATCGCGATGCCGCCGCCGAGGGAGTGCCCGACGATCGTCGCGTGCTCATGGCCGAGCGCGGTCATGAGGTCGCGCAGCAGCGACGCGCTCGCGCCGAGCGAGTAGTCGCCGCGCGGCTTCGCGGAGTCGCCGTGACCCAGCAGGTCCGGAGCGAGCACCGTGAACCGCTGCTCGAGCAGCGACAGCACCGGCTTCCAACTCGCCGACGAGTTCGTGATCCCGTGGATCAGGACGAGCGGAGGCCCGTCGCCGCCGATCCGGTAGCTCAGCCGATGGCCGTGCAGCCGGATCTCCGCGAGCTCGGTCAACGGATGTGCATGCCCGAGATCGCGCGCGCGATGACGAGCCGCTGGATCTCGGAGGTGCCCTCGAAGATCGTGTAGATCTTCGCGTCGCGGTGCCAGCGCTCGACGGGGTACTCCCGCGTGTAGCCGTTGCCGCCGAGGATCTGGATCGCGCGC
>DASXCR010000101.1:0-13833 GCA_036491075.1 Solirubrobacteraceae bacterium
GCGGCAGCGCCATCCGCACCGATTGCGATGCGCGATCGCCAAACACCGAAGGCCTGCGTGCCGCTGGCACTACCCGGCGTCGGAGCACCGCCCGCGTCCGCGATCTGGGCACGCCCGGCGGCATTCGGCGGCGCGATCGATCGTCGAGGGTCCCTGGCGCGATGTCGCTCTGGGACGGTGGATGTCGAGGGGTCGGAAGCTCCCGGGCGAGGCGGCCGACAGCCGCGCCGGCCAGCGGCCGCCGCCAGCTCGCGCTGGCCTCGGCGCGCCGCAGACGCCGGCGGCCGCCCCCGGATCCTCTACGCTCAACCGCGCAGGCCAGGCAGTCGCGGAGGTTCGCCTTCGAGGAAAGTCCGGACATCACAGGGCAGGGTGGTCGGGAACCCGACCCGGGGAAACCCGCGGGAAAGTGCCACAGAAACACACCGCCGATGGCGCGGCGCAAGCCGCGCACAGGTAAGGGTGAAAAGGTGCGGTAAGAGCGCACCGGCGCCGTGGCGACACGTCGGCCAGGCAAACCCCACCCGATGCAAGGCCAAGCAGGACCGTTCGCAGGCTGCCCGCCGAGGTCCAGGTCGGCCGCTCAGATGGATGACTGCTCAACGACAGAATCCGGCTTATCGGCTTGCTACGGAAAGGCCCCGCTTCGGTGGGGTCTTTCTATGCGTCGCCCGTCGCGTCCGGTACGCCCGGCCCGATCCGGCCCGATCCGGCCCGATCCGGCCCGATCCGGCCCGATCCGGCCCGATCCGGTGCTCACGCCGCCGGCACCGCGGCGCGCCGGCCACGTCCTCAGCCCCCGTCGATCGGATCGAGGACCACCGGCGCACCAGGGCGCACGATGAGGTTGCGCGCCAACGGGATCTGGTGCGAGGCGCTCTCCAGGATGTGCATGAGGTAACCGCCGGTGTTGGGGAACACGACGATGTCGCCGACCCGCACGCCGAGCGGGAACCGCATCTTTCGCCACGTCAGCAGCTCGCGCTCGATGCAGTACGCCCCGACGAGATACCCGTCGATCGGTCCCGTGTCCTCGCCATCCGCTTCGAGACCGTCACGCTGGTCCGGGAGGGGATCGGCTGGTGGCCCGTCCCCGGGCACGCCGCCTCCATCGCGCTGGCGAGCGCGCAGGAGGAGCGGGTCGACGAGGAAGTCCTCCGAGGTCGAGCGGCACTGGGTGCGGTTCATCTCGACGCCGACGAGCCAGGTTCCGTCGCGGCGCCGCTTGCGGTACGCGACGCGCGCGGCGGTCATGCCGCAACCGTCCAGCAGTGCCCGCCCCGGCTCGCAGCGCAGTTGCAGCCCCCGTGCGCGGAAGCCGTCCGCGACGCGCCCGCCCGACGCGAGGCGACCCGCGAGCACGCCGGCGAGCCACGCGCCTCCCGTCGGCGACTGGTGAAACGGATACACGGCCGGGCTGCCGATGATCTCGCCGCGATGGGCGAGCAGGCCGAGGCCGTGGCCCTCGAAGGTCAGCGGCTCGCGCGCCCCGAGCAGGCCCCGGCGGTGCTCGCTCCAGAAGCGCTCCCACTGCGTCTCGGAGTCGAGATGGCTGATCGGGATCCCACCGCCGATGTCGACGAACGCCGGTTCGTGACCGCGTCCGCGTAGCGCATCGACCAGCTCGAACGCCTCGCCGATCGCGCTCACGCGGTCGTCGCGGTCATAGCCGTCGAGATGGAAGTGCACGCCGGCGATCGCGACGGGAGAGCCATCGCCGGGCGCTGACACGCGATCGCCGACCGCGATCGCCTCGTCGAGCCCGAAGCCGAAGCGTGTCTGCAACCGATCCTCGCCGAGCTCCACGGCGAGCCGCAGCGCGACGGTCGCCACACGACCCGTCGACCGGGCGACCTGCTCGGTGCGGCGCAACTCGTCGAGGTTGTCGACGACGATCGTCGCTCCGGACGCGACGCACCGCTCGAGCAGCGTCACCGGCTTCACCGCGGCGGTCATGACGAGCGCGCTCCCCGGCACGCCGCGCTCCAGCACCTGGGCCAGCTCGCGCTCGCTGGCGAGGTCGACGCCGAGACCCAGCCGGCGCGCCTCGTCGACGAGCGCCAGCGCCTTGTTGGCCTTGCGGGCGAAGAAGATCCCGCAGTCGATGTCGAAGCCGGACGCGGCCCTCGCCAGGGCGTCGGCGTTGCGCCGCATCGGCGACGGATCGATGAGGTTCACGGGTGAGCCGTGCTCCCCGAACATCGCGTCGATCAGCTCCGGCTGGTGGCAGAGCTCGACCTGCCACGGCTCGAGGCGGCCTGACAGTGCGACGAGGCCCTCGCAACCGGCACGCAGCTCGGCTTCCTCGGTGCCGTCGAAGGTCCTCGGGATCGCGCGGTCTCGCGCGCGCGGTGGATCCTCAGCCCCCGGGAGCGCCGCCGATGTCATGCGGCCTCTCCCGGCGCCATGGCGTCGCGTCGTACCTGCGTCACGGCTCGCCGGACGATCCGCTGCGCCCAGCGATCGGCGTGGGGATGCAGCCCGCGGCTGAGGGTGTCGTTGCCGATGACGCAATCCTCCGTCGGGCGACCGATCGCGGCAAGCCCGGCCACGAGGCGCCCGTCGCGACCGAGGCAGCCGCAGTCCTTGCCGACCTCGAGACCGCGCCGTCCCCGAAGCTGCCGAGCGTGGCCGTCGGCGAGCAGCTGCGCGACGAGCCCGCCGTCGGCCGGCACCGCGCCGGGCCCCGGGAGCACCGCGTCTACGACGACGTCGACCACCCGCTCGCCCGCGGCTCCGCACACGACCGCGGTGACACCGGCGCGCGTGACGACCTGCCCGCCCGCGACGTGCGACAGCTGCACGCGCCCCGCCTCGATCAGCGCGAGCAGCTTCGCGGCGTTGACCTGCGGCGGGCCGAAGGCGATCCGCTCCATCTGCGTTGCGAGGCACGAGAACGCCGGCCACGCACGCTCCGATATCCCGCCGTGGCCGAGGCGCGTGACGAGCGCGGGATACACCGCTCGCCAGCCGTGGCCTAGCGCCCACTGCAGGTTCGGCGCAAGCAGGCCGGTCCCGACCGCGAGCGAGCGCTCGAGCTCACCGACCGGCCGCTGCGGCGCCGGCGGCACGGCGCCGCGACACGCGCAGAGCAGCCACTCGCGCGTCGACGCGAGGACTCTGCGCGACGGCGAACCACGCGCCGTGCGTCCGCGCGCGGCCAGGAATCCGGCGGCAACGACGTCCGCGAGGATCTCCACGAGCTCGCCCTCGACGTGGAATCCCTCCGCCAGCGCGAGGATCCGCTCGCGGCCTGACGCGGCGATGTCCGACAGCGCCGGGATCCCGGCGGCGAGCTCCGCAGCCGGCTTGGCCAGCATCGGCCGTCCGCTGCGCGAGAACGGGAGGATCGCGTCGACGTCGTCGGCGCCCGGCACGTAGCGCAGCCGGTACGGATGGCCGTCGGAGACGAACGTTCCGCCGCGACCCTCCGTCAGCGCGAGCGCGGCATCCAGGAACGTCAGCGCGAAGCCGCGCACGGCGACGACGGCGCCCGGCGCGACGCGTGCGCGCGACAGCCGGTGGGTGACGGGGAAGACGGACGAGACCGCCGCCACGGCAGCGGACGGGTCATCGCCGAGACGACGATGCCCGGTCGCCACCAGGACCTCGTCATAGCGCCGCATCGATCCGTCGGCCGTCGCGACCATCCAGCGCGACCCGACCCGCCGCGCGGCCAGCACCGCCACGGGACGCAGCGTCAGCCGCATCCCGGGCGGCGGCGAGAGACGCATCCGCTCGAGCCCGTCGGCCAGGTAGCGACCGACCTGCGCGCGCGGGGGATAGGGCTCCTCGTCACGAGCACCACCGTGTCCCTCGAACGCCCGTCGCCACCGCACGAAGGACAGCTGCTCGGAGCTCGCGACGGCGCGGCTGCCCGCGGGCCACAGGTCGAGCTGATCGGCGGCGAAGTTCATCCGCAGGTACGCGGGCTGGTCGGGATCATAGACCGGCCCCGCGCCCGGGACCGAGGCAGGCTCGAAGAGATCGACGACGACCGCCGCCCGCGGGGTCGCGCCCGCGTCCGCCCGCGCGGCAAGCCCGCCCACGCCCACGCCCGCGCCCGCGCCAAGACCATCCGCACCCGCGTCCGCACATCGCACGTGGTGCAGCAGCCGCTCGAGCGCGAACAGCCCCTTGGGGCCGAGCCCGACGATCGCCACGCGCAGCCCCGCGTCCCCCGCTTGCATCGCAGGACCTGGCACGACGACTACGCCGCGGCCGGTTCGGCCGCGACCGCACGCACCATCGCGGCGAGCTCGTCCGCCGGGCAGCCCAGCGTCTCGCGCACCCAGTCGTCGTCGTAGACCGTGCGCAGATAGCCGCGGCCGCCATCCGGCAGGATCAGCGCACAGCGGCTGCCGGCCGCCATCTGCGGGGCAAGCGTCTCCAGGGCGAAGGCGACACCGCCCGACGACCCGCCGGCGAAGATCGCCTCGCGCTCGACGAGCCGGCGGCAGCCGGTCACGCAGTCGAGGTCGGACACGCGCATGAGCGCGTCGAAGCGCGCGGATCGCGACAGCTCCGTCTCGATGCCGGCTCCGAAGCCGGGCAGCGCGCGCGCCCCGCGTGTGCCTCCGAACAGCGCGCTGCCGGCCGCGTCCACGGCGACGATCTGCGTGGCGCGGCCGTGCGCGCGCAGGTAGTCCTGGCAGCCGCGCAGGGTGCCCGTCGTGCTCGTCGCGACGAAGACGTAGTCCAGATCGCCGTCGAGCGCCTCGTCGATCTCGCGCATCGTGCCCGCGGCGTGCGCGGCGGGGTTCGACGCGTTCGCGTACTGGTTGGGCCAGTATGCGCCGGGGATGGTCTCGAGCAGATGCGCGACGAGCCTCAGGCGCGCGGCGAGCAGGTCGCCCGTCTCGGGATCGGGGCGCGACACGATCCGCACGTCCGCGCCGAGCGCGCGCAGCGTACGCACGTTCGTGTCGTGAGCGCGGACGTCGAGCACGCAGATGAGCCCCAGGCCGTGGTAGCGGCAGGCCTGCGCAAGCCCGACGCCCATGTTGCCCGACGTCGACTCGATCACCGTTGCGCCGGGCGCCACCAAGCCCGCCTCGAGCGCGTCGCCCAGCATTCGCGCCGCTGGCCGGTCCTTCGCGCTGCCACCGGGGTTGGCGGCCTCGAGCTTCGCCCAGACCGAGATATCGGGCGTACCGAGATAGCGCCGCAGGGCGACGAGCGGGGTATCGCCGATCGCGGCGAGGATTCCATCGACGGCAGGACGCACGGGCACGCGGCATGTGTACCCAAGGCGCGCGGATACGACGCCGCCTTCCACGGGTGAGCCACTTGAATCGAAGGGCGATCGATGCGAACATGTGTTCGTGATCATATGCGTCCTACTGGACAGATTCGAGCTCGCCGTCGCTGCGGGGGGGCGCGCGGGACTCCTGGGCGAGCCTGCCGCGCTCGCTCCGGAGCCGGGTCGCGAGCTCTACGTCGGCGCGGTCTCGCAGGCCGCCGAGGCGTTCGGGATCCACGCCGGGATGCGCATGGGGGAGGCACTCTCGCGTTGCCCGCGGCTGGCGCTCGTCCCCCCCGATCCGATGGGCGTCGCGGAGGCGTGGGAGAGCGCGCTCGCGCGCCTGGAGAGCCTCGGCGCGGCGGTCGAGTCGCTGCGTCCCGGCGAGGCCTGCTTCGACGCGCGCGGGCTGCAGCGGCTGCACGCCGGGCGGGTCGTGCGGATCCTCTCCGACGGCTATCTCGCCGCGCAGGGCTCCGAGCACCTGCGCAGGGTACTGGCGGGCGTCCGGATCGGGCAGGGGCCGACGCGCTTCTGCGCGATGGTCGCGGCCCACGGCGCCCGTGTCCGGCGGCCGCAGCGGGTCGCCGGCGCAAGCGATCTCGCGCCGCGCCCGGTCGACCTGCTGCGCCGCCGCGCCGAGACGGCGGCGCTCGTCGAGCCGCTCGAGCGCCTCGGGATCACGACCCTCGGGGCGCTCGCCGCGCTGTCGCGCGCCGCGGTCGCCGATCGCTTCGGCCGCCCCGGCCTGCTCGCCCACGATCTCGCGTGCGCCCGCGACAGCCCGCTGCGCCCCCGCCGGCCGGGAGAGCTTCTGCGCGAGTCGCTCGAGCTGCCCGAGTCCGGCTCGGGCGAGCAACTCGGGCGTGCGCTGGGCCTCTTGATCGACCGCCTGCTGGCGCGTCGCGAGCGGCGCGGGCGCACGCTGCGCGCGGTCGTGCTGGCGGCGCGGCTCGTCGAGGGCGGCACGTGGCGCGAGCGCGTCGTCTTCCGCGAGGCGCTCGCCGATCCGCAGCGGATGCGCCTCGCCCTCGGCGGGCGTCTCGCGCTGCTGCCCGCGCCGGCGGAGACCCTGCTGCTGACCGTCGAGCGCTTCGGGCCGCCGCATCCCGAGGTGCGAGCGCTGTTCGACGACGGCGAGGCGCGCCGCGACGAGCGCCTGCGCGAGGCGGTGCGCCAAGCGCGCGCGGTCGCCGGGCCCGACGCCGCGCTGCGGGTGCTGGAGATCGACCCCGACTCGCGCGTGCCGGAGCGCCGCATCGTGCTGACCCCGTTCGAGCCCGGATGAGCGCGCGTGCGCGGACGCGGTCACCCGCTCCGAGCCGATGAGCCCCGGCCCGCGCAGGATCTGCGAGCCGCGGCCGGCGCGCGTGCGCGCGGACGCCGCCGGCCAGCCGCTCACGGTCGACGGCGAGGACGTCGATGCGGTCCGCGAGTCGTGGCTCGTCGAGGATCGCTGGTGGACGCAGCGACCGTTGCGCCGGCGCTACTGGGAGGTCGTCACCGCCGGCGGGCGCAACGTCGTCGTCTTCCGCGACCTCGTGGCGCAGGGGTGGTTTCGCCAGCGCTGATCGACGTCCGCACCGAGGGGCGATGGCGCACCAGCGCGTTCGGCGGCACGAAATCGGGGTTCTTTCGCTGCAAACAGGTGTGGTTCTGTAACACGTCGCCCGGCAGCCTTGGGCGGCATGTCCTCACGTCGCGCAGACGACGGCCAGGCGACGATCGAGTACGTCGCGGTGCTCGCGCTGCTCGCTCTGCTGCTCGTCGTGAGCGCCGCGGTGGTCAGCGGTCGCGCTCCCGGCATCGCGAACGCCTTCCTCGGGCAGTTTCGCCGCGCGCTGTGCATCGTCTCGGGCGGCGACTGCCCGGCGGACACGGAGAAGCCGTGCGTCGTCGCCGGCTCTCGCGACACCCATCACACCGCGCTGTCGATCGGATTCGTGCGTCTCGACGAGGACCACTCCCTCCTGCGCGAGAAGCTGTCGGATGGGACCGTGCGCCTGACCATCGCGCAGAACGACGCCGCTGGCATCGAGGGCGGGATCGGCGGGATCCTGAAGATCAGGCTGAAGGGGCACACGCTGAGTGCCGAGCGCGAGGCGCACGGCGCCGTCCAAGGCGTCCTCGCGCACGGCGCGGTCTATCTCGCCCGCGACGACCACGAGGCCGACGACATCCTGCGCGCTGTCCGTGGGGGCCTGCAGCTTCCCGGGCTCGCGGGCGAGATGGTGCGCATCGGCAAGGCACTCGCCGGCCGGCACGGACCGCGCCCGCAGTCGGTCTACTTCGAGGGCGGCGTGCGAGGGCTTGGTCGCCTGAACGCGACCGGGCTCGGCGCGAGCGCGTCGCTGGAGGGGTTCACGGAGGCGATGCTCGGCGCCAGCCGCAACATGGATACCGGCGAGGTGACGGTCTCGCTCGGCGACGAGGCCTCCGGATCGGCGCTCCTCGACGCCGCGCTCGCGGGGCCGGCGGGCGTGTCCGGCGGCCAGGTCGGACTGTCGCTGACGTTCGACCGTCACCACCGGGCGACGGGGCTGTCGCTCAACGCCTCCGGCACGGTCGCCGCCGGTGCGACGCTGCCGGCATGGGCTGCCCAGGCGCTGGGCGTCGGCGACGGCCGGCTACAGAGCAACACCTCCACATCGAGCCGTCGCTGGGATCTGTCGGAGAGCATCGATCTCCGCGATCGGGCCGTCGCTGCCGCCTGGGCGGCGTATCGCCACGACCCGCTGAGCCTCACGGCGATCCGCGCGCTCGGCGCGCGCCTGCACGACGAGGCGCAGGTCGACGTGCGCAGCTACGCGACGAGCGGCGACTCCAGCGGCGTCGCCGCCGGAGTCGCGTTCGCGGTCAAGTTCGGCGGCGAGCTCGAGCATGCGGTCGATCGCTCCCGGTTGCTGTCGGCGGCCTCGCGTCCGCCCGGCGGCCTGTGGGAGCAGCGCTTCGACTGCGAATCGGCATGACCGCCTGGATGCGGGCTCAGCCAGGCTCAGCAGGCCATCGTGCGATCGGTGCTGTTGCCGAAGTCGGCGGTCCAGTACCAGCCCATCATCGAGCCGGCCTTGTAGGCGCGGCCGATCCCGATGACCTTGTAGGTCTTGCTGAGCATGCTCGCCTTGTGCGGTGCCGAGCTCTTCCACTGGTTGAACGTCGCGACGCCGCCGGCCGCTCCGCCGGCGATGTTCTCCGCGCGGGCGGAGCCGCGGTAGCCGAATGCCGAGATGCGCTTGGTGAAGCTGCGATTGAGGCTGTCGGTGTGGTCGAAGTAGTCGTTGCGGGCCATGTCGGCGCTGAGCCATCTCGACGCCTTCGTGAGCGAGACGGAGACCTTCAGGGCGGGCAGGCCGTTCTGCGCGCGGTACGTGTTGACCTGCTTGCAGAGGGCGTGCTCCTCGGAGTCCAGGACGGGATCTGTGCTCTGGGCGAGGGCGGAGGCGGTCGGGAGCGCGAAGCAGATGAGGAGGGCGAGGGCGAGCGAACGAATGGACATGGTCATCCATCGCCTCGGCCTCGGCCGAGCCCGCTCGAACGCAAGGCCGTGTGGACGTTCGTCCGGCGCGGCGGACGTCCACGCTCGTACGAGCGTCCAGCGATCCGTCCAGCCGCCGGGCGGTATGCGAACATCTGTTCGTATGTCGTACATCGAGCTGCACTGCCACTCGGCCTACTCCTTCCTGGACGGCGCCTCCCTGCCCGAGGAGCTCGTCGCGGCGGCGCTGCGCCTGGGGCACGGCACGATGGCGCTCACCGATCACGACTCGCTGTCGGGCTCGATGGAGTTCGCGCAGGCGGCGAGGTCGCTCGGCCTGCGCGCGATCCACGGGGCGGAGGTGACGCTCGGCGACGACCGCCACATCACGCTGCTCGTCCGCGACGAGACCGGCTGGCGCAACCTCTGCCGGCTCTTGACGAAGGCTCACGCGCACACGCGCGACGGGCCGCAGCGCGACCGCGCGGAGCCCTCGGCCTCGCTCGAGGACGTCGAGCGTCACCGCGACGGCCTCATCTGCCTCAGCGGCTGCGCGACCCGCGGCGTGCGCGACGAGCCGACGATGCGCCGCCTGCTGGGCATCTTCGGTCGCGACGACCTCCGCGTCGAGCTGCAGCGCCCGCTCGCCCGCCACGATCGCGCGCTGAACCGCGGACTGTCCGCGCTCGCCGCGCGGCTCGGGGTCGCGACCGTCGCGACCGGCAACGTCCATGCCCACACCGCCGAGCGCGCGCTGCTGCAGGACGCGCTCGTCGCGATCCGCGAGCACGCGACGCTCGACGCCTCCGAGCCGCTGCGCCGCGGCAACCACGCGCACGTGCTCTGCACCCCGCAGGCGATGGCCGCGCGCTTCTGCGACCACCCCGAGGCAGTCGCCGAGACGCAGGAGCTCGCGCAGCGGCTGACCTTCGACCTCACGACGGACCTCGGCTACAGCTACCCCGGCGCCGACGACGCCGGTGCCGACCGCGAGCTCGCCGAGATCTGCCGGGCGCGCTTCGACGAGCGCTATCCCCTGACGGGCGAAGGGTCGGAGCATCGAGCCGAGGCGACGGCTCGTCTCGAGGAGGAGCTGCGCGTGATCGGCTCGCTCGGCCTGGCGGGGTTCTTCGTCCTGCATCGCGAGATCCTCGAGCTCGCGCGCGAGATCGCCGTGCAGGTGCGTGGCCCCGACAGCGCGCGGGCGCTGCTGCCGCCGGGCCGCGGGCGCGGGTCCAGCGTCTCGTCGATCGTCTGCCATCTCACGGGCCTCAGCCACGTCGACCCGATCGCCAACAAGCTGCTGCTCGGCCGCTTCCTCAGCGAGAACCTCACGGCGCTGCCCGACATCGACCTCGACTTCCCGCGCGAGATCCGCGAGAGGCTGATCCCGCGCGTCCACGAGGTCTACGGCATCGAACGCTCCGCGCTCGTGGCCGCCTTCCCGACCTACCGCGCCCGCGGGGCGATCCGCGAGATCGGCAAGGCGCTCGGCCTGCCACCGGGCGAGATCGAGCGCGTTGCGCGCGGCAGCGAGGGCTGGTCGACGCGGGATGTCGACCGCGACATCGACGTGGCGCTCGGTCCCGGAAGGCGTACCGGTCGCTGGGCGTGGCTCGCCCGGCTGGCCGCCGAGGCACAGGGCCTGCCGCGCCATCTCTCCCAGCACTCCGGCGGGATGATCGTCGCGACCCGGCCGCTCGTCGACTGCGTCCCGCTCGTGCCCGCGGCGATGGAGGGCCGCCAGCTCGCGCAGTGGGACAAGGACTCCTGCGCGGACGCGGGCTTCCTGAAGATCGACCTGCTCGGCCTGGGGATGCTGAGCGCCGTCGAGCGCTGCGTCGACCAGGTCACGCAGCGGCGCGGTGAGCGCATCGACCTGTCGCGAATCCCGTTCGACGACCCCGCGACCTACGAGTGCATCCAGAACGCTGACACGACAGGCGTCTTCCAGATCGAGTCGCGCGCGCAGATGGGCTCGCTGCGACGCACGCGCCCGAAGAACCTCGAGGAGATCACGATCCAGGTCGCGATCGTGCGGCCGGGTCCGATCGTCGGCGGCGCGGTCAATCCCTACATCGAGCGCCGTCAGAAGCTGAACGCCGACCCGTCGTTCCAGGTGCCCTATCTGCACCCGTCGCTGAAGGAGTCGCTGGAGGTCACGCTCGGCACGATCATCTTCCAGGACCAGGTGCTGGAGGTCGCGCAGGCGTTCGCCGGCTTCAGCGCGGGGAATGCCGAGGATCTGCGCCGTGCGATGAGCCGCAAGCGCTCGAAGGAGGCGATCGAGGCCCATCATCGCGGCTTCGTCGAGGGGGCGAAGGCGAAGCACGCAGACGTCACCGACGAGCTTGCCGAACGCGTCTTCGAGATGGTCTCGGGCTTCTCGGGCTTCGGCTTCCCGAAGGCCCACGGCGCGGCCTTCGGCCTGCTCGCCTACCAGTCGACCTGGCTGCGCGTGCACTACGGGCCGGAGTTCCTCTGCTCGCTGCTCGACGAGCAGCCGATGGGCTTCTATCCGTCCGACGCGCTCGTCCACGAGGCGCAACGGCGGGGGATCGAGGTCTGCGCCCCGGACGTCAACGCGAGTGCCGCCGGTTGCACGGTGACGGTAGACGGGGCGATCCGGATCGGTCTCGGCTACGTCGCGGGTGTGCGCGCGGGCGAGATCGCCGCGCTCGTCGAGGCCCGCGAGGCCGGCGGGCCGTTCGCCTCGCTCGAGGATCTCACCTCGCGTGCTGGCGCGGGACGCGCCGCGCTCGAGCGTCTCGCATGGTCGGGCGCCTGCGACGCGCTTGCCGGCGGTGATCGCCGGGTCGCGCTGTGGCGGCTCGGGGCCGCCGCGCCGGGGATCCAGATCCGCGCGCGGACGGCCGCGCGAGGCGCGCGTGCCCGAGCGGCCCCCGGATCCGACGCCCGCGCCGCCAAGCCCACCACGGAGATCGAGACCGTCGGCGTGCAGCTCTCGCTCGGGCTCGACCTGCCGGCGGCGCCCAGGCTCGAGCCGCTGCCGGCCTGGCAGGCGATGATCGCCGACTACGCCACCACCGGGCTGACCGCGGCGGCGCACCCGATCGAGCTGCTGCGCGAGCGGCTGCGCGCCGACCGCGCGGTCGGGCTCGACGCGCTCGCCCGCCTGCCGCACGGCGCCGCGGTGCGCGTCGGCGGGCTCGTCGTCGCGCGTCAGCGCCCTGGGACGGCGAAGGGGATCCTCTTCCTGCTGCTCGAGGACGAGCATGGCACGATCAACGTCGTCGTCTCGCCGCAGGTCTACGAGCGCGACCGCCTCGCGGTGCGCACGGAGCCGCTGCTGCTCGTCGAGGGCCGGCTCGAGCGCCACGCCTCGGCGGGCGGCGCGATCAACCTGCTCGCACGGCGCGTGCTGCGGCTCGAGGTCCCCGATCGCATCGCGGCCGAGATCAAGGACATCTCGCTGCTGGACCTCGCCGAGCTCGGCCGCCAGGCCGAGGTCCAGGTCGCCGTGACCGGAGTCGACGACTTCCGCGCCGTCGCGCCCGCGGTCCAGAGCTTCGCCGCGGGGAGGCGCCGGTGAGGGCGATGGGCGGCTGCGAGGAGCATCCGCGTGCGCTCGCGCGTATGCGCCATCTCGAGATTTCCGCCGATCATGCGATTCACGGCGTCACCGTCCGACGCCGTGAAGTAGATTGCGCGCCGCATGGCTGCTGCACTCTTCCTCGGGTTCTTCATCATCCTCGGGCTCGGCGTGGTCCTCGTCGCGATGCGCGGCGGGCCTCGCGGTGTCCGCGACACGCTCGAGGTCGGGCGCCGCCGGCCGCTGCGCGCATCCGAGTTCGGGCTCGCCGCGCTCGTTGCGCTCGTCGGCATCGTCGTTCCGATCCTCGTCATGACCAACGGCGACGCCTCCGCCGGACCGAGTGGCACGAAGCTCACGAAGACCGAGGAGCAGGGCCGCGTGCTCTTCTCGCAGAAGTGCGCGACCTGCCACACCCTCGCCGACGCGAACGCCGTCGGCAAGGTCGGTCCCGACCTCGACGTGCTGCAGCCGCCGCTCGCGCTGACCCTCAACGCGATCAAGCTGGGTCGCGCGGGCCAGGGCCAGATGCCGGCGGAGCTCCTCGAGGCGGGCGACGCTCGCAAGGTCGCCACGTACCTCGCCGACGTCGCCGGCCGCTAGCGCTCAGGGCCCACCAGCTCGCCGGAGCGCCACCCAACCGGCCACGCCGCGTGGGCGGCGGGCACCTTCTCCCCCGGAGATCCCCGGCACGCTGCCACACGGCGCCGCCTGCGTCGATCGTCCCCCGAGTGCCGTCGAGCACGCCGTCGAACCCGCAAACTGCGGCGGTTCCATCCGACCTCTCCATAACACTGCGCATATGCAGGGAAATCCATCGCTGGTACGATGGCGCCGTCAGATCGCCGAGTCCCGGGGTTCGGAAGGCACCGGGAGCGGGGGACCCAAGACGTTGGGGCGAATCGTCCAGCAGGTTGGACGTAGCGCTGCTCTTTCAAGCGCGAGCCCGTCAGCTCACCCCGTAGGCCTCATCGAAAGAGGACCACACCACATGGCACATTCGGAGGCCCGCGCTTGGTGGGTCGATGTCCAGCATCTCCGTGATGACTACGAGCGCACGGACGAGGCGCGCCGTCGCGCCGACGAGGCGGACCTGGCGACGCGCCGGGCGACCCGTGAGCGTCGTCATGTCGAGGCCGAGATGCGCCGTGTGAGCGGTCCCCTGCACAGCGAGAGCGGCCCGCCCCGGCGTGCGCCCGAGCCCGCGCTCGCTCCGCGCCGCGGCCAGCATGCGGACACCCACCCGCGTCACGACGCCGAGCATCCGATCGAGCCGCGGCGTCCCCGCGTGAAGGGCAGCGGCACGCCCGGCCGCGCGACGATCGAGCTGCGCGGCCACACCGTTCCCGCGCCGGCCGTCCCGCGCGTGGTCGATCCGGAGCGCCGCCGCCCGGCACGCCGCCCGATCGAGCGCGTCGGCGCACGTCCCGACCGCGTCGCGATGTGGGCGCTGCTGATGGGCCTGATCCTGATCCTCGTGGCGATCGGCACGGCCGACGCCCCCGCGGTCATCTCGCTCACGCCGTTGTGATCCTTCGCGCGGTCGGGCGCTCCCGCGGCCGA
>DASXCR010000102.1:0-3020 GCA_036491075.1 Solirubrobacteraceae bacterium
GTGCTGGCGCGCTCGGGACGGCCGACGTAGCCGAAGCGCAGTCGCTCGGGGAGGATCTGCATGAGGCGCGGGAACATGTGCGCGCGGGCGCCCATGTTGCGCGGCTCCTCCTGCACCCAGACGACCTCGCGCAGGTTCGGATAGGACTCGATGAGCTCGAGGATCTGCGCCTGCGGGAACGGATACAAGAGCTCGACGCGGCCGATCGCGACCCCGTCGTTGCCCGCCCGGTTGGGATGGCCGACGAGGTCGTAGTAGATCTTGCCCGTGCACAGCACGAGCCGCCGCACGTTCTCGACGGGCACGCGCGGCTCGGCGAGCACGGGGAAGAAGCGCGCCTCGGAGAGGTGCTCGATGCGGTTGGTCGCCTGCGGCAGGCGCAGCAGCGACTTCGGCGTCATGAGGATCAGCGGGCGCTGCTTGGCCACGCGCGCCTGGCGTCGCAGCAGGTGGAAGTACTGCGCCGGCGTCGTCACGTTCGCGACGCGGATGTTGCCCTCCGAGGCCATCTGCAGGAAGCGCTCCAATCGGCCGGACGAGTGCTCCGGACCCGAGCCCTCGTAGCCGTGGGGCAGCAGCAGCACGAGCCGCGACGTCTGCCCCCACTTCGCCAGCCCGCTGGAGATGAACTGGTCGATGATGACCTGGGCGGCGTTGACGAAGTCGCCGAACTGCGCCTCCCACAGGACGAGCGTCTCCGGCCCCTCGGCGCTGTAGCCGTACTCGAAGCCGAGGCACGCGACCTCCGAGAGCGGCGAGTTGTGCAGCTCGAACGGCGCCAGCGCGCCGGGCAGCGACTGGATCGGACAGATCGTCTGGCCGGTGCGCGCGTCGTGCAGGACCATGTGGCGCTGGGAGAACGTGCCGCGCTCGACGTCCTGGCCCGTCAGGCGGATCGGCGTGCCCTCCGTCAGCAGCGCGGCGAACGCGAGCGCCTCGGCGTGCGCCCAGTCGATCCCGCCGTCGGCGCCGAGCGCGACGCGCCGGCGCTCGAGCACCTTGACGAGCTTCGGATGGACCGTGAAGCCCTCGGGCGTGCGCAGCAGCTCGTCGTTGAGGATCCGAAGCCGCTCGGCGCCGACCGCCGTCCGCACGTCCGGCGACGGCGTGCGGTCGAGCTGGTACTCGCCCGTCGGCTGGTCGACCGTGCCGGCCTCGGCGGCGGCCCTGATCTGCTCGCGAAGGCGCTGGTGCAGCGTCGTGAGCTCGTCCCAGACGGCGTCCTTCTGCGCATCGACGTCGCGCTGGGTGACGACGCCCTGGGCGACGAGCTGGTCGGCCCAGATCTCCGCCACGCGCTTGTGGTTCTTGATGCGCTCGTACATCGCCGGCTGCGTGTAGGCGGGCTCGTCGGCCTCGTTGTGGCCGAAGCGGCGGTAGCCGATCAGGTCGATCATCACGTCGTGGCCGAACTCGCGGCGGAACGCGAACGCGAGCCGCACGGCCGCGATGCAGGCGCTGACGTCGTCGGCGTTGACGTGGACGATCGGCACGTCGAAGCCCTTCGCGATGTCCGACGCCCAGCGCGTGGAGCGCGCGTCGTCGGGATCGGTCGTGAAGCCGACCTGGTTGTTCTGCACGAGATGCAGCGTGCCGCCGACGTTGTAGCCGTCCAGCGCCTGGAGGTTCAGCATCTCCGGCACGACGCCCTGCGCCGGCAGCGCCGCGTCGCCGTGCAGCACGATCGGCACCGCCGAGTCCGTGTCGCGATGCGCGCGCGGGCCCTGGCGCGTGGTCTGCGCGGCCCGCGTCGCACCGACGACGACCGGCCCGACGTACTCCAGGTGCGACGGGTTGGACTCGAGGTTGACGAGGATCGACGACCCGTCGGGCAGCTGGTAGGAGCCCTGCGCGCCGTGGTGGTACTTCACGTCGCCGGTGCCGCCCTGTGGGATCGTCGTCACGGCCTCGAGCGTCGAGGCGCCCTCGAACTCGGCGAAGATCGTGTCGTACGGGCGGCCGAGGTTGTGCGCGAGGACGTTGAGCCGGCCGCGGTGCGCCATCCCGAGCACGACCTCGCGCCCACCCTGGATCGCCGCGAGCTGGATCGCCTCGTCGAGCATCGGGACCGTCATGTCCAGGCCCTCGATCGAGAACTGCTTCTGGCCGAGGTACGCCTTGTGCATGAAGCGCTCCATCGCGTCGACCTCGATCAGGCGCTTGAGCAGCGCCTTGCGCTCGTCGGGGCTCAGCGTGAGGCGAAACGTCCCGGACTCGATCTTCTCGCGCAGCCACGTGCGCTGGCGATGCGAGGCGATGTGCTCGATCTCGTAGGCGATCGTGCCGCAGTACGTCTCGCGCAGGTGCGGCAGCGCGTCGGCCAGGGTCGCGCCCGGGACGGCGACGCGCAGGATCCGGGCCGGGATCCGCGCCATGATCTCCGGCGTGAGGCCGAGCGGGTCGGGGTCAAGCGCCGGATCGCCCTCGGGCTCGACGCCCAGCGGGTCCAGGCGGGCGGCGAGATGGCCGAACGTGCGGTGCGCCTTGACCAGCGACGACGCGGCGTGGACGGCTTCGAGCAGCTGCTCGGAGGGCTCCGCGCCGGCCGGCGCCGGCGGGCCGACCGGATCGCTCTCGCGCGCCGCCGCGGCGGCGGCGGCCGGTGCCGGCGGGGCCGGCGGCGGCCCGAGCGCCACGCCGAGCTCCGCGAAGATCCGCTCGTAGAAGCCGTGCTCGCCGTGCAGGTGCTCCTCGACCACGGCGAGGAAGCGACCGGACTCCGCGCCCTGGATGACGCGGTGGTCGTAGGTCGAGGTCATCGACATGACCTTCTCGGCGCCGATCATGTCGCCGATCGTGCCGAGCCCGACGGGGTAGGCAATCGAGCCGGTCGCGACGATCGTCCCCTGGCCCGCCATCAGCCGCGGCACGGACGCGACGGTGCCGATCGCGCCGGGGTTGGTCAGCGAGATGTTGGCGCCCGTCATCCGGTCGGCGGTCAGCGTGTTGTCGCGCGCGCCGGCGACGAGCTCGGCGAACGCGGCGACGAAGTCCGGGAAGCTCAGGCGGCCGGCGTCGCG
>DASXCR010000103.1:0-21450 GCA_036491075.1 Solirubrobacteraceae bacterium
GCGGCGTGGAGTGGGGCAAGGCCGACGACCTGCCCGGCGGCGAGAACGAGCGCTTCCTGGAGTACTGGAACCTCGTCTTCACGCAGTACGACATGGGCACGGACGCGGACGGTCGCACGACGCTCGCGCCGCTGCCGGCGAGCAACATCGACACGGGCCTCGGCGTGGAGCGGATGGCGGTGATCCAGCAGGGCGTGCAGACGGTCTTCGAGACCGACACGTTCGCGCCGCTGATGGCGCTCGGCCGCGAGCTCGCGGCGTCCGAGCCCGACGAGCGCGCGCTGCGGATCCTCTCGGACCACTCGCGCGCGATGACGTTCCTGATCGCCGACGGCGTCGTGCCCTCCAACGAGGCGCGCGGCTACATCCTGCGGCGGATCATGCGCCGCGCGATCCTGCAGGGCAACCGCGCCGGCATGACCTCGGGCTTCATGGCCGTCTTCGCCGAGAAGGTCATCGAGATCATGGGCGCGGCCTACCCCGAGCTCGGGCGCGAGCGCGACGCGATCCTGCTGTGGGCGCGCGCGGAGGAGGAAGGCTTCGGGCGCACGCTCGAGCAGGGCACGAAGCTGCTCGACGAGGTCATAGCGCGCAGCGCGAAGACGATCTCCGGCGAGGACGCCTTCCGCCTGCACGACACGTTCGGCTTCCCGGTCGACCTCACCCGCGAGTTGGCGGAGGAACAGGGGATCGGCGTCGACACGAGCGCGTTCGAGGTGCTGATGGACGCGCAGCGCGAGCGCTCGCGCGGTGGAGCGTCGGGGCGGCTGTCGAGCAACGCGACCGCCGACGTCGCCGTGCCCGGGCAGATCGCCGGCATGCCGACGGCGTCGCCGGACGCCTCCCCGCGGGCGATGACCGCCGGCGACCTGCGCGAGCGGGCGCGCGAGCTCGCACGCGAATCGGGCTTCGCGACGGATTTCACCGGCTACGAGACGCTCGAGCAGCACACGACCGTCGGCGCTCTGCGCGCGCACGGCGACCGCCTCCTCGTGCACCTCGCCGAGTCGCCGTTCTATGCGACCGGCGGTGGCCAGGTCGCCGACGGCGGCGTCCTCGAGTCCGAGACCGGCGACGCCCGTGCGCACGTCACCGACGTGCTTCGCGCCGGCGACGACCAGGCCGTCGTGATCCGGCTCGACGCGGGGGACTTCGAGCCCGGCGAGCGCGTCGTCGCGCGCGTCGACCGCGCCGCCCGCCACGCGACCGCCGCCAACCACACCGCCACGCACCTCCTGCACGCCGCGCTGCGCGAGACGCTCGGCACGCACGTGCGCCAGGCCGGCTCCTACGTCGGGCCCGACAAGCTGCGCTTCGACTTCAACCACGGCGAGCGGATCTCGCCCGAGGACCTGCGGACGATCGAGGACCGCGTCAACGCGTGGGTGTTGCGCAACGACAGCGTGCGACCGATCACGACGACGCTCGACGAGGCCCGCGCGCTCGGCGCGATGGCGCTGTTCGGCGAGAAGTACGGCGACGTCGTGCGGATGGTGCAGATCGGCGACGGCGACTACTCGCGGGAGCTGTGCGGCGGCACGCACGTGCGATCGACCGCGGAGATCGGCGTCTTCAAGCTCGTCAACGAGAGCTCGAGCGCGGCCAACGTGCGCCGCATCGAGGCGATCACCGGGCCGGTCGCCGTGGCCGAGCTGCGCGACGCCGACGCCAGCGCGCATGCGGCCGCGACCGCGCTGCGCACCGACGTCGCCGGCCTGCCCGACGCCGTCGTCGCGCTGCGCGCCGAGGTCAGGCAGGCGGCGAAGGCGGCGACCAACGGCGCCGGCACGATCGACGCGGACGCGCTCGCCGCGACCGCGACCCAGCTGCACGGCGCCGATGTCGTCGCCGAGCTCGTCAGTGGCATCGCCGGCGCGAAGGAGCTCCCCGATCTCGCCGACCGCGTGAAGGGCAAGCTGGGCGAGCAGTCGGCGACCGTGCTCGGCACGGTCGTCGACGGGCGCGTGCACCTCGTGGCGGCCGTGACGCCGGCGCTCGTCGCGCGCGGCGTCAGGGCCGGCGCGATCGTCAAGGCCGCCGCCACCGTCGCCGGCGGCGGGGGTGGGGGGCGCGACACGATGGCGCAGGCCGGCGGCCGCGACCCGGCCGCGCTGCCCGACGCGATCGCGGCCGCCCGCGCGGTCATCGCCGACGCTCTCGCGCAGTAGGTTGCGCGGCACATGCGCGTCCTCGCCCTGGACTACGGGAGCGCCCGCTGTGGCTGCGCCGTGAGCGATCCGACCGGGACACTCGCCACGCCGATCGACCCGGTGCTGCGCCCCGCCACGCGCAAGGGCTTCGCACGCGTCTGCGACCTTGTCGGCGAGCGCGAGGCCGGCCTCGTGGTCGTCGGGCTGCCGCTCTCGCTGTCGGGCTCGGACTCCGCGCAGACGCAGGAGGCGCGCGCCTTCGCGCAGCGGCTCGCCGGGCGCGTGCGGGTCCCGGTCGAGCTCTACGACGAGCGCTTCACGACGCTGATGGCCAGCCGCGACCCGGGCGATCCGAGCGCGTCGGAGGACTCGCGCGCCGCCGCGCACCTGCTGGAGGGGTGGCTCGCACGACGCGCCGGTACGGAGGCCGGGTAGCGTTCATGGCGAATCTCGGTAGCGCATGAGCCGCAGCCGTCGAGTCGACCCCGCAGCCGGCCGCGAGCGGACCCCCGCGCAGCGCGAGCGCGACCGTCTCGAGCGCGAGGCGCGGCGCGGGGGAGCTCAGCCGGCCGCGGGAGGATCGGCGCCACGCCACGAGGCACCGCCACCGCCGAGCCCCGACCACGACGACCGCCGACCCGAGGCCGCACCCGATGCCCGACTCGATCCCACACACGATCCCTACGACCCCCGCGACGGCCTCGGACCGCTGCCCGATCGCTCCGACCCCGGCGCCGAAGCGGGCCGCGCGGGTCGCCGAGGCCGGCGCGCCGCCGCGGCCCCCGGGAGCGCGACCGGCCGCGCCGGTCGTGGCGGTCGCGACGCGTCCCGCGCGGATCCAGGCGACGAACCGCGCCCGGGTCGGGCCGGCTCGCCGGGCCGCGCCGGACGCGGCCCGGCCGGACGCGGCCCGGCCGGACGCGCCACTCCCGCGGACGCGGGCCCGATCGAGCCGCCCGGCGGCGACCGCGCCGCCGCTCGCCGCGCCGCCACGCGCCGTCGCCTGCCCGGCGCCGATCGCGCCCAGCCGCGCCCGCCGCTGCGCATCCAGCCCGACCCGCCGGCGCCTCGCGCCGCCCCGGCCGGGGTGCTCGGCGACGAGACCGAGCTGCCGATCGGCATCCGCCGCGTGCGCCGCGCCGTCACGCCGCGATCCTCGCGCACGATCGTGACGCCGCCCGGAGACGTCCCCGCGGGCCCGGCGCGCGCGCGCCGCGGACCGCGCGCGCGGCTCGGCGCGATCGTCGGCCTGCTCGTCCTCGCCGTCGTCATCGTCGGCCTGCTGATGCTCTTCCAGCCGTTCGGCAGCGCGCAGAGCAGCGCCGTCCGCGTGACGATCGCGCAGGGGGCGAGCGCGCGCGACATCGGCAACCAGCTGTCGGACGCGGGCGTCGTCAGCTCGGGCCTGCTGTTCTCGATCCGCGCGATGCTCGCCGGCAAGCGCGGCGACCTGCGCTCCGGCCCGGTCACCCTGCACAAGAGCATGACCTACGGCGCCGCGATCGACGCGCTCACGAAGAAGCCCGTCGTGAGCCCGGAGGCGACGATCGACGTCACGATCCCCGAGGGCAAGTCGCGCCGGGAGACGGCCGCCCTGATCAAGGGCAAGGGGCTCGAGGGCTCCTACATGACCGCGTCCAAGCGCTTCAGCGGGCGGCTGGACCCGTTCGCCTTCGGCGCGCCGAAGGGCACCCGCTCGACCGAGGGCTTCCTCTTCCCGGCGACCTACGAGCTGCGCGCCGGCGCGCCCGTGAGCGACCTCGTCGACAAGCAGCTCGCCGCGTTCAAGCAGGACTTCGCGGGCATCGACCTGACGCGCGCCAAGCGCAAGAACCTGACCGCCTACGACGTGCTGATCATCGGCTCGATGGTCGAGCGCGAGGCGCAGCTCGCCAGCGAGCGCCCGAAGATCGCGGCGGTCATCTACAACCGCCTGCACGACGGCACGCCGCTGGGCATCGACGCCACGATCCGCTACGCGCTCGACGACTGGACGCAGCCGCTGAAGGAGTCGCAGCTGCAGATCGACTCGCCGTACAACACCCGCACCCACAAGGGGCTGCCGCCGACGCCGATCGGCAACCCCGGGCTGGCGTCGCTGCGCGCCGCGGCCGCGCCCGCACACGTGAGCTACCGCTACTACGTCGTCAAGCCCGGCACGTGCGGTCAGCACGCGTTCTCGTCGACGTTCGCGCAGTTCGAACGCGACAGCGCCCGCTACACGGCGGCGCGCGACGCGGCGGGTGGCAAGTCGCCGACGACGTGCTGAGCACCCCGCGCTACGGGGTCCTCGGCTGGCCGGTCGGCCACAGCCGCTCGCCCGCGATGATGCGGGCGGCGGGTCTCGAGCGCTACCAGCGCCTGCCGGTCGCGCCGGCGGCCTTCGACGACACGGTGCGCGCGCTCGGCCCCGCCGGGTTTCGCGGCGCGAACGTCACGATCCCGCACAAGCGGGCCGCGCTCGCGCTCGCGACGAGCGCGTCGGACGCCGCGCGCGAGATCGGTGCGGCGAACACGCTGAGCTTCGGCGAGGACGGATCGATCGCCGCGGAGAACACCGATGCGCCCGGTCTCATGGCCGCGCTCGGCACCGCGCCGGCGTCGGCGCTCGTGCTCGGCGCGGGCGGCAGCGCGCGCGCGGTCGTCTGGGCGCTGACCCGGGCCGGGGCGGACGTTTCGGTCTGGAATCGCACGCCCGAGCGCGCGCGCGAGCTCGGCGCGCGCGTCGTCGCGGAGCCGATCGCCGCCGAGGTGCTCGTGAACTGCACGAGCGCGGGCCTCGACCGTTCGTCCAGCTTCTTCAAGGAGATCCCCCTGGACGCCGATGCGCTCAGCGACTACGCGACCGTAGTGGACCTGGTCTACCGGGCAGGTGGAACGGCGCTCATCCAAGAGGCTGAAAGGCGGTGCGTGCACATCGTGGACGGTCTCGAGATCCTGGTGCGCCAGGGAGCGCTGAGCTACCGCATCTGGACCGGCCTGCCGGCGCCGCTGGACATCATGCGCGCAGCGGCGCGCGGTCATCAACCAAAGGCCGACGTTGCCTGAGCCCATCCCCTTGAAGGTCGTACCCAACGCGCCGAGCCCCACGGGCATCACGAAGCCGCGGCGGGCCGGCGGGCCCGCCCGCTTTTTGACCGACGTCATCGTCGACCTCGGCCTCGTCGACCGCGAGCGCGTGAACGCGGCGATCGACGAAGCGCGGCTGACCGGCACGACGCCGGAGGCCGTGCTGCTCGAATCGGGCGCGCTCACCGCCGACGGCCACTCGCGCGCCGTCGCCGAGCGCCACGGCCTCGAGCACCTCGACCTGTCGATCTTCCAGCCCGACATGCAGGCGGCGAACCTGATCTCGATCCACGCCGCCAGGCGCTACGAGGCGGTGCCGGTCGGCTTCCTCGACGAGCGCACGCTGCTCGTCGCGATGGCCGATCCGGCGAACGTGCTCGCCGTCGACGACATCGCCCTGCTGACCGGCAAGGAGATCCGGCCCGCCGTCACGAGCCGCGAGGACATCTCCGGCCTGATCTCGCGGCTCACGCGCCTGGACGACGTCGTCTCGAGCGACAGCTTCGAGGAGCCGGACGAGGCGCCCGCCGAGATCGTCGACCTGCGCGAGTCGGCCGACGACGCGCCGGTCATCCGCCTGGTCAACCAGATCATCGCCCAGGCCGTCGAGCAGGGCGCGTCGGACATCCACCTCGAGCCCAACGGCGTCGACCTGCGCGTGCGCTTCCGCGTCGACGGCGTCCTGATCGAGGCCGCGCAGGTGCCGCGGCGCATGGTCCTCGGCGTCGTCAGCCGCGTGAAGATCATGAGCGACCTCGACATCTCCGAGCGGCGCGTGCCGCAGGACGGTCGCGTCGGCCTGACGATCGACGGCCACCACGTCGATCTGCGCGTCGTGACGCTGCCCAGCGTGCATGGCGAGTCGGTCGTCATGCGGATCCTCGACAAGCAGGCCGTCGTGATGTCGCTGGAGAAGCTCGGCATGGCGCCGGCCGAGAAGGATCGCTTCGAGCGTGCGTTCCACCAGGCCTACGGCGCGGTGCTCGTGACCGGGCCGACCGGATCGGGCAAGTCGACGACGCTCTACGCCGCGCTCGGCGAGCTCAACACGATCGAGAAGAACATCATCACGATCGAGGACCCGGTCGAGTACCAGCTCGACGGCATCACGCAGGTGCAGGTCAACCCGAAGGCCGGCCTGGGCTTCTCGACGGGCCTGCGCTCGATGATGCGCGCCGACCCGGACATCATCATGGTCGGCGAGATCCGCGACCGCGAGACCGCGCAGATCGCGATCGAGTCCGCGCTCACCGGCCACCTCGTGATGTCGACGCTGCACACCAACGACGCCGCGAGCGCGATCACGCGCCTCGTCGAGATGGGCATCGAGCCGTTCCTCGTCGCCTCGGCGATCGACTGCGTCGTGGCGCAGCGGCTCGCGCGCAAGCTCTGCCAGTACTGCAAGGCGCGCCAGATCATCAGCTCCGACGTGCTGCGCGCGAACGGCATCCGCAGCCAGTTCGACATGGAGGCCTACAACGCCCAGGGCTGTCAGCGCTGCAACTACTCCGGCTACAAGGGCCGGATCGGGCTCTACGAGGTGCTGACGGTCTCCGAGGAGATCCGCAAGCTCGCGCTGGCCCGCGCCCCCGCCCCGGAGATCGCCGAGATCGCGGTGCGCCAGGGCATGCGCCTGCTGCGCGACGACGGCCTCGAGAAGGTGCGCCTCGGGATGACCTCGATCGCCGAGGTCACGCGCGTCACGGGCACGGGCGCGGCGCTCGTCGACTGAGCCCCGCGCGGGCCGGCGGCCGGCCGGCCGGATCCCTACCCCGTCGGGCCGGTGCCCGCCTCGAGCCACTCCTGCGCCGCGGCGGTGAGCTCGGCTCCGGGTGCCTCGCCGGCCGCGAGCTCGGGCACGCGACGCAGGATCGCTGCGCCGGTCGTCGCGGTCGCGCGCGGGCGCTGGACGTCGAGACCGCCACCGAACTCCTCGCCGATGCGCGCGACGACCTCCCACATGTCCTCGGCCGGGCGGTACGCCGTGCGCAGCTCCATGTCGGAGAGCACCTCGCGGATGTCCGCGTAGGTGGTGCGCATCTCGATGGCGACCTTCGTCGCCGCCTCGTCGATGTGCTCGGCGACGTTCTCGCGCAGCGCGCCCGCGGCCGCGGCGGTGTCCTCGGAGCCCTCGGCGATCGCCGAGGCGAGGTTCGCGAGCAGCCCGGGGAAGGCGTCGTTCGAGTCCTCGCCGGCGGGCGTGCCGAGCACGCGCGTGAACGTCGCGAGGCGGCGCGGGGCCGGCGTGCGCTTGTAGCCCTGGTCCCAGAAGGTGTGCAGCAGGTTGGACGCGTGGCCGGCGCCGATCGACAGCATCTTCTCCTGGTTGAGCTCGTTGAGGTGCTCGACGACGCCGATCAGCGCGAGCTCCTCCATGGTCGCGGCCATGTACAGCGCGGTCGCGGCGCGCACGCCGTCGGCGGCGATCTCGTCGTCGGTCCAGCCGCTGATCGCCGTCAGCTCGTCATCCCGGGTGGTCATCACAAGCATCCTATGCGCGAGCGCGCAACCAGCGGATGCGGCCAATGCGCCACCTGGCGGGTTGGCGCTCGCGCGGGCCGTCAGGACGCGGCGGGCTCGCCGGCGTCCGGCGCGCCGGCCTGAGGCTCGCGAGCGTCGGGCTCGGCGGCGGGCGCGCCGGCATCGGGCTCGCGAGCCGCGAGCGCACCGGCCTCGAGCTCCGCGACCGGCACGGCCACGACGTCCGCGACGTCGACCGGGTCGCGCTCGAAGCCCGCGGCGCGGTAGGCGTCGTCCTCGTCGAGCGTTTCGTGCTCGAGCAGCTCCTTCGTCAGCGACTCGAGCTTGTCGCGGTTGGCGGCGAGCGCGCGCTGGGCGCGGACATAGCAGGCCTCGATGATCCGCCGCACCTCGCGGTCGACCAGCTCGTGCGTGTCGTTGGAGACCTGCGTGCCGTAGTACTGCTCCTCGCCCGGTGGGGGCAGCACCGACACGAGGCCGATCACGTCGGACATGCCCCAGCGCCCGACCATCTGGCGCGCGATGCTCGTGACCTGCTCGAGATCGGACTCGGCGCCGGTCGTCACGTTGCCGTAGACGAGCTCCTCGGCCGCGCGACCGCCGAGCGCGCCGACGATGCGCCCCTCGAGGTAGCGCGCGTCGTAGCCGTAGCGGTCCGCCGACGGCGACTGGAACGTCACGCCGAGCGCGCGCCCGCGCGGGACGATCGAGATCTTGCGCACCGGGTCGGCACCCGGCTCGAGCATCCCGAGCACCGCGTGCCCGGCCTCGTGATACGCCGTGCGCTCACGTTCCTCCAGCGACAGGGTGATGCGCCGCTCGGCGCCCAGGATGATGCGCTCGAGCGCGTCGGCGAGGTCGGCCGCCTTGACCGACGTGTGGTCGCGGCGCGCCGCGATCAGCGCCGCCTCGTTGACGAGGTTGCGCAGGTCCGCGCCGACCATGCCCGGCGTCGAGGACGCGATCCGGCTCAGGGTGACGTCGTCGTCCAGCGGGACGGAGCGCGTGTGGATCTCGAGGATCGCGAGCCGACCGTCCTTGTCGGGCGGGTTGACCGTCAGGCGCCGGTCGAAGCGACCGGGGCGCAGCAGCGCCGGGTCGAGGATCTCCGGACGGTTGGTCGCGGCCAGCACGATGACGCCCTCCGAGCCCGTGAAGCCGTCCATCTCGGTGAGGATCTGGTTCAGCGTCTGCTCGCGCTCGTCGTGGCCGCCGAAGCCGCCGCCACCGCCGCGCGCGCGGCCGATCGCGTCGAGCTCGTCGATGAAGATGATCGCCGGCGCCTCCTTCTTGGCCTGCTCGAAGAGGTCGCGGACGCGCGACGCGCCGACCCCGACGACCATCTCGACGAACTCCGACGCGCTCAGCGAGAAGAACGGCACGTCGGCCTCGCCGGCGACCGCACGCGCGAGCAGGGTCTTGCCGGTCCCCGGCGGTCCGGACAGCAGGACGCCCTTCGGGATCGCGGCGCCGAGCTTTCGATAGCGATCGGGGTTCTTGAGGAAGTCGACGATCTCGACGAGCTCCTCCTCGACCTCGTCGATCCCGGCGACGTCCTCGAACGAGACGCGCGTCGCCGACGCGTCATAGCGCTTGGCCTTCGAGCGGCCCAGGCCGGAGATGCCACCGCTGGCCATGCTCTGGCTGCGGCGCACGAAGTAGATCAGCAGGCCGACGATCAGCAGCGTCGGTCCGAAGGAGATCAGCAGCGTCGCGAGGAACGAGCGGCCCTCGTCGATCGGCCGCGCGTTGACCTCGACCTTGTTCTTCAGCAGTAGCTGCAGCAGGCTGTCGTCCTGGGCGGCGAACGTCGGCTGGACGGTCTGGAACTCGGTCTTCGGCCCTTCCTTCTCGAACTTCGTCTTGACCTTGAACGTCCCCTGGATGACGTCGCTGCGCGCGTTGACCTCCTTGACGTTGCCGGCCGCGACCTGGTCGCGGAAGAACGTGTAGGGCACGTCGATGCGCTTGTCCGCGCTGGACGGGATCAGCTGCCCGAGCACGATGTTCAGCACGAGCAGTCCGAGCAGGAACCACCACAGCCGGCTGCTGCCCGGCATCCTCGGCATGCGCGGCCGGTTGGGCGCCGGAGGCTTGTCGGCCTCGCGTCCGCCCTCGACGCGCCACGGCTGGCGTTCGCCCTTGTCGTCGGGTCGTGAGCGAAGATTCGAGGCGGCCACCGGTCGGCTGATCATACGGTCGTCCATTTGTCGGGCATAAGGCGGCGCGGCGCGCGGAGCGAGTCGATAGCGCCAGCAATGAACCTTGACTTCGCAGACCTGCTCCTCGAGGTCATCGAGCGCAACGCGTCAGACCTGCACCTCACGGCGGGAGCTCATCCGACCGTTCGTGTCCGGGGCCGTCTGACGCAGCTCGAGGACTACCCGGTCATGACGACCGAGATGACACGGGAGATCGTCTACTCGATCCTCTCGAACGATCAGCGCCAGCGGCTGGAGACCGATTGGCAGATCGACTTCGCCTACGCGATCCCGGGGCGCGCGCGCTTTCGCGTGAACGCCTACTACCAGCGAGCCGCGATCGGAGCGGCGTTCCGCCTGATCCCGTACTCGATCAAGTCGCTCGACGAGCTCGGGATGCCGAGCGTCCTGCACGACCTGGCGCGCAAGCCGCGCGGCTTCGTGCTCGTCACGGGGCCGACCGGATCGGGCAAGTCGACGACGCTGGCCGCGATCGTCGACGAGATCAACGCGTCGCGCGAAGAGCACATCATGACCATCGAGGATCCGATCGAGTTCCTCCACGGCCACAAGAAGTGCATCGTCAACCAGCGCGAGATCGGCTCGGACGCGCAGTCCTTCGCGCATGGTCTGAAGGCCGCGCTGCGCCAGGACCCCGACGTGATCCTCGTCGGCGAGATGCGCGACCTGGAGACGATCCACACCGCGCTGACCGCGGCCGAGACCGGCCACCTCGTCTTCGCGACCCTGCACACGCAGGACACGCCGCAGACGATCGACCGCATCATCGACGTCTTCCCCGCCTCCCAGCAGCAGCAGGTGCGCGTGCAGCTGTCGGTCGCGCTGCAGGGCATCGTGACCCAGCAGCTGCTGCCGACCGCCGACGGCGCCGGTCGCGTCGCGGCCTGCGAGGTGCTGCTCGCCACGCCGGCGATCCGCAACCTCATCCGCGAGGGCAAGACGCATCAGATCTACTCCTCATTGCAGACCGGAGGCAACATCGGCATGCAGACGATGGACGCGGCGCTCGCGACGCTCGTGCGCGCCGGCAAGATCACGCAGAAGCTCGCAGAGGCCCGTTCCTCGACCCCGGAGGAGCTCCGCCGCCTGCTCGGCGCCGGCTCCTTCGCCGCCTGATGAGCACCTTCGTCTTCCGGGCGATCGACCTCGTCGGCCAGCAGGCCAAGGGCGAGGTCGACGCGGAGTCCAAGCAGTCGGTGGCCGATCAGCTGAAGGCCAAGGGCCTGATCGTCCTCGACATCGCCGAGAAGGGGCGCGCGTCGAAGGACATCGAGCTGCCGTACTTCAACCGCATCAAGCTCGGCGACCTGGCGATCATGACGCGCCAGCTGTCGACGATGGTGTCCAGCGGCATGACGATCCTGCGCGCGCTGTACGTGCTCGAGTCGCAGACCGAGAACTCCAAGCTCGCCGCCGACCTCGTCGAGGTGCGCAAGGACGTCGAGGCGGGCCTGCCGCTGTCGGACGCGTTCGAGCGCCACCCGAAGACGTTCAGCCCGCTGTTCGTCGCGATGACGCGCGCGGGGGAGACGGGCGGCCTGCTCGAGGAGTCACTGCTGCGCGTCGCCGATCAGCTCGAGAAGGAGGAGTCGCTGCGCCGCCAGGTGAAGTCGGCGATGGCGTATCCGATCGTGATCCTGACGTTCGCGATGGCGGTGATGCTCGCGATGGTCGCGTTCATCGTCCCGGTGTTCGCGGGCGTCTTCAAGGAGCTCGGCGGCGCCAAGCTGCCCGTCATGACGCAGTTCACGATGGCGATCTCGAACGTCGTGACCGGCTACTGGTACCTGCTGGTGCTCGGCACGATCCTGCTCGCCGTCGCCTTCGCGAAGTGGAAGAAGACGCCGCGCGGGCGCAGCCTGTGGCAGCGCTTCCTGCTGCGGATCCCGTTCAAGATCGGCGACATCTTCCAGAAGGTCGCGCTCGCGCGCTGGTCGCGCACGTTCTCGGCGCTGATGGGCGCCGGCGTGCCGCTGCTGCAGGCGATCGACATCACCAAGCAGACGGCGGGCAACATCGTCGTCGAGGAGGCGATGGACGCCGTCACGACGAGCGTCAAGGCGGGTGGGACGATCGCCCAGCCGCTGATGGAGTCGCCGGTGTTCCCGTCGATGGTCGGTCACATGGTCAAGGTCGGCGAGGAGACGGGCGCCCTGACGACGATGCTGTCGAAGATCGGCGACTTCTACGAGGACCAGGTGGCCGCGTCGGTCAAGGCGCTGACCTCGATCCTCGAGCCGGTGATGATCGTCTTCGTCGGCGGCGTCGTCGGCTTCATCGTGATCTCGATGTACCTGCCGCTGTTCAGCGTCTACGACCAGATCAAGTAGCCGCCGAGCCCTCTTGGGCGGACCCGAGGACCCCGTGCGTGCGCGGGGTCCTCGTCGTTCGTCGGCGTCCGTGCCGGCGGACGTCGAGCACATGCACGATCGACCACCGGACGAGCGGCACGCGTCGAGACGTCACTCGTTCACGTATGTCATGCAGGAATCGCCATCCGTCGACGCGACCGAGGTCGACAGGTCGATCCGGCATGTGGCGCGCGCCGGTGCCATGCGTCGCGGCCCGACGTCGCCGGCCGGTACCGTGAACGCCATGGCACAGCGTCTCGGCTCCGATCGCATCGCCGGGCTGAAGCTGCTGTTCGCGCTGATCGCGGTGATGTGGGTCACCGAGGCGATCGACGCCGCCGACGGCCACCACCTCGACCAGTACGGCATCCACCCGCGCGACGTCGGTGGGCTGCCGGAGATCTTCTCGGCGCCGTTCCTGCACGTCGGGTGGGATCACCTCATCTCGAACACGATCCCGTTCGCGGCGATGGGCCTCGCGATCGCGCTCGGCGGGCTCGCTCGCGTCGCCCTCGTCACGCTGATCGTGGGGGTCGTCAGCGGCCTCGGCGTGTGGCTGATCGCGCCGTCGCACACGGTCGTCCTCGGCGCCAGCGGCATCGTCTTCGGCTACGCGACGTACCTCGTCGCCCGCGGCATCCTCAGCCGGCGGTTGGTCGAGATCGGCGTCGGCGTCGTGGTGATCGGCGTGTTTGGGCTCGCACTGCTGCAGAGCCTCGTGCCGCACGAGGGGATCTCCTGGCAGGCGCACCTGTTCGGTGCGATCGGCGGCGTCATCGCCGCCTCCGTGGTTGCCGGCCGTCGCGAGCCGGCGCCGGCCGCGCTGCCGCGACCGGTCGCCTGAAGCGGCGGGCGGGCGGGTCCCCGACGGGCTCGCTCAGCCCTCGAACGGGCTGAGGATCAGCAGCCCGGCGACGCTCGCGACCATCCGCGGCAGGTCGATGTCCGAGTCCGGGACGAGGTACCAGGTCGCGCTCTGCGTCCCCTCGGCGTCGGCCACGGGGCCGAGCAGCTCGCCCGCGATCGAGATCATCAGCGGCAGCGGATAGCGCTCGCTCGCGCCGCCCGGCCAGTGGTGCGTGTAGTCGGTGCGGCGGCAGTCGACCTTCCAGCCCCATGCCATCTCGGCCTTGTGCAGCATCGTCGCGTCTGTGACGGCGACGCTCTCGCGCGGCTCCTTGCCGATCCGGCGCAGGAACTCCGCGGCGACCTCCGTCGAAGTCAGGTTCGCCGGCAGCTGGCCGTCGAACTGGCGCTCCTCGGCGCTGCGCGTCTGGTCGGAGTGCAGCGCGATCGCGCGATCGAGCCAGTGCGCGGGAAGCGGCGTCCGCGGCGCCGCGAGCGCCTCCGAGATCGCCTGGCGGCCCTGTACGGCGCGGCAGTTCTCGCATGCCTGGCCGCCCATCAGCCGGATCGCGCCCGCGAACTTGGTCTTCGCGTTCTCCGAGACGCCCTCGGGCGGCTCGGGCAGTGTCGATGCATGCGTCTCGCAGAGCAGGACACCGCATCCCTGGCAACGGGCGATGGCGATGTAGCCGCAGGAGCAGACGCCGAGGCTGGCAAGAGTCACGCCGGGAAGTCTAAGCGCGCTCGGCGGCCTTGTGTGAAGGGCCGCGAGCTTTTGCTGCAAACGGCGCCGCCCGGTCGGCCCCGCGGTCCGGCTGCCCCGCCTAGAATCCGGCCGCGTGTACGCAGACGACCTGCTGGCGCCGTGGTACGAGCAGACCATGTCGCTGCTCGGCGACCTTGCGGTCTTCGACGCGCACACGCACATCGGCGTCAACGACCCGGACACGTTCAAGTGCACCGCCGAGCAGCTGCTCGCCGCGCTCGCGACGACCAACGGCCGCGCCGTCGCGTTCCCGATGCACGAGCCCGACGGCTATCCGGCGGCCAACGACCACGTCATCGCGACGGCCGCCGCGTCCGGCGGCCGGCTCGTCGCGTTCTGCCGCCTGGATCCGAACGCCGACCCGGTCGCCGAGATCCGCCGCTGCGTCGCCGCCGGCGCGCGCGGGATCAAGCTGCACCCGCGCGCCGAGCAGTTCGCCCTCGACGCGCCCGCGATGCGCTCGATCGTCGCCGAGGCGCACGAGCAGCGGCTGCCGATCCTGATCCACGCCGGCCGCGGGATACCGGCGCTCGGCGCGCATGTGCTCGAGCTCGCGAGCGAGTTCCCGCGGGCGCGCTTCATCCTCGCCCACGCCGCGGTCTGCGACCTCGCCTGGATCTGGCGCGTCGCCGCCGAGCATCCGAACGTCTTCTTCGACACGGCGTGGTGGACGGTGGCCGATCTGCTCACGCTGTTCACCCACGTCGCGCCCGGGCAGATCCTGTATGCCACGGACATCCCGTTCGGCGCGCCCAAGCACGGCGTCGTGATGGCGTTTCGCTGCGCCCTGCAGGCGGGCCTGTCGCACGAGCAGCTGGCGAGCGTCGCGGGCGGGCAGCTCGAGCGGATCCTCGCGGCCGAGGACGCGATCGACGCCGGCCCCGCGCTCGGACCGGGCGGGCTGCGCTTCGATCCGCTGCTGCTGCGTGCGCACCAGTACCTGATCGGCGCGATCACGACCGCGATCGCGGGCGGCGACGGGGCCGAGCAGGCCGACCTCGCGCGCCTCGCCTGCCTCGTCGGCGACGATGCTCCGCAGGCGCCGATCTGCCGCTCGATCCTCGCGCTGCTCGAGCTGCACAACGGTCTGCCGGCGGGGGAAACGCTACCCGAGCGCTTCGGCCGCCTGCATCTGCTCGTGCTCGCGGCGGTGCTCGCGATGACCCCCGACGTGCCGGTTCCCTGAGTCCGGTCGCATCAGGTTTCGCGGCCGATTCGAGCGGCTCGGAGGGTCGTTGCCGTGCATCGATCGTCAGCGAGGGTGCGGCTTGACCTCAAGCCTCGATAACCTGCACGCAGTGACTGGCGATTCGCTTGCCGAGACGACGGCCGAGGACCACGGCCAGACGGCGACTCAGACCCCCGAGGAGAGCAGCCCCGCAGCCGTGGAGCCTGCCTCGCTCGTCGCGTCGTCACACCCTGATTCGGACCCCGAGGCGTCACCGGCCGCCGCGAGCAACGGCTCGTCGGCCGAGGCAGCGCCGGTCGCCGAGCCCGCGCCGGTAGCGGAGGCTGCGCCGTCCGCCGAGGCCGCGCCGGTAGCGGAAGCGCAGGCCGCGGCCACCGAGCCCGCCGCCGTCGCGGAGGCCGTCGCCGAGGCACCTTCGCCCGCCGCGGCGGCCGCCGATGCCCCAGCCGCCGCCGAGCCCGGGGCCGCTGCTCCTCCTGCCGAGTCGGCTGCGCCCGACAAGCCCGCCGTCGCGGAGGCCGCTGCTTCCGCTGCCCCTGAGGTGGCCGCTCCGACCGCGCCTGAGGCCGCTGCTTCCGCGGCCCCTGGGGCCGGTGCGCCCGCCGCTCCTGAGGCCGCTGCCGAGCCCACCGAGTACGAGACTTCCGCGGCCGCAGCATCCGAGATCTCGGCGGTCGACGAGCCTGCGGGATCGGACCTTCCCGCAGCGTCCGAGACGGCGTCCGCCGATGCCGACTCCGGCACGCAGCCCGAGGCTCCCGCCGTCGTCGTGTCGGCCGCCCCCGAGACTCCGGTCGCGGAGGCCGTCGCCGACGCGCCTTCACCCGCGGCCGCCACGCAAGCGCCCGCCGCGGCAGCACCCGCGACCGACTCCGCAACCGGCGCACCGGCCGCTGGCGCTGCACGGGCGGCGGGCACGATCGCGCCGGACATCGAGAAGCCAGCCGTCGGCCCGAAGATCCTCGGGATCGCCGAGCCGGTCAAGCCGCTTGCGTCCGTCAAGGCCACCGCCGCTCCCGCCCGCAAGCGCCGCCGCCGCCCGTCGGCCGCCGAGCGTCATCGCCGCGCCTTCTTCTCCGCCCTCACGGACCTTCGTCGTGGCGGTGCGGCCCCTGCCGACAACGCCCCTGCCGAGCCGGCCGAGGGCGACGGCGCAGGCACCGCGACGACCGAGGAGACCGCGGTCGCCGAAGCTCCCGTCGCGACCGAGCCCGTCGCCGTCGCCGAGACGGCTCCCGCATCGGACGAGCAGGCCGCGCCCGACGCGCCGCAGGCCGAGAGCGATCAGCCCGCCGCCCCCGTCGACCGCTCGCCTTCGTCTCCCGCCCGCGTGACGGCCGCCATCGAGCGCGTCGGCGGTGCCGAGATCATCAAGGAAGCGCTGAAGCCCAAGCAGGACGAGAAGGGCCAGCCGCTGAAGTGGGCCGCCGTCTGCGCGCAGGCGGCCGAGGGCCTGAAGCCCGGCGATCCCGTCTTCAACGCATGGGTCCGGCTCGCCGCGACCCCCGTGCGCGACGTCAAGAGCCAGCTTCCCCGTCCGCCCGAGTCCGAGCGCGGCGGGCGTCCCGGCGAGGCAGGCGGCCGGCGTCCCGGTGGCCCGCGCCCCGGCGGCGACCGCGGTGGCCGCCCCCGTCGCGACGACCGCGCCAGCCGCTCCGAGTACGCCTCGCACGCGCAGGACGGCAAGCTGCGCACGAGCATCCGCATCATCACCGGGCACGACGAGGACCAGGAGCGCCGCGACCGCGAGCGCATCCGCAAGGAAGCGCGCGAGGCCAAGCGTCGCGCCGAGCGCGAGCGTCTCGCGCGCCTCGGCTACTAGAGTCGCCGCAGTCGCTTCGCGCCCGCCGGGCCGTGGTGGTTGCTGAGCCGCGCCACGTGCCGATCGGGTCGGTGCCTATGAGATAGGCATGGTTACGGGATCGGCGTTGCCCCCTTTATGGGGGTTATGTCGACTACATGTCGTGCGCCTGTATCGCGATCTCGTGGAGTTCCCCGAGCCTGCATGGCTCGCCGGCCACTCCGAGCCGAACATCGACGCGATCCTCGCGGCCCTCAGCGACGAGGCACGTCTGCTCTATCGCCTGTACCTTGCAGATGAAGTGCGCTTGATGCGCCCGGACGGGTTGCTCCCCGCCTGGCGCGCTTTCGACCGCGCGATGTGCGAGGTGCAGCGTCGTAACAAGGAGGGGCGGCGACCATGAGCGTCCGGGCGCAGCGCGAGCGCCACGAACAACTCGAACGCGAGCGAGCGGTGCTGGGGATGCGCGAGACGATCGTCGCGGCGATCGCGCCGGGCTACGTGCGTCGCAGCGGCTCCTCGGCGGTGCACGAGGCGGTCGACGAAGCGCTCGCGCAGATCGTGTCCGCTGGTACCCACCTCGGCGAGCCCGAGCAGGTCAAGGCGCTCTGGATCACGTGTGCCCGGCGCCGCCTGATCGACGACCAGCGCTCCGCCGAATCCAGGCATCGCGACGCGACACCTGTGGACGAGCCGAGCCGAGACCTCGACGAGCAGCTTCGGGTCGATCTCAACCACCCGATCGAGGACGCGCGGCAGGAGTGGCGCGTGCGGGAGATCCTCAGCGTCCTGGGTGGCGATCAGCGCATCTGGGCCGAGGCCTGGTACGACGAGGTGCTGTCTGGATCTCGTCCGAGCGGAGCGCAGCCTCGCGGGCTGGGTGACTCCCTTGGCTGGACCCCCGCGAAGACCAAGAGCGTCTCCCGGCGCGCGCGGGCGAGGATGGCGGCGTTCATCGACGATCGAGCCAACGGCGTCATCTGCGACGAGCGTCGCGCGCTGCTCGACGCGTTCATCATGACCAGTCGCCATCGCCGTGGACGCGGGCTCGACGACGAGCAGTACGAGGGCATCGTCTTCCACCTTGCCGGCTGCGACGACTGCTTCGCGGCGTGGCACACGCGCCGCCGCTCGCTGCCCGCTCGTTTCGGCGCCGTTCTCGCGCTGCCGATCGACGCGTTCGCGGGAGCCGCCCAGGCGTGCTCGGCCAAGGTCACCTGCCTCGCGATGAACGCCTACGGCCAGGTGTGCTCCGTGTGGGGGCGGCTCGGTCTCGGCGGCGCCGCTGCCGCGGGAGGCGGCGCCGCGACGATCGGGGCGAAGGCGACCGCGGTCTGCGTCGGAGTCGTGTGTGCCGCCACGGCGGGCGGGGAGATCGCGGGCGTCATCCCGCCGATCCCGCTCGATTCCTCGCAACAGACGCACGAGGAGGCGGCGCGCCCCGAGACCGTGCCTGCGGTGGCGCCGGCGCCGACCCCGTCGGGCACGGCGACGCAGGCCGCCACGCCGTCGGCGCCGTCCGTGCAGTCGCCGACGACGACCGCTCCGACCACGACGACGCCGGCGCCCACCACAGCCGCCGACCCAAAGCCCGCGCCACCGCCACCGCCGCCGGTGGCGACCGAGACGCCGGGCGATCTTCCTTCGACGAGCTCGGGCGGATCGTCGGGAGCGAGCGCCGGCTCGAGCGCACCGAGCCACGCGCAGCCCTCGCGGACCGCTGGCGCGACGAACTGCGTGCCCGGGAGCCTCGGGTGCTGATGACCGTCAACAAGAGACCGATGGAGGAGAGGATGCTGCACCAGTTCAACAGGGGATGGGTCGGCGCGGTATTCGTGATGGCCGGAGTCATCGGCTCGTTCGTGACTGCGACGGTGACGGTCGGCGCGAGCTCCGCGTATGCAGGGCAGTGGATCCAGGCGAGCTGCAGCTTCCCGGACGGCACGACGGCCTCGAGCGAGGGTTGGACGGGATCCGCAGCCGGGCCCGTCGGCAGCGGCGCGTCGAACACGACCAAGTGCGATTCGTACTATCCGATGGGCGCGTGGCTGGGCACGGCGGCTCCGGCTCCGGCCGGGGCGCTGGAGGAGCTCATCTACGCGCCGCCGGGCGGCTCGACGCTCGTGGGTGGGACGCTGTCCGTCGGCATGATCGCCGACGGCTACGGGCAAGCGAACGGAACGCCCGGCAAGACGAGGTCGGCGATCGGATCTGCGGCGATCATGTCGCCCGCATTCGGTGCAGAGGACAGCAACCTCGTCAAGCATTGCGAGTTCGGATTCCCAGAATGCAACGTCGGCGGCGACTACTACTACTACGGAACCGTGGACCTGCCGGCCAATCGTGGTGGCGACGTCTTCGTGGTCGCCACGTGCATCGGCGACCCCAACAACGCGACCTGCTACCAGGGAGGGCCCCACGGCAGCTGGTCGTGGGCGGCCGTCGCGTGGGCGCGTCTGCTGCTCTCGTCGAGCTCGCTGCCGACCGCGACCGACTTTCGTGGCGACCTGCTCGAGCCCGGCGCCCACGGCACGGCTGGGCTCGCGTTCACGGCCGCCGACGACGGCCCCGGCGTCTACAAGGTCAAGGTCACCATCGACGACAAGCCGGTGTACGACGCGACGCCGAACACGAACTCCGGCAAGTGTGTGACCTGGGGCCCAGATGCCGGCACCGGCGCCCTGTACTTCGAATGGCAGCAGCCATGTCCACGATCGGAGATCGTCGACATGACGGTCAGGACGACGACGCTCAGCGACGGTCCACACGAGCTCAAGGTGACCGTTCTCAACGCGGCTCAGAACTCGTCGACGGTTCTGCGGCGGACGATCACGACGAACAACCGCACGACGGTGAGCGCCAAGCTGACATCCGACAAGCCCCCCGCCGGCAGCGTGCCGCATGCTCCGGCACCTGTCTACGCGGTGGAGCTCGACGCGGCCACGAAGAAGCTCGTCCGAGGCGTCGGGCGCGGTTGGTCGCAGTCCGGTCTCACGCTGTCAGGCACGCTGCGAAACAGCGCCGGCATCGCGGCGCCCGGCGTGCTCGTGACGCTGTTCTCGCGCAACGCCAGCCAGACGGCGCACGAGGCCGTCGCGCGAGCGACCACGAATGCGGCGGGTCACTGGAGCCTGGCGGCGCCGCGCGGACCGTCGCGCTTGTTGACGATCAGCTACGGCGAGCAGCCGGACCCGGCGGCGCCGCAGGCGATCCGATTCCGGCAGACCGTCAAGCCGGGCGTGACGCTGCGCGTCCAGGCCTTGGGCCACGGCCGGCTGCGCTTCAGCGGCAAGCTCACCATCAAGCCGTTGGGGACCCCGCGGCCACTCGTCGCGATACAGACCCGGACACGCAACGGCAAGCACTGGCAGGCCGTGGGCAGCTCGCTGCGGGTCAACTCGGCGGGGAACTACTCGGTGACCTACGACGGCGGACCCAACGTCATCGGCGGCAGCTACGCGTTTCGCAGCGTTGTCAACGCCACGCCGTTGTTCTCGACAGGCATCTCACCGATCAGAAGGAAGGTGGTCCGCTGATGCGCGCCGATCCTCGCGCTGCGGCGATCGCAGCCTCGCTCGTGTCGGTCGCGGCGCTCCTGCTCGCCGTGCCGTCCCTAGCGGGCGCAGCCTCGCCGCCGATCACCACCCAGGCGGCCGCTGCCGACGCCGCATTTCTCGCCTACGCGCCGCCGCCCGCCGGCGGCGCGAGGGCGCTGTGCCTCGTCGACACCGGCGTGAACCCGACGCCTGACACGGCTCCGGGGCTCGTGTCGGCAACGGCCCTCGACGGCGGAGCTGTGAACGATGTCGATCCGCTAACCCACGGCACCATCGACGCGGCGATCGCTGGGGGTGCCGGGAACGGCATCCTTGGTGCATGGCCGCAGCTCAAGATTGTCTCGGTCAGGGCGACCGATGTCCCGAGCGCAGGCCAGATCCCAACATTTGGGTTTGACGATTACAGCCGAGGCATCACCCGCTGCGCGACGTATACGACGCCAGGAGTACAGATCGCGGCGATTGCATTGCCGCTGTCGTCGATGATTTTGCCGACACCTGATCAGGCTCTCGAGTTCGCCGACGCGGTTGCGCAGGCCAAAGCACACGCAATTGCGATCCTCGCCGCAGCCGGTAACGATCCAGGCCCCATTCAGTTGCCCGGGAGCCAGCCAGGAGTGCTCGCGGTAGGTGCCGGCGATTCCAACAACGCGATCTGTTCGTTCAGTGCATGGGCAGGCCTGACGTTCTACGCGCCCGGGTGCGGGCTTGACCAGATCAACAGCCGCGGCGAATCGTTCTGCTGCGGGAATGGCACATCGCAGGCTTCAGTATTCGCCGCCGCCGCGCTCGTCGCGTTGCGCAGCTACAAGCCCGAGCTGACCGGGACACAGGCGGTGCAGCAGTTGCTCTCGACAACTCGCAACGGGCATCTGGACGTGGCCGCCGCATTCCGGGCCGCGGGCTTGGGTGCCATCGTCGACGCCGGCACGGGCGCGATTCCCAAGCCGCTGCCAGCAGTGTCTTCTCCGGTAGTCCCGCCTGCGGTGGCAGCGCGGCGGGTGCCGCGACCGAGTGT
>DASXCR010000104.1:0-6250 GCA_036491075.1 Solirubrobacteraceae bacterium
TCAGCTGCCAGCGCGTGCGGTGCTCGGCGCGCCGCACGTGCGGCGGCGCTTCGTCGACGACGGCGAGATCTTGCTCGCGCTGGAGGATCGTCCAGTCCGAGACGTGACGGTCGAGCGCGCGCGCGAGGTCGCGGAGCTCGATCACTCGGGCCTCCGGCGTGCGCGCAGCGTGCCGCGCGTGCGCAACCACGGCGCCGCGATCGATCGCCAGCGCGGCCGGCCATCGAGCTCGTCGCGCAGGTCGAAGCTCTCGCTCTCCTTCGAGACGCCGGTGATCGCCGCGAGCAGCGCGCCGAGCTGGCCGACGAGCTCGAGCTCGCCGAACACGCGGCCGGTCTCCTCGCCGTGCGCGAGCTCGCGCGCGCGCGCGACCGACACGACGACGCGATCGCTCGTCGGATCGACGACCGCGGCGGCCGCGCCTTCGACCACGAAGCCGTCGTCGCGTAGCGCCTGCTGCGCCGTCGTGCCGGGCGCGACGACCAGATGCGCGGCCGCGGGCGCGACCGCGCCGACATGGCCGGGCCGCAGGCCGCGCCCCGCGACGGTCGCGCGCTTTGCCGCCACGCCCGCGCGATCTGCGATCCGCCCGACGACGTGGCCCTGGTCGATCAGCGCGAGTGCGGCGGCCGGCTCGCCCTCGTCGTCGAAGTAAAATCCGCCGTACGCGTCGAACGCGCCGCCCGCGGTGGGATCATCGGCGAGCGACAGCAGCGGCGCCGCCACGGCCGCGCCGACCTCGAGCCGGCGCGCGACCTCGGGCCGGCGCGCGGCCGTCGTCGTGAGCAGCGCGGGCACCGCGGCGTCGACGATCGCGGCGACCACCGACGGCGCGAGCACGACCGCGTGCTCGCCGTCGGCGAACGCGGCTGGAGTCATCAACGCGAGCGCCCCGCGCGTCGCGGCTTCCAGCGCCTCGCGCGTCAGATCGTGGGCGCTCGGCGCGCCGATCCAGCCGCGCGCCGCCTCGGCGACGACCGGGCGCGTGCCGTTCCACGCGACGCGCGTCGCGGCCTGGCGCACGCGCACGAGCCGCTGCTCGAGATCGCGGCCGCGCCCGACCGACCACACGCGCGCGTCGTCGATGTCGACGAGCTCGGCGCGATATACGATGCGGCTGGTCAGCGCGCGATCGCGCGCGCGGATCGCCTGCGTCATCGCGAGCAGCTCGTCGTCGCTCGGCTCGACCGCGGCGACGCCCGACGCCACCGGCCGCCCGAAGTCGACGCGCGCCCAGCGCGGCTTGTCGCCGGCCAGCGCGCGCACCGCGGCCGCGACGCCGTCGGCCGACAGGTCCGCGGTCACCTGCTCGCGAAACGCGCCGTCCTGATCGCGCACGGCGACCACGACGCCGTCGGCGCGTACGCGCCGCACGCCCTGGCCGAGCACGTCGGTCGCGGCGAGCGTGCGCCGCCGGGTCACCGCCAGCGCGTGTGCGTCGCCGAACCCGGCCGCGGCGAGCTTGGCCACCGCATCGTGCAGCCAGCCGCGCACCTCATCTTCGCGGAGCGCCGGCGCGCGCCGCACCGCTTGCTCGGGCGCGCCGCAGCCGAGCGCCCACAGCAGCGAGCTCGCCGACGCCGCGCCGAGCGCGCCGAGCACCTCGCGGCGGTTCATGGACGTGATCTTATCGGGCTTTGGGCTTCGGGCTTCGGGCTTTGACCAGAACCGGAAGGCCTGCGGGCCAAAGCCCAAAGCCCGAAGCCCGAGGCCTATTGCTCCGTGCCACCTGCGATCCCCACGTCCACCTTCGGCGCCGCCCGCACCTTCGCCCGGACCGAGATCTTCGCGCCGGGCGCGCCGCGATCGATCCAGTCCGCGACCCGGTTGAAGTCGGCGAATCGCGTGAGCTTGCCGTCCGCGCCGAGGAACGCCATCACCACGACGCGGCCGCCGAACCGCGCCGCGGTCACGTAGCAGTAGCCGGCCGCCTCGGTGTAGCCGGTCTTGCCGGCGATCACGTCGTGGTGCTTCGAGACCAGCGGCAGGTTCGTCGTGCCGTATTCGATGCCGCGGCGATGCCCCTTCGCGATCACCTCGGCGTGGTCCTCGCCGGAGATCCGGCGCAGCTCGGCGTCGGCAAGCAGCGCGCGGAGCGCGAGCGCCATCTCGCGCGCGGTCGACACGTTGCCGCGCAGCCCGGTTGGATCGGTGAACCGAGTCCGCGTCAGGTGGAGCGTCTTCGCGACCCCGTTCATCGCCGCGATCAGCTGGTCTTCGGCCAGGCCGGCGGCCCGGCCGAGCGCGGTCGGGGCCCGATTATCCGAGGCGAGCAGCATCGCGCGCAGCAAATCTTCGTTCCGGTAGTCCTCGCCGACCTCGAGCCGGGTGCGGGAGCCGCCACGCGCCGTCCGCGCGTCGTCCTTCGTGACCTGCGTGAACCCGGCCAGGTCCAGCCCCTTGGCTCGCACCGCCAGGGCCACGAAGATCTTCGTGGTCGACGCGATCGGGCGGATTTCGTCGGCGTCTTTTCCGAAGATCTCGGCGCCGGTCTCTGCGTCGATCACGATGGCAGACCGCGAATGCACGTCAGGCAGGCCATCCGCGAGCGCGGGGTGTGCCATACCACCCACGATCACCCACAAGAAGAGCTGAACAGAATGCAAGCGCACGAGGTCAGTCGTAACACGGGCACCTGGATCGCGCGACTTTGGTCCCCGAGCACGCTAGTATGATGCCGGGCGGAATATCCATGGACCCTCAGTCAGGGCCCCCGCAATCTGACGTTTTGATCGGGCAAACCGTCGGCAACTATCTGGTCACCCAGAAGTTGGGCGAAGGCGGAATGGGGTCTGTTTACCTCGCTGAACACCCGACCATCGGTAAGAAGGTCGCGCTGAAGGTCTTGCACGCGGAGTTCGCGAGCAACCCCGAGGTCGCCGAACGCTTCTTCACCGAAGCCAAGGCCGTCAACGCGATCGGTCATCCCAACATCGTCGATATCGTCGACTACGGGGTCCTCCAGTCGATCGGCGGCCGCGACCGGATGGTCTACTTCATCATGGAGTTCCTGGCCGGCGTCACGCTGAGCCAGGTCATCCGGGCCGAGGCGCCGCTGCCACCCGAGCGCGCCCTCACGATCGCGCTGCAGGTCGCCGATGCGCTCGCCGCTTCCCACAAGGCCGGCATCGTCCACCGCGACCTCAAGCCCGACAACATCATCTTGATCCAGCGCGGGCGCGAGCGTGACTTCGTCAAGCTGCTCGACTTCGGCATCGCGAAGCTGACCGGCGGCGACGGCCTGTCGTCGCACCGCACGCGCACCGGCCTCGTGCTCGGCACTCCCGCGTACATGTCGCCCGAGCAATGCGAGGGCAAGCCGAACGTCGATCACCGGACCGACGTCTACGCGCTCGGCATCGTGCTCTACGAAATGTTGGTGGGCAGGGTGCCGTTCATCGGCGAGGGCTACGGCGACATTCTCGTCCAGCACCTCACGCAGAAGCCGGTCGAGCTGTCGCGCTACCGGATGATGTCGCCGCACGTCGAGCAGGTCGTGCTGAAGGCGCTCGAGAAGCGCCCCGACATGCGCTACCCGACGATGGACGAGTTCATGCGCGCGATGTCCGATCCGGTCGGCTTCGTCGAGGCGCACGGCGGAATCGTCGGCTTCTCGCAGCGCCAGCTGATGCCGTCGTCGGCGCCGCTGCCGCACGTCCGGCTGACCCCGGCGCCGACCGGGATCGGGCCGTCGCTGCCGACGCCGATGCCCGGCATCATGTCGCCGGTGCCCGGCTCGTTGTCGCCGGTGCCGACCACGCTCGGGGCCGCGGCCGGCCAGGTCGCGGGCGGCGGGCGCAGCAGGGCAGGGTTCGTGATCGGCGGCGTGCTCGTGGTGGCCGCCGCCGCGGTCGGCGTATTCTTCGTCGTGAGCGGCAAGAAGACCCCCGCGGACTCGGGCAACGGCAGCGGCAGCGGGACCGACGTCGCGGTGGGCTCGGGCTCCACGGACACGCACGTCGTGATGCCGCCGCCGCCGCGGCCGCCGGATGCCGCGCTCGCCGTCGTGACGCCACCGCCCAAGCCGCCCGATGCGGCCGTCGCGATCGTGACGCCGCCGCCGGCGCCGACGACCGTGAACGTCACGGTGAGCTCGGAGCCCGCGGGCGCCGAGATCTTCATCGACGGTCTCGACGTCGGCAAGCAGACGAACGCGACGCTGGTGATGCCGGTCCACGGCAACGCGCAGATCCGACTCAAGCTGAAGGGCTTCGACGAGGTCGTGCTCAAGCAGATGCAGTTCGACAAGGACACGACCGAGCCGCTCGTGAAGCTCAAGAAGGCGCCGGCGCCGATCGTCAACAACGGCGGTCACGGCCCGCACGCCGGCTCGGGCGCGGGTTCGGGCAAGGGCAGCGGGACCAACGGTCACGGCGGCAACGATACGGGTCTGATGAATCCCGAAAACATGTGAGGCTGCGATGACGAAGTGGATTAAATATGTGGTGCTCGGCTCGTTGTTCATCTCGGCGCTCGCCGCCGCTGACAACAAAACGGCCGATGAGTGGTTCAAAGAGGGCGAGACCCAGTACGACCTGGGCAACTTCGACAAGGCGGCCGACGCCTTCAAGCAAGCGTTCGCGCTCGAGACCAGCGACGCCAAGCGGCCCGCGTACCTCTATAACGTCGCGCAAGCGTACCGCCAGGGCGGCAAGTGCCGGGACGCGGCGTTCTTCTACAAGCGCTTCCTCGCGCTGAAGGACACCGACACGACGCACCCGCTCAAGCCCGAGACCCGAGCGGCGACCGACAAGCTCGTCACCGAGATGGAGGACTGCGCGAAGCAGCAGGAAGCCAACGCGGGCAAGCCTCCGACCAACACGATGAACCCGACCGACGGGACGACGGGCGCGCCGACCGGCAACCCGCTGACCGGCAATCCGCCGACCGGCAACGCCAACACCCCGAAGCCCAAGCTCGTGGGCGCGAATGACAACGGTGAAGAGGGCGGCGAAGAGGGCGGCGAAGGCGAGACGCCGCCCGCCGCGACGGCGGGCCCGAAGCTGATCGCGGTGCGGCTGCTCGGCGGCGCGGCGAAGGTATCGGCCGGCGACCTGTCCGTTCCGGTGGAAGGCTCGTACGCCCTGATCGGCGGCTATCCGATCCCGCTCAACGCGCAGGCGCGCGTCGAGCTCGGCATCGCCGCGGAGATGACGCCGGTCGGCTACAAGAACTTCATGACGAACGCGAGCGGCACCGCGACGTTCACGACGTTGCTCGCGAACGCGGGCCTGCGCTACGACGTGGCGCCGAAGGTCGGCCTGCGCGCGGATCTCGGCGTCGGCATGCTGGTGCTCGGCGGCATCACCGCGATGGGCAATCCGTTCACCGACAACGGCGCGCCGACGACCGGCGCGCTCGTCATGGGTGCGCTGCGCGCGGGCGTCTCGATCGACTACGACATCACGCCGAGCATCTCCGCGACGGCGGCGCCGTTCGCGTTCACGTACAGCCCGGCGAAGAGCGGCCTGCGTGACAACATGTCTTCGATCACGCGCATGGACTTCATGGTGGGCATCGGCTACCGGATGTAGCCGATGAAAAAGTGTCCGTTCTGCGCGGAGGAGATCCAGGACGAGGCGATCAAGTGCCGGTTCTGCGGATCGATGCTGAATGCCGCGCCGGCGACGACTGCGCCCGCTGCCGCTGCCCCCGCTAGCTCGCCACTGACGCCGGCCGTGAAGGGCACGGCTCCGGTCGCGCCGGGCGAGCGCCGCACGCTGTACGAAGGCAGCCCGTCGTGGAAGGCGTATCTCGGCTACTACCTCGTGACGGTGATCGGCGCGCTGGTGTTGATCGTGATCCTCGTGCACACGCTCAAGGACACGACCGAGAACAAGGTGCTGGGCGTGGTGATCCCGCTCGGCGTGGCGACCGTGTATCTGCTCGGGCTCGGCTTGTTTCGCAACTCGATGAAGTTCCGCGTCACGACCACGGTGATCGAGTACGAGCGTGGACTGCTGTCGAAGCGCATCGACGTGCTGCAGCTGTGGCGCGTCCGCGACGTGGTCTACAAGCAGAACTTGATCGATCGCGTGCTCGGCATCGCACACGTCGAGGTCGTCGCGCAAGACGTGAAGAACCCGGACCTGGAGATCGTGGGGATGCCGGCGTCGCGGCAGCTGTTCGAGCAGCTGCGCGACGCGATCGAGATCCAGCGCCAGGCGAAGAATGTCATCGGCGTCGTGAGCTGACCCGGCGGCGGCGGCGGCGGCGGCGGCGGCGGCGGCGGCGGCGGCGACGGCATCGG